>JANWIA010000022.1 GCA_025450105.1 Candidatus Doudnabacteria bacterium | reverse complement strand
GGATTTATTTTTCCACAGCAATTCTTTGGTCGACGTCACTTTTGACGAGATCAAAGAAGGTGATCAAGTTACTTTTGATGTCCAGGATTCCCAAAAAGGTCCTGCTGCAGCAAACGTAAAAAAGGCTTAACGCTTTTTAGAAACCGCTCCTAACGGGGCGGTTTTTGTTTATAAAAAAAACAGAGCTAACTTTTTGCAAATTAGCCCTGTTGTGGGTACTGGAAGGGAGGCAAGTGGCCGTATCCCATTGATTGCATGTACTCGTAGCTCATTTTATTTTTTAACCACCTCCGGCGATTGGCCTCGGCGATGAGTAAGAAGTTGCCGTAATGGATTGAGTCTGTCAGCTGTGGCAAGAGCGACAGGGCCTTTAGGAGCAACATGACTTCGAACCGCGGAACAGAAGGGTTATGTTCAATCAGGTGTTTAAGGGCATTGAGCATAACGACCGCTAGCTCAAAGTCCAGCATTTTAGTGATGCCTGAAGGACGAGTAAACAAATACAGTTGTCTTGGTTCCTGTTCTCTTCGATCGACTTCTTCAAGCAGCGCTGCGGAAGAATCGTGAAAATAGCACGACTCTTGAAATAAGGACCGGGCCCTTTCCAGGAGTCCAGATTTTATGGACCGGTCGTTGGATATTCCACCCGCGTCATACAAGATATACAGTTGGTGCAAAAGCATGGATGCCAATTGCACGTCTGTGGCTTGGCCCAGATCCGCCTCTGTAAATTCCATAATCCTCCTTATGGTATTGAGATTATAGCAGAAATTTTTTAGTCAGTTTATTTATTCAATATTATTTTTTGGTGTGCTACCATGAACAACATATGAAAATATTTAAATTGCTCAGCAAAGTTACAGTTTTATTTGTACTCTTGTCCATGTTCGTGGTTCCGTTAGAAATAAAAGCGGCAACATGGGAAACCAGAAAGATTATTTTTCCGGTAATCGGTACCGTGACTTATTATGATGATTTTGGCGCACCGCGAGATGGTGGGGCACGTTCCCACGAAGGCAATGACCTGATGGGCAAGAAAATGTTGCCATTGGTTGCGGCTGTGGACGGACGCGTGAATGTTAGTTATCCGCAAGAGACCTGGGGCTATTCCGTGACCATTCGCGACGAAGACGACTACACCTACCATTATTTGCACATTAACAATGACCATCCGGGTACCGATGATGGGACTGGCGACGGTATGTTCGCTTATGCTCCAGACGTTAATGACGGCATGGAGGTCGTGGCTGGTCAATTGATTGGCTGGATGGGTGATTCGGGTAATGCAGAAACCACCACCGCGCATCTGCATTTTGAAATCCGCAGGCCAGACCGCAGTCCAATCAGTCCATATAATAGTTTGAAGGCCGCAACGAAAATTACCACGCCAATTGAGAGGCCAATCCAGGACGATGAAATCTTGCCGTTCGGCGGATTCGAAGGCGGGGCGTTCATTGCCGCGGGAAATTTAGATTCAGATTCTGGAACCGAAATTGTTATTGGCGCCGGACCTGGCGGCGGACCGCACGTAAAAGTTATGAATGAAAACGGAACAATTGTCCGAGATTTTTTTGCTTACGATATGAAAATGACCGGCGGAGTCGATGTGGCAGTGGGCGATTTGGATGATGATGGTAAGAATGAAATCATTACCGCACCGGCCAGCAAGAGCCAGCCGCTAGTAAAGATTTTCAATTCCGCGGGTGAAAAAACCGGCGAGTTTATGGCCTATGACCCGAAGTTCCTGGGCGGGGTAAATGTTACCACCGCCGATATTGATGATGACGACAAAGCCGAAATTATTACTGCCCCTGGTAAGGGCGGCGGGCCGCACATTCGTGCGTTCAAACCAGATGGCACGGAAGTGCTGACATTTTTTGCTTACGACGGGGCTTTTGCCGGCGGGGTTGATATTGCAGCCTATGCCAATGGGGATGACGTTTATATTGTCACCGCTCCCGGACCTGGAATGCCGCCAACAGTTAAAGTTTTTGATGAGGACGGGGATATGACAGAAGAATTCGATTCGTATGATTCTGCACACATGGGCGGGGTGCGTGTGAGTATTTCCCGAGCCAGCAGCCGTCGATCGCGGCCACAAATTGTGACTGTGCCATTGTCCGGCGGGCCGCAGGCAAAGCGGTTTAGTTTGTCCGGGACGCTTCAGGGAACTGATTGGGGATTCGAACAATGGTGGAATGCCTCCTGGGATATCACAATTTACCAATCAAAAATCTATATGTCCTCAAATGCTAATTCCAAACGCCGTGCATCTGTAAGACTACTGGATTTTAGGACCACATCGACCAGGTCAAGGTAATACTTGCAACGAGCCGCCCTTTACGGAGCGGTTTTTTGTTTGTAGATTATAACAGTAGCGGCAGCAATTGTTATTTGGTAACTTGCTGACAATATAATTAAGTCATTAACTAAAGCATATGAACAAAACTTTAGGCATCATCGGTGCGATTGTGGTCATTGCTCTTGTGGTTTATTTTGCCATGGCAAATAAAGGTCCGAAGAACGAGGAATCAAACACGCAGCCAACATCCCAAAACGACAGTTCGAACGATACGGACACCCAAACCGGCACGCAGAAGAACTCACTTAAGGGTTTGTTGGGCATGAACGCGCAGCAATGCACTTATAGCGAAGGTCAGTCACAGGGAACTGTTTACACTGCCAATGGTAAGGCCCGAATGGATATTACTTCGGTCACCAACGGAGTCAGTGCCAGTTCGCACGCGATTATCCAGGACAATACCTATTATGGTTGGGTTGATGGCCAGACCAATGGCTTCAAGTTCTCAACTGCGAAATCGGCATCCGGTTCGGCCGGGTCAAACCAAAATGTTGATGTAAACAAGGAAGTTGATTATAACTGTAGTGGCTGGACTGTTGATGCAACCAAGTTTGCATTACCTGCCAACATCACTTTCATGGACATGTCGTCAATCAAGATTCCAACGGGTAACTAACCGCAAATAAAAGCACTAGTGAAAGCTAGTGCTTTTTGTTATCATTAGACATATGAACGAAAATCGAAAAGAGCCATTGGAATATATGGATTTCGAACGGCTTAAAACTGATCCCCAATTCCAAGAGATTTTTCTTGACTTGCTTACAGATCGGGTTGCTGTTAAAAAGTATCCGGATTATCTTGAGCGCGAACAGGAAAGATTCACACTTGAGCTTAAAGACGAAAACGTGCCATTCTCCGAAAAGGATAGAATGTATATCAATTTTAAGACGAGTTTACGAGAATTAAAAAGTGTAGATGAGATAAAACAGTTTTGTGCCGCAGTTGATGTCGAATTTCCGTCCAACGACGAGGTTGTAGAAATTGAACGGGCAACTTTAGAAAATTACAACCGAATGCATGAAATTGATTTTGCTGATGAAAATAAAAAACCTAATTAATTAATTTTATATCTATGTCAAAGCATGGCGGGGTCGGGGGCGGGGTTTATGGTTTAGGTTTCCTTGGTGCGGTAGTATATTACATCCAAACCGCAACCGGATTCGGGGATGGTGTAGTGGGGGTCTTAAAAGCAATCGTCTGGCCAGCCTTTCTGGTCCATAAACTTCTACAATTTTTGGGAATGTAAAAACGTAAAAAGACTGCAATCGTTGCGAGTGCAGTCTTTTTATATTGGCAGGGAGAGCTGACCTTCGATGGGCATCCGAGGGATGCGATCGACAATTTCCAGTGATTCTTCGAGCATGTTATTTGAGACCTCTGCCTCGTCGAACAACATGTGTTGAAGAAACTCGAGTTTGCTTCCTTCCTCCTGGCAGCCGTAGCATTTGTACCAGCCAGAATTCGGTTTCAGAAACAGTGAGGGTCTTCGATCCTGGTGGAATATGCAGTTGATCACGCAAATGCCACTCGATCGAAGCTTAAAACTAATGTTGAAGAATTTGAGGAGGCTCGGCCAAGATATTTGGTTGAGCTCGGTTTCAAGTGCAACCAGCAACTCCAGTTTTTGGTACGATCCTTGCATTAACAAGTCAACGTCGCTGTATCGTTTCATCAATCCTCCGATTGGATAGGCAGGGTCCCAAAGTCCTTTTCCAACTGACAACAAAACACAGACCAAGGAACCCTGCAACTCCATAGTAACGGAATCATCCTAAAATGTGAAATTTCTCAGATTTCAGTGAGAGTTTTTTTCTGATATGATTATGGTATAGAAAAGGTAGGAATGAAACAAAACTTTGGCAAATACAATTCAGAATATTTGGGTTTATTGATTGGACTGGTGTTCATTATTGGAACAGCAGCCACTGTTTTTGTTTACTATACCGTTGATGCGTCGGATAAGAATTCGTTGTTGACCCGCGCCAACACCATTGCTCAGTTTGTTAAGCCTGCTGATATTAAGGCGCTGACAGGATCGGAGGACGATTTAGAGAACCCGACTTATCAGATGCTCAAGGAGCAGTTCACAAAAGCCAAACAGCAAAACTATGACACGAGATTTATTTACGCGCTTGGGCAACATAACGGTCAAATCTTTTTCTATTTAGATTCGGAGGATCCAGACTCTGAAGATTATTCAGCACCGGGCGATGTTTATTTTGAGGCCAGTCCGCAATTGCGCGCGATGTTCCAAAATAAACAATCGTTACTGGAAAGTGATTACACAGACCGTTGGGGAACTTGGATTTCCGCATTGAGTGTTATCACTGACCCATCAACTGATGAGGTCGTTGCCGTTGTAGGCATGGATATTTCAACAGAAAGCCATCAGCGCGCTGTTTGGTTGGCCACCGCGTTGTCAGCGCTGATCACACTTTTCCTTTTAGTGATCTTGATAATCTACTGGTTCTCACGAAAAAAAGAAATCGTCCGTATGACCATGAATGCCGAAATGGTATCCTTGGCGTCGCACGAAATCCGCTCGCCATTGAATGGCATTTCCTGGGCCGCGCAAACTTTAATCAAGGGAACTTCGGGCAAGTTGGATAAGAAACAAAACGACGTGCTGGCGCTGATCCGGAACAGTAGCGAAAATATGATTGGGATTGTTAACGACTTACTGGACCTTTATTCCGTCAATGCCAAAAAAGTTAATCCTTGGGAAGTTTTCGATCTCGGCGGCGTTGTCGACGATGCGGCCAAAAATTTTGAACTGGAAGCGCGTAATCGAGGTGTGGAACTGGTCAGCTCCGTTACAGCTGCTTCTGTAAAAGGGGACAAGGTTAAAATTAAGCGTGTCATTAATAATATAATTTCCAATGCCCTCAAATATTCCAAACCAAAAGGCCAGGTGAAAATTATCGTCAAAAAAATCAACGGCAGTGTTCAAATTTCTGTGGCTGACCAAGGTATTGGTATCCCGAAGGCGGATCAGGAAAAAATATTTGGTGGGTTTTACCGCGCCAGTAATGCCAGGTTAAGTTCGGTTAAGGGAACCGGCCTCGGTCTGTATTACATTAAGCAAGTGATAGAATCCCATGGCGGTAGAACCTGGTTTACATCGGAAGAAAATAAAGGGAGCACATTTTTTATAAGCTTGCGAAAATTATAAATCGCCCAACCGGGCGATTTATTTTTCTCCTTGAATAATATCGATTTTTTTAGAATGTTTATGGATGACAGAAACGTTTTTAAAACCTGATTTTTTGAGAAATTCGGGAATTAATCCTAGCCTGTGATCTTTTAGGTAACCCCTGTGCTCAAACAGAAACAGGCCCCAACCGCCAGGCCCGAAATCGGAAATAATAACTTTTCCGCCCGGTTTAAGAATTCTGTGCATTTCTTTAAGGGATTCGATTTTTGCATCAGTTGGCAAGTGGTGAAGCACTAAAGTAGAAAGTGCTACATCTACTGAATTATCTGCAATCCAAAGTTCTTCGGCCCAATCTTCCAAAACTACAATTGGGATGCTTAATCTTCTCATTCTTTTCCTAGCGATTGTGCTGGCTTCTTGTTCCGGGTCAAATCCGATAAATTTTGCCTGCGGAAATTGCTTTTGAGCTTCAATTAATAAAACTCCGGTGCCACAACCAATATCCACAACAGTATCGCCATTTTTTATGCCAGCAAGTTTAATAATTTTTTGTTTAAATTTTTTTCCTAAATTTCCCGCGCTGCAATAAGTGTCGTAAAACCAATGAATTAGTGGTTTTGCGATTGCCGGGCGAAGTATGTAATTTGTTTTAGTAGTCATAATTAATTATCGTTAAGTAAACAAGCTAAGGTCAGGCTGTTCGGATAGCAATTTTAACATTCCAGGCAATTTGCTATTTCTAAATTGAGCAAGGTCGAGGATGTATGCCAGGGCCGGCGCATTGTTTACGAGAGCATAATATTTTAATCCGCCGATTTGGACAAAACCTATTGTCTCATAAAACTTTGAATGTTTAGGATTAACGGTAATACAAATGCAATCAATCTTGGCGAACGCGGCAAAATCTAAAATCAGCTTAAAAAGTGGAAGATTAACGGAGAGTTGTTTTAACGAGTTAAAAGTTGGATCTTCCTCTTTAACTTTTCCATGATCAACAGCAAATTGGGTGGCTTCGGCCAAACGCTTCCCTTGCTGCCGAAACGGTTGTAGTTCTTGGCCGTAAAGGATGTCCATCGGCAGATCTTGATTTAAATCAGGAACAACAGAAATGGTGCCAAATAACTTTTCGTTTACAAAGGCGCTAAAAATTCTTGATGTATCCAAAAGTAAGTATTTTTCGAAATCATTTTGGTCACCGTTTAAATATCCAACATGATTGAAAATTTTTCGGATTAAAGAAACCGCTTCCCGTTTTTCCGATTCTGTGCGTGCAATTCCGTATCTATACGTCATGTTTAATCAATAAATGTTATAATAATACTAATGTGAATTAAGAATAGATGCAAGAAATATTTTAATCAAAAAATGTCACTTGAAACACAAATTGTTTTACTCTGGATAATTGCCCCGATAGTGCTGGTCGAAATGTTTCGATTGGCCTATTTAATGATTATTACCCGGGCCATTTCTCACTTCCCAGTGCCGTTTTCGCATCATCCTGCCTATGCCACAGACAGTATATTGGTGGTTGGGGATAGTTATGCTGTGGGAGTTGGGGCTTCGGTGCCAGAAACAACTTTTACCGGTTTGTTGGCAAAGGATTTTCCGTTATTAGACATTTCGAATTTTTCTAAGAACGGCATAACCACCGGCAAGTTGGTCAAACATTTGCTAAATAAAGAAGAATTCGGACGATACAATCTTGCAATCGTCATGGTCGGGGGCATGGATATTATAAACCACACGCCGTTGTCGCGCCTGGAATTAAATTTGAGTTCGCTCTTAACCATTCTCATGCGGCACTGTAAAAAAGTAATTTTAGTTATACCTGGTCACACTGGACTGGTTCCGCTTTATCACTGGCCGTTTTCTGGGATTTTGAATATCCGTTCCCGAAAAGTCCGCAGGGTCTTTAAACACGTTGCAAAGGAATTTGGCATCGATTTTTTGGAAGAGCATAGTGACTTGCTTTTACGCGACCGCAACCGTTATTATGCAAAGGACAAACACCACCCAAACGACGAAGGCTATAGGTTAATGTATGTCCATTTGCGTGAAGCCATGGTCAAGGTTAAAGAACCGGTCTATTAAATTATGATTTATTTTTTGCTAATTTTGGCAGGCCTGGTACTATTCGAAGTCAGTCGAATTGTCTTTTACGCCTCGCCAAAAAAATTAATGGGCAAAACGCTTGTACCTTATTCCCAGCATCCAGAAAATCCGAGTTGCCATATTTTATTTGCCGGCGATAGTTTTTTAGTCGGCACTGGCGCTACCGACCCGACAAGGAACCTGGTCGGAATTTTAGGCCGAGACATGCCAACTGCGGATATTACAAATCATTCTGTGAGCCGGTTGAACATTGGGGGGTTAATTAAACACCTTAAACAACAGCATTTAGGTCACTATGATTTGGCGGTCTTGATGGTTGGGGGAATTGATATCGTAACTTTTTCCAGTTTGAAAAAGATCAAAAAAAATCTTGAGGAATTAGTTGAGTACCTCAAGCCAGTATCGAAACAAATTGTTTTTTGGGTTCCAAGCAAAACCGGTGATATGCCCTTATACTCCTTTTTGGAACGGGATTTTTTAAACTATCGCGCCGCCCGCGTCCATGAAGTTTTTGAAAAGGTCGCGGCCAGTAACGGTTGTTTGTTGATCGATCAGGACCCGAACATTTTGCTTGTCGACAGGAAAAAGTATTTTTTCACCGACCTCTCGCATCCAAATGATGCTGGTTACGAGGTTTGTTACGAGCACATCAAGCACGTTTTTAGCGAGCTTAAGTAAATAAACTAAAGTCAGGCTGCGCGGACAATGTTTTGAAAATTCCGGGCAATTTTTTATTTTTGAATTCATGCAAATCCAGAACATACAATAGTGCCGGTGCATTGTTAACGGACTCATAATATTTAAGTTCGCCAAATTGAACAAACCCCAAGGATTGGTAAAATTTGGCGTGCCGGGGGTTAACTGTTATGCACAAAAAATCAAGATTTTTAAACGCTGCAAAATCCAAAACCAGTTTAAACAATGGAAGGTCGGTAGTCAGTTGCTTTAGGGAATTAAAAAAAAGGTCTTCCTGCTTTATGATGTCATGGTCAACAGCAAACTGCGTGACCTCTGCTAAGAGTTTACCTTGCTGACGCAAGGCCTCAAGTTCCTTTTTATAAAGAATATCCATGGGCAAACCGTGTCCTAAATCTGTCACCACGGAAATTGTCCCGAATAATTTGTTGTTTACCAGTCCGCGAAAGACCATGGAAGTTTCCAACAACAAATATTTATCAAAAGCACTCCCGTTGCCGGTTAAATATCCTTCAATTCCATAAATTTTTCGGATCAGGGCAAAAACTCCTTGTTTGTCTGTTGGTGATTTAGCCACGCTATATCGGTACATAAGAGCAATTTAAAAATAATGTTATAATTATACCACTAATCCCACCTACTCAATGCAGGAAATTTTCAGAAAAATTTTAGCAGATGCCGTCTTCGCGCCTTCGGGAGATAACCAACAACCGTGGACTTTTCGTTTAGGGGAAAATTATGTGGACATCTACGATTCTTCCACTCCATCCTTGTATGATTTTAAGCAGCATGCGACCTATATCAGCCACGGGGCACTGATCGAAAACATAGTCCGTCTGGCGGCAGTGGAAGGTTATGCATCGAAGGTTAAGGTTTTTCCCGATATCAAAGACTACAAGCACATTTCGCGAATTGAATTTACTGATGCGCCGAAGACTGATCCGGAATCAATCCGATCAATCAAAAAACGTTTTACTGACCGCATGCCGTTTTTGAAGCACCGGATTGATGCACGGGCGAACCAGGCAATACAAGAAGCGGGACAGCGCCCTCCTTTTGTCCGGTTCGAAATGATCCAGAGCCGAAGCCTTGTTAAAAAACTTGTCGATCTTCTGGCGGTCGGGGATAAAATGATTTTGGACAACCAGGAACTCCACAAGTATTTTTACGACAATATTCGGTGGACCGATGACGAATTCAAACGGACCCAAGACGGAATGCACATTAGGTCGATCACCAGAAATCCGATGATGAAGTTTTTATTGCGGATATTAAAGAGTTGGAAGATCACAAAATTTTTCCGTTTGTTCGGATTGGAATATACAAGTTACCTGATGCGCCGACACATATACGAAAAAAGCCCGGCGTTGGGCTATTTTGTCATCCATAATAATTGGGCGGAAAGTTATGTCGAAACCGGACGGGCCTTGCAGTCGGTCTGGTTAGCTGCAACCGACTATGATATTTCTCTGCAACCAATGTCGAGCATGCTATTTTTGTATTCTCGATTACGAGGAAATTCTCCGGAAAGTATTACAAATTGGGAGGCGTCTATAATCAACCGTGTGACCGGCAATGTTTACAAACTACTCGGGGTAAAGGACGAAGTCATAACATTTTTTGTCCGTCTTGGATATGCTAAAACGGAAATCCGCCCGCCATCTGTTCGCAAGTCGCCAAAATTTATTGAGTAGGTTGAGTTACGTAGATTTTTTCCACGAATTCTACAGCCTGCTGAACGGTTTGAATTTTTACCAGTTCATCGTAATCCGGTTCAATTGCAAAAGCGTTTTCCAGTTCCAGAATTAATTCGAACAGTTGAATGGAATCGGTGACTAAACTGGTCAGAAGGTCGTTAGGCTGGATCGAATCGACTGGTTTGCCGGTAACCTTGTGAATTGAATTGTAAACAAAATCCTTGGGGTTATTTGGTAGTGTCATAATATGAAATTGCAATAATTTGTTTAGAAGTGAATTTGGCCTGGATAAATGCTTCCCGACCTTTTTTTGTATCCAAAATTTTTCCGGTAATTTTAGATTTTGTCTTGTTTTTTATTTGTATGTTGAGACTTAGAGGATGCTGCCTTAAACCTAAGCCTGCTGCTTTAAGATATGCTTCTTTACAGGACCAGGCAAGGGTTTCGCGCAATTTTTTGTTTTTTGGAAATAATTCTCGTAATATTTTTATTTCTGGTTGGTTTAAAAAGGCTGCAAGGATTTTATTTGAGAACGAGCGGGGATATTCTACATCCAGTCCAATTCGTTTCGAGTATGTTGCGGCTAACGCAGCAACTAAGTTTTTGGTATGAGCTATAGAAATCGAATAAGTCCGGTCTTTAACTTTGGCATGAGGTTGGCCAGTCGTTGTATAAAAAAGTTGCACTTCCGATGGTTTCGTTTGGGCAAGTGTGGCACATGCTAACTTAGCGAGTCCTTGTCCTGCCGTATGTTGTTGAGGCTTATCAAGGTTATTGATTGTCGAAGATTTTAAAATATACATAGTAGAAAGAATACAGCGCAGTCCTTGTTACAGTGGACTGCGCTGATTTGTTAATACCCGGCGCCAGCAAAAGAGGCGACGAGTTGCTTGATGCGCTCGTTGTCTTCGGTTCGGAGTGAATCGATGAGGCTCATGACATCGGCAGCCAGTCGTGCCCGGTTGTTGAGTTCGTGGCACTTGAGGTCGAAAGTGATTGGCTTGCCAATAACGATTCGTTTCCCGTCGATGTAGATCGGGACGATCGGCATTTCAGTTCGTTTGGCTAACGAGATAAACCCTTCGAAGAACCCTTCGGCCTTCTTTTTGTCTATCCCGCCTTCGGGAAAGATCCCCACAATCCCACCCTTTTCCAAGAGCCTGGAGGCTCTAGCAAGCGATTTGAGATTAAGGGCCTGGTCTTTACCTTCGCGATCAACGAGCAGTACGTCACATCCGCGGACGATCTGGGCGGAAAACCATCCTGCAATCAGCAGAAAGAAGTTTCGGATCCAGCCGGCTCCCGGTCTTTGAAAGTCGCGGGGGTCAACCGATTCCATTTTTGCCATCCACTTGATGCCGTTGCTCATGGTGAAACACCAGGAGATGCACCATGGATCCATGATACTGCGGTGGTTGGCAACGACAATGCAACCGCCCGCAGGGATGTTCTCTCTGCCGCGAATGCTTGGAGCCCTTCCTATAAGGACTGAAAGTCCACGATAGAGGTAGCAGGTGATTGCGTATGTCCAGGTTGCTGTTTTTTGCATGATGTTTCTATACCCTCCTTCCAACTGCCGTTGAATATATCATTTGTGGCAGTTAGCGTCAATCTTTCTTATTTGGAAAGTAAATATTTCTTAACGTACCAGAATTTTAGGCGTTGAATAAAGCTTCCGTTTCCTTTTTTTAGTACAACAGTTCGTAATTGTTGGACATAAGGGTCAAAATGGATTGTAGTTGGTGCGGTTGTGTATTCTTTGCCGGTTAAAATTTTAAATGCTTGCGTGCCGGTGAGGTTGGCGGCAAGAACAATTGAAAGAATTGACGATGGTGCGGCGTGGTCCTTGAAATTTACGACTTTAACAGGGTAATAACTACGCTGCAATAGGGAAGGACCCATGCCCATTCCGAATTTTAAAAGTTTTTCTTCCGGCGTCAGCTTATCAGTGATATCAAAATACTCATCGAAGCTAATGCCTGATGGGCCAAAGGTTATTGTGCTCGACCCAAATCCCAGCGGGGCGGAACCAACCACGGCAAGGTTTCTTTCGCGGGCTTTTCGATAAAGCATTTGTCGGGCATCAAATTGAAAAAAATCTATTCCGTCTAAAACGACATCCACACCGTCCAAAAATTCATCAATATTCTCCGGTGTAATTCCTTTATCAAAAATCCTTACATCCATTCCCGGATAAATGTCCTTGGCCATTTTTTCCATAACTGATGTTTTTGGCTGGCCAATAGTCGATTCAAAAGCGCCGGCCTGGCGGTTGCGATTAACCCGTTCAAAAATATCCAGATCCGCAATATTTATTTTACCAACGCCCAAACGGGCCATGGTTGTGACATAACTGCCTCCAACCGCACCCAGTCCGGCAATTGCCACGCGGGCATTTTTTAATTTTTGCTGGTCCTCATCACTAATCAGTCCTTTGTTTCTCGCAAACGCTTCCTCGTAAATTTGATCGTTTTGGTTCATATAATTGTTATCAATTCGATTTGATTATAGCATTTAAAATACTGAAATCAATAATTCTTGCTATAATAAACGCAAGCATTAATGTTCAATCATATGCAACGAAACAAAATCGAAAAGTTCAGTTTTTTGTGGTCGGAAGCCCGTTTGGTCATTGCCGCATTGGCATTGTTCATAGGAGGAATCCCACCGCTGGTCGCTTATGGTCCGTTTCCGTCCGGATTAACCAGAACCCTTTTGGTTTTATCCTGGATCATTTCCGGTTTGGCATCCGGTTACTTATTATATGAATGGTCACAGCATCGTAAATTGTTTGCCAGCAAAAAACCGTTTGACGTCGCGGCGTTTGCAATCATGGTTATCTCGGGTATCAATCTGGGGATCACCGGATTGTTCGGCCGCAACATCGGCATGTCCATTTCTTCCAACCGAACCTTATTCATTATTGTCGGACTACTTTATCTTTACGTCGCATATTATCTGTACAACCGCTGGTCTGCATCTGGCAAAAAACTTTTCTAAATAAAAAGGACCCTTGTTTATACTCTAGGGTCCATAAGAGTCAGTCGAAAACGAATTTGATAGAAGTCAGGTTCGTTTTTTTGTTCTTGGAGAGATACTCCAGCGCGCCCGACGAAAGTTGAGATTCAACCGCGGACTTAGTTTGCAAGGGCATCTTTTTGCTGTCTGCCCTTAACCGCGGTATTGTGACTACTTTGAGTCTTGCCTGGTCTGCCTTCCCCAAGCCGGCGTAAATGACCTTCTGAAGTGGTGACGTCATTAGGTCGACTACGAAGATTACATTGGTGAAGGTTCGGTTGTTACCCGGTGCTTCGGCAAGGTAGGCTTGGAGGTCGACCATGCTTTGCCGTTTGTTTCGAATCTTACAGTGGAATCCGTATCCTGCGACCATTTGAATCGCGTGGTCGGTTTGCGTGCTCCAGTTCTGATTCCGGTCGATAGTGGTAATGATTGCATCGGATCGGCAACACTGGATCGGATCTGAAGTGGTTTCAATCCTGACGCCATTGCAGATTTCTACTAGAAACGTTGGCATTGTTTACCACCTATAGATGAGTAGGCCGCCAGTGACGGCCATGCCGAGGTAAAGTACAGCGTTGCCGTAAGCCGCGAACCTATGGAATCTTTTGCGACCTCCGGAACCTGTCAGCCAGGCGAGGATTGCCAGATAGCTTGCAACCCAGGGGAATGCAAAGATGTAGAGGTGGACGAAGAACAATCCATCACGTGTGCGTGCAACACCGGCGATCGCGAAGTGGGCTTCTAGTGCCAGGATATAGATACTGGCAATTATCCACGTGAACGTGGCCAGTCCCTTGTGCAGGTCCAGATTTGTTCCGTCTTTCTTTGTGTGCCGACCCATGAGGATCAACAGGAGGTAAGTGAAGCTCAGAACGAAGAGCAGGAAAAACGCGAGAAGTTTCATCCGCCCTCCTTGGGCTTGTCACAGAACTCGTTGCCATATTCTAAATCATCTGGGCTTCCAGTTCAAGTACTCACATGCTGGACTTAAGCGGCAAATTCCGGTATACTAAATGCCTCATTCTTAGACTCACTAATGACTAGTACAATATTAGAAAATAATTTTGGAAATTTGGGAATCGCTCCCACGCTTTTGGAAATTTTAGCCAAAAATAATTTTAAGGTTCCAACACCGATTCAGTTGAAATCCATTCCAATTGCCATTGAAGGTAAAGACTTAATGGGCATTGCCCAAACCGGCACCGGGAAGACCCTGGCTTTTGGCGTACCAATGATTCAATATCTCGTTCGCAACAAAGGCAAAAAGGGTTTGATCTTGTTGCCGACCCGCGAATTGGCGTTGCAAGTAGATGAGAATCTCAAAAAAATCGGCGGCAGTCTTGGATTAAAAACTGCGGTTTTGATTGGCGGCGAGTCCATGCGCAACCAACTGCGGATGTTGCGCCAAAATCCGCATATCGTCGTGGCTACCCCTGGCCGCCTCAATGATCATTTGGAAAACAGCCATTTGAGCTTGTCCAATGTCGGCATTTTGGTTTTGGACGAAGCCGACCACATGCTCGATATGGGTTTTGAGCCGCAGATTAGAAAAATTATTGCCAAGGTTCCGTCGAAACGCCAAACTTTATTGTTTTCCGCAACCATGCCACAGGAAATTATTGCACTGGCCAATTCCTACATGTCTTTGCCGTTGCGGGTAGAAGTCGCACCACCACGATCAACTGTTGAAACCGTGACACAAGAATTATTTTTCATTGATAAGAATAAAAAAGACGATTTGCTTAAATCATTGCTGGAAGAATTCAAGGGCAGTGTTTTAGTTTTTACCAGAACCAAATATAAGGCCCGTGACGTTGCCCGTTATTTGCGAAATTTAAAAATCACTTCTTCCGAAATTCATTCCAACCGATCACAAGGTCAGCGACGTGAAGCTTTGGATGGGTTTAAAATCGGGCGCTACCGAGTTTTAGTTGCAACCGACATTGCCGCCCGTGGCATCGACGTTAAGGGAATCGAGTTAGTTATCAACTACGATTTGCCAGCAACTGCTGATGACTATGTCCATCGCATTGGCCGCACTGGCCGTGCCGGAATGGTTGGCCGCGCAATCACTTTGGCCACACCGGATCAACGCCGCGATGTTTTTTCAATCGAAAGAATGATTAAGCAGACATTGGCCAAACCAAAACATCCATTAGCCAATGACGTTTCAACTTCCAGTTCAAGTTCTGAACCAAGAGGACATCGTCCGCGACGAGAATTTCCGTCACGCGGAGGATTTCCCCGCAGCAAATTTAAACCCGGTGGCCGTAAGCCAAGGTTTGAAGATTCCAGACGCTTTCCACGTCGATCCCGTCCTTCCGGCGGTACAGACGGCGGCGGTTACTTTATGACCCGACCGAAATAAAAAATACTCCCAAGCGGGAGTGTTTTTTATTTTTGAGAGAAATTGAAAAAACTCTCGAAATATGGTATAGTTTTACTATAAAATTATTAAAAATTATTGAAATAAAATTATTGAGGGATAAAATTACAAAGCTAGGATAAGTTTTTTGTGAAAGCAGCCCACTCAAAAGCAATTTTTAAAAAAATTACGCTAGCTGTAGCGCTTTTTCTTTTGGTCGTGATCGTTTTGATTATAGATCGGCCTGCGCGGGCAGCAACAAGAACATGGGACAACGACAGTACTGACGGCCTGTGGAGTACTTGTGCTAATTGGAGCGCGGATACTTGTCCCACTGGTTCAGACATTGCATTTTTTGATAGCACATCCACAACAAATGCCAGCATCGATGGGTCGTTTGCTGGTTCGGTCGGCGGATTAACAATAAGTACTGGTTATAGCGGGACAATTACACAGGCGCGGAGCTTGACGATTGGTTCTTCTGGTTACTCACAATCAACAGGAACGTTTACCGGCGCTACACAAACCATCGACCTTAATGGAACCTTCAGTCTTACGGGTGGAATTTTTACTTCAACCTCAGGAACTTTTTCCATCAACAATAATTTTACAATCAGCGGCAGTCCAACCTTCAATGCAAATGGTGGAACTGTCCTTTTTGATACCGGCAATGGCGTTAACCAATCCATAGCCTGTAATAGCGCGACGTTTAATGCCGTGACCATCACCGGATCACTAACAGTTGCGACCACGACTATCGGTTCGGCTTGTACTCTGCCACTCGGAAACAGCGCCACGGCTCAAGGGTTTATTACCAACAATGGAACTATCAACGTCGGCACTGGAACTTTTACAATTACCGGGGGTTACACGCAAAATGGTGGATCGACCTTGACCATGGGCGGCACAACTTTGGATATGAACGGTAGTTTGACCTTATCCGGCGGATCATTCCCAGCCGGAATCACGACAATGACCCTGACTGGAAGCTTGACTAACACGGCCAATCTTTTGCCAAACGACATTGCTCTGACCATCGACAGTGGCGCAGGTGCAACCAGCACGCTTTCTTGCGGCACCGCAACCTTTGCATCAGTGGTCATCAGCCAAAGTTTGTCTGCGACTGGATTAACAGTTGGTTCGAACTGTACTTTGCCACTTGGAAACAGCCCGACATCGAGTTCGCTTTCAATTGTAAATAACGGCACAATCAACGTCGGCACTGGCACTTGGACAGTAAACGCGAGCTATACCCAAAATACCGGATCGACCTTAACCATGGGTGGAACAGTCATGGATGTAAATGGTAGCCTGACTTTAACTGACGGGGTGTTTCCGGCCGGACTGGCAACATTAAGTTTAACCGGGAGTCTAACAAACACCGCAAATCTTTTACCGAACGGAATTGCATTAACCCTGGATGCTGGCGCTGGCACATCGAGTACGTTGTCTTGCGGTACGGTTACTTTTGCATCTGCTGCAATTAGCCAGTCTTTATCATCTACGGGATTAACCATCGGTTCGACCTGTACTTTGCCGCTTGGGAACAGTCCAACGTCTAGCTCGACCAGCATTACCAACAATGGCACCATAACTGTCGGTACTGGAACCTGGACCATAAATGCGAATTATACAATGAACACCGGATCGGTTGTGACAATGTCCGGCACGACAATAGACATGAATGGAAGCATGACATTGTCCGGCGGGTCGTTCCCGGCCGGGATTACTACTATGAGTGTTCGCAACAACCTGGATAACACTGGCAACCTGCTGCCAAATGGAATTGCCTTTACGTTTGATGGAGTCACAGAAGATACATCATTGACTTGCGGTACAGCCACACTGGGTTCGGTCGTATTGAACAAAACCAACTTGGCCGGAGAGCTTGGCTTGGCCGCTGACTGCACTGTGACCGGAGATTTCACCAGAACTTTGGGAACGGTCACTAACCCTGGTTCAGCCAAGACATGGTTTATCGGTGGAAATTTTTCCATGGCTTCAACCAATACCATGGGCGGGTCCAATTTAACATTTGAATTTACCGGCGGCAGCAACAAGACCATCACCCAAACGGCCGGAACATTTTCGGCCAAGCTCAAGGTCAATAAAACCGTGGGCAGCAGTTTAACGCAGGCCACAGCTTTGGTTTTGGGCGGGACATTTGAAGTCGCATCCGGAACTTTTGACCAGGGCGCAACTTTTAATTTGACCACTGGAGGTGCGACCACAATTGGATCGAGCGGCACCTGGAGCAATACCGGGACGGGGGATATTTCTTTGGCTGGCGACGTCGGCAATTCCGGCACAATTACTTTGGACGGTTCCGGCGTTGGTTGCGGCGGCGCCGATGCGATTGCAATTTCATCTTCTTCCAGCCCAACGCAGCGCACCTGGTCCGGATCCGGGACCACAACCATCACAGACGTGGCAGCCACAGACCAGGCTGGCACCATCACTGCCAAAAGTTCGACTAACACTTCCAATAACGCTTGGACCTTTATCGGTTGTAACACTAATCCGGACGCGCCGGGATCTTTGGGTCCTGCTTCATACGTCAATGGATCATGGGGGAATGACAACACTCCAACTCTGACTTTCAGTTTAAGTGATCCAGATGGTTCGGATACTGTCGGCTTTAGGATTCAAATCGACGACACGAGTGATTTTTCGTCAGTCGTGGTTGATTATACTTCTGCCGTGGCGGCGCAGGGAAGTTTTTCGTTTACTGTTGGCCAAGCGGCTGGCGGTGGATCGTATACTACAGGATCAGGCGGGCAAACCTTGGCCGACAGCTCCGGCTACTATTGGCAAGTAAAAGCCATTGATAATTCGGCTGCCGAATCTTCTTATTCGACCGCCAATAGCGGCGCGATTGCCTTTAAGGTTGATACTGCCGCACCAACTGCAGGAACAGTTTCTACAGGGACAATTACAACATCATCGATAACCGCAACGGTTGCCGGTGCTTCGGATGCTTTATCTGGTTTGGCAGCAGCACCATATAATATTCAAAACTCCACCGCGGCGACCAGTTCTGGAGCGCAAGCCGGTACGTCGTGGGCCAGCAATGGATTAAGCGTTAATGTCCAGTACACTTTCTTTGTAACAGTCACAGATTTAGCAGGCAATACTGCCAACTCTGCCAATAGCAGCGCATATACTTTGGCCAATCCGCCAAGCGCCTTAATATTAACTGTTGATTCATCCTCTCAAATTACGGCAACTTGGAACGTCAACAGTAACCCGGCCGGTACGGCATTTTTTGCCGCTAACACAACAGCATCAACAGATTCGGGTTGGGTCGCGGACGGTGTATCGTGGATGTCTACTTCGTTGTCACCATCCACGCTTTATAATTTTTCCGTGAAAGCCCGCAATGGCGACGGAACAGAAACTTCAGCGGTTACTGATTCCGCCACAACTTCTGCCGCAGCAGACGGGGGCGGGGGAGGAAACAATAATAATGGTATGCAGGAGCCTAACGGTGGCTTTAGGGTGACGATAAATTCTGGCGACACAACAACCAATTCCAGGAATGTAACTTTAACTTTGTCCGGCGGACCGGATGCCAACTACATCAGGATCTCAGATCATTCATTGTTGTCACCATACGAGCAAATGGATTATGAGGAAACTATATCCTGGGACATTTGTGAGTTCACATCTACCTGTGAGCCGGGAACTTATACTGTCTATGTTCGTTTTTATAAAAATATAAATTCTTCGTCGCAAGTTGTGTCGGATACAATTGTCCTGACCGCAGCGGAAACTCCACCACCACCTCCGCCGCCGCCGGTTGTGATCCCGCCGCCTCCACCTGCAGAACCGGATTGTGTGTCGTATCCGCCGATACAGTTGCGTCCGCCGGAAATTTCATTTTCCGAAAACATTTCGCATCGGCAAACACATCCGCAGGTTGTATATTTGCAGAGGTTTTTGAACGATAACGGATTCATGGTCGCGCTAAGTGGCGCTGGTTCACCGGGCCACGAGGTTGAGTATTACGGCGACAACACCCGTGATGCAGTCCGCCGTTTCCAAACTGCCTACGCTGATCTAATCGGTAATAATGGCAAAAGCGGTAATTTGGTCACGCCAACCCGGGCGTTCATCAACAGCCTATATGTTTCCCCGCCAGTAATTTGTGACCACGATCCAGTAATTATCCCTCCAGGCAATGACGATCCGATTGGTCACGTTGACGAGAATGGCACAAATGGCGGCACGGTCATCACTGGTTGGGCCGTGGATCCAAACGATCCGGATGCACCGGTAACGATTGAAATTTATTTTGAAGACCCGACTTCTCCTGACTCTGATCCGATTGTTATTGTCGCCGATGACCCAAGACCGGATGTTAATGACGTAACTGGATATCCGGATGATCATGGATTTTCCGTTGTGATTCCGCCGGGAGCAGTTGAAGGGACTTATACCGTTTTTGTTTATGCAAATGACACTGACGAGGAACAGGCTGTCTTGTTGGACAACTCTTCTTCCGGCGGCCCATCACGATTCGATACCGAAACCAACGAACCATTACCAGATCCGCCGCCACCGCCACCGGTGACTCCTCCAGGACCATCTGATCCGGAAACGCCAAGTATTACTCCGCCACCTCCGCCTATCGACCGACCAAATGGCGGGGGCAGTGTTGATACAGATGATGAAGGTTCTGGCGGGGCGTTTGATTTCACCCAAGGTTTTGTCCCGGACCAAGTCCAGGAATCGACCCAGGAAATTTTGGAGATGGTACCGGGTGGGACGATGAGTTTGAGGTTTATAACGTTTTTGCTTTTGATCACGCCGTTGATTACCACCGGTTCTGCTTTGATTGATTTGCTTAGCGGTTTGAACAGCGTTAATTATTTTAAGTATTGGATTTTGGCTTTGATGGAAGCGCTGGGGTTGCGCCGTAAACGAAACCCTTGGGGCGTGGTTTTTGATTCCAAAACTTTGCAGCCGATTCCACATGCCCATGTTAATGTCTTAAATGAAAGATTAAAAATTTTGGAATCAACCATTGCCGGCCCGGATGGGCGGTATGCATTTTTGATTTCGCCGCGAGGCCTGGCCGGATCGGAGCAGAAAATTCAATTTTTTGCCGAGCACCCAAAATATAAATTCCCAACCCAAAAAACTTTTGCCGATATGGCCAACATGCCATTCGGGGACATATATTTGGGCGGCATGATTACGGTCAATCCACAGCAAAGCTCCAATTTAGATTTACCGATGGATCCAATTGCCAAAACCAGAACTTCGCCCCGGGCTTTGTTTAGGAAAGCCTTGATCACTTTTTCGAATTTCTCATTTTGGGCCGCGTTTCCGCTTACGGTCGCCGGCTATATTGCCCAGCCGGATGTCATCAGTTTTGGATTGATCGTCCTGTTTGTGTTCATTGCCATTGCTCGCCTGCTTAAGATCCGGCCAAAACCGTTTGGCATCATCAGAAACAGCGCCACCGGTTTGCCAATGGCCCTGGCCCCAATCTATTTGACTGATCTCGCCAACAACCGCGTGACCTTTGCGGTGTCGGATTTCCGCGGCCGATATTTTATGATGGTTCCAAAAGGGAAGTACTACCTGCATGCATCTACATCCGGGGATGTGCCACAACCTCGCCACCTTCAAAAAGAACTTACCACAGGCAACGGCTGGGTCAGCCAGGACTTAAAGGTTTAGTTATTTTTGGGTATAATATAAAAAAGCCTCAAATTAACGAAACAAAATGATTACTTCTAAGGATTATGGATTAGCTGCAATTGCCGGGTTGCTTTCTGGTATTTTCTTGATCCCGACCATCATTAACATCGGTTATGACCACGTTGCCATTCTGGCAGGACTGCCGGTTGTGTTGGCGTTTTGTTGGATTGTTGGCTTGAAGGTTGCCAAGGAAATCGCCAAGATGGTGCCGGTTATTTTACAGATCGCCAAGTTCGCTGAAATTGGTGTGCTTAACACTGCCATAAATTTTGGCGTCCTGAACATGGCCAGTTTGATCACAGGCGTTACCGCCGGACTATTGGTTGGCGGATACAATGTTCCAGGCACATTCTTGGCAGCGAGTAATAGTTATTTTTGGAATAAGCTTTGGGTGTTTAAGAAAGCCGAAGACCAGGGACATTTATTTAAGGATGTGCCAAAGTTTGCGCTAGTCACCATTATTGGCTTAATTGCTAACAGCGTTATAATTGTTGCTTTCACCAGTTACTTGAGTCCGATGTTTGGAATCAATCCGGGCGCGTGGTTAAACATTGGCAAATTAATTGCCACAATCGTCGGCGTGCTTATTGATTTTCTTGGCTATAAATATATTGTTTTTAAAACTCCGGCCGAACAACCAGTTGCAGTGCCGATGAAATAGATACAAGAACTTGACCCGTCTGATGGGACAAGTTCGGGATGTTTACTTACTCCATTCTTGACGAATGTCGGGATCTAATCTTTTAATTGATTATGTGTCAGCACAGCCAAAATTATTTTTGATAGCTCATCATGGATAAGATTTTCGAGATGCGAGCCCTTAACCAGTAATTCTTTGTAATTTAATTTGCATTCGGTCTTAGGATGCGAATGTAATACCTGCAAAGATTCCAAGCAACGACGCAAGGAGGCGAGTGCCAGGCTGTAGCCAATTTTATCCGTCCGCCATTGCAAATCGCATTCGAATTTTGAGTCACGGTAATTTTCTACGGAAGCAAAAACAATTTTCGACGGGATATAGGGTGCGTTCACTAAAATTCGAAAGCAATTGATGTTGTTTGATTCCTGGTAGAGGACTTCTAATTTAGGAATGAGGGAATCGGCCCAACCCCTGGCCCAACGTAAAAGTTTACTGTCCGTTTTCTTGAAAACGGCTTTTATTTTTTTCTCAAAATCAGGATCATCTGTTACAGAATCCAAGTTTTCGGAATCGGGCGTAGACAATTGGATAATTTCTTCGATAGCATGGGCGCATTCATAATCTTTAAAACCAAAACGTTTTCCTTTTAGTTTTTGTTTGCTCAACCACGCCCGCTCGCGGTACTTCCAATATTCCTCGTTGAGTGTGCCACGGAAATATTCCTGAAAATTATCCTGCCACATGGCCCGAAGACCAGGGTTGCAGCGAAACAAATCGTATTCCAATTCCATTAAAATTAGTTGTTCTTCTTTTGAGTAATTATCGTTGGCGTACCACATTGGTTTATTTTTAAATAAGAAATTAAGATATTAAATTCTTATTTAATCGTCAAGAAAAAGTGCTGTGGATAAATAATCACCAAAAAACAATAATCAAATCTCAAATAATACTCAATTATCAATATAAAATACCCAATTAGAGATTGGGTATTGAAGGTTGGAGCTTATTTGTCCTTTGGGATTTGTTTCTTGATTATTATTGTTGAGCCATTCGTTTTCTGGCGGAAACAACATTATAAGTGATCAGGCTTAAGTAAGCCAGGCCGGTAAGGCAGGTTTGGGTGATGTGGACAGGTTTGGCAAAAACCAGGGCAGTGCCTGTGGCTAACATGGCCGCAGTCATGAAATAGGTCGTGTATAGCTTTGATTCCGATGGCCTAAAGTACAAAACCCCAGCAAGGATCAAATTGATTGTGGCAGTGATGATGTGGATAGTTAGTAACATATAAATATTATACCATCATTAAATCAGTAGCGCGTCTAGAGAAAGCATGGCCGAAAGAGTTAGCAGGACAATCAAGGAAAAGAAAAACATTTTCCTTGCCCACTTTACATCATTTTCTGCGCTGAAACCCTTTAAGGCAAGACGGAGCCAATTCAAACTGACAATCCCTACAATGATTATTGAAACCAGACCAATGTAACCGTAGAGTTTGAGCGATATAGTAGAGGCAATAAATCCAATCACACAAACAAGAATATTAAATTTGGTAACTCGAATTCCTTTTTTTACAGACATGACGGGCACGGCCGCAGCGGTATAATCACCAAGCCGGTAAATGGAGATAGCATAAAAGTGCGGCAGTTGCCAGAAAAATAAAATGAGGAAAAGTAGCAGCGCACCTAAATCAAAATTATTAGTAACGGCACAGTACCCGATTACCGGCGGGGTGGCGCCGGAAAGGCCACCGACAATCGTGGCCATTGTCGAACGGCGTTTGAACGGAGAGTAAAATAGCAGGTAAACAATGGTCCCGACTGCGGCAACGCCAACCGTCAAAAGATTGGTATAGAAATAAAGTAATGAGTAGCCGGCAAGGCCGAGCAAAATTCCGTAAATCGATGCGTTGAATTTGGAAATTTCACCGGTGACCGTGGCCCGGGTTTTGGTTCGCTCCATTTTGGAATCAATATCCGCGTCATAAACATTATTGAGGACACAGGCCGAAGCCATGACCAATCCAAGTCCTGCAATGGTTTCGAGCAAGAGCAGAAAATTGACATGAGCCTGAGAGGCTAATAAAAAACCGGCCATGCCGGTGAGGCAGTTGCCGTAAACAAGACCAGGCTTGGCCAAATTATAGTAGACGCGGACCATTAATGGATTCCTTCTTGTTCCAGAATATAATTTGTGACGTCATCCGGATGGGCGTGGCGGTAATTTAAACTGTTCATAATCCAAATCGAGGCAAAAATGACCAAAAAAATCATGGACGCGGTGGAAAGGAATACGGCCAGATTCCATTTTGGACTCTGCTCGCGGCCCAGATGCAAAAAGAAAACTAACTGGACTAACGCTTGAATAAAGGCCAGGCTCATAATGCCAATCGTCAATTGCGGCCCACTGGCCAAGTTTAAATTGACCAAAGAATAGGCTAGCAAGGTAAGGATGACTGAAGATAGGAATCCAAAAATATAGGATTTTAATTTGGCGTGGTTCATAAGCCTACTCCCATTAGATAAACAAAACTAAAAATGAAGATCCAAACGACATCCAGGAAGTGCCAGAATAAGCTTAGTAAAGTAATTTGCCGGGCGGTGTTGTGGTTGATTTCTCCGCGCTGCCACATTTTAACCAGCATGATCAGGATCCAGAGCAAACCGCTGGCAATGTGCAAGCCATGGGTGCCAACCAAGGAAAAGAATGACGACAAGAAAGCGCTCGATTGCCAGTTGTGGCCGTCGGCAATAAGTTTTCCGAATTCGTCGAGTTCCATGGCCAAGAACGAAACACCAAGCACGAAAGTAATGATGAGCCAAGTTGCAACGTGCCTTATGGCATTTTTTTCGCGATCAACGTTTAGGATTGCCACGCCGACAGTAAAACTACTGGTTAGAAGGATCATGGTTTCGATCAAAACAAAGGGCAGGCTGAACAATTCATTTTCGGTCGGGCCGCCAAACGTGCTAGTGCGCAACACGGCGTAGGTTGCAAACAAAACCGCGAACATCAAAAGATCGGTCATTAAATAGATCCAAAATCCTAAAACATTTTTATGGCCGGCATCGGTGTGCATCATAGGTTTCGTTTTGATTCCATTTTTGCCAGTTCTGAGGCTTTAATTTTATATTCCGTCTCATCATCAAATGTTCGCCAAATCATGCAGGCAACGGCGCCGATTAACCCGACGATGACCAACCAAGTAATGTGCCAAATAAAAGCAAAACCAATTAAGAAAGCAAAACCGGCAGTATAAATTCCCAGCGGTGTATTTTTTGGCATATGAATATCTTCGTATTGTCCTGTCTCTTGCCTTCTGCCTCCTGCCTGCTTCAAGTCCCACAGCGGTTCGCGGGATTCTACATGAGGCACAATCGCAAAATTATAAACCGGCGGCGGGGACTGGGTCATCCATTCCAGTGTTCGGCCGTTCCATGGATCGCCCGTGGTGTCGGCATTTTGTTTGCGCTGCAGGTAGCTGACGAAAATTTGCAACAGCTGCAAACCAAAACCAATGGCAATGACAACCAAACCGATGGCCGAAACAATAAACAGCGGTTGCCAACCGGTTGATGCTTCATAGTGGTCCAAGCGGCGTGTGGCGCCCATCAACCCCAAAATATAAAGTGGGGTAAAGGACAGGAAAAACCCGACCAGCCAAAACCAAAATGCGTAGTTGCCGATTTTTTCGTTAAGCTTGAAGCCGGTAACTTTTGGAAACCAATAAATAATTCCGGCAAAAATTCCAAACAGGGCGCCGCCGACAATCATGGTGTGGACGTGTGCGACCAAAAATAAACTGTTATGTAGTTGGAAATCGGCAGGAGGCGCGGCTAACAACAGTCCGGCCATGCCGCCAAAAGTAAAAGTGCTGACGAATCCCAAAAACCATTTCATTGGCGTTGTGAATTTGATCCTGCCTTTATACATTGTGGCTAGCCAGCTCAAAATTTGCACACCAGTCGGAATAGCAATGAGCATAGTCATCAATCCAAAGAAGGCGTTGACATTGGAATCGGCGCCCATGGTAAAGAAGTGATGCAACCAAACGACAAGCGCCAATATGGAAATGCCGATTGCGCCGCAAACCAGCGACACGTAACCAGCTAACCGTTTTTGGCTAAAGGTTTGGACAACTTCCGAATAAATCCCAAACGCCGGTAAAATTAAAACATAAACTTCCGGATGGCCCCACATCCAAATTAAGTTGGTGTACATCATTGGATTGCCGCCGCCGGTGGTAGTAAAAAAGTGCATGCCAAAATACCGGTCCACGAACAATAGGAAGATAGTCATGGTCAGGATTGGGAAAATTGTCGTGACTAAGACCATACTGCAGAGCGTGGTCCAAACAAACAACGGCATTTTCATGAGCGTCATGCCTGGCGCGCGCATTTTTAAAATCGTCACTAATAAATTAATGCCGCCCAACAGCGTACCGAGTCCGGAAACCTGCAAACTCCAGATCCAATAATCCACGCCGACCCCGGGGCTGAATTCCAGTTCCGACAGTGGCGCCTGCGCCAGCCAACCCGTGGCCGCAAAATCCCCGCCAAGGACAAAGAATAAATTAATGAGAATCGCTCCGGCAACAAACAACCAGAATCCTAAAGTGTTCAGGAACGGGAAGGCCACGTCGCGCGCGCCAATTTGCAGCGGAACAATGTAGTTAAGCAAACCAAACAAAAATCCCATGGTCACGAAAAAGATCATGATGTCGCCATGGGCGGTAAAGATTTGCTGAAAATGATCGGCGTCCATCAATCCTGAATTTGGTCCAACCGAAATTGCTTGATGAAACCAGATGATGGCCGCATCCAAGGCGCCGCGCGCAAACATCGCGGCCGCAACAATGACGTACATGATCCCGATTTTTTTTGGGTCAGTGGAAGTCAGCCAGTCATTCCACAACCAGCCCCATTTTTTGTAGTAGGTCAACGCGGCAAAAAGCACGATTCCCGATGCGGCCATAAACAATGTGCCGCCAATCGTGAACCATTCGTGTGGGAGCGCTGCTAATGTGAGTTTGCCAAACATTTATAGTGTGTTAATTGGTTTTGGAGGGAGGGGAACGGGAATCGTGTCGAGCATACTGTGTGTTTGCATGTGAGATTCTTGCGGCATGAATTGCATCATAACATTATCGAATAACTTTTCTTCGGCCACGGAATAGTAGGCAACGGGGTCGTATTCCGAAGGTTCGGATATTTGTTCATAAGCTTCCATGTCCAACGCAGAATTGAAATTTTTTACAAATTTTATCCATTGATCAAAATCTTGTTGCGAACTGGATTTGGCAACAAATTTCATGCCGGCAAATCCGCTGCCGCTAATTTCCGCGGCAGATCCTGCAAATTCCCCTTGTTCAGTTGCCATCAAATTCAAATGCGTTTTCATGCCAGGCATGGAATACATTTGCCCGCCCAATTGCGGAATCCAAAACGAATTCATTGGCGCGTCGGCGGTCAGTTCAAAGTTAATTGGGGTCTGCTCGGGGAATTGGACAAAGTTTATTGTGGCAATTTGCTGTTCCGGATAAATAAATAACCATTTCCATTGTAAAGCCACGACTTGGATTGTTATTGGTTTGTTGGCAGAAGCAATTGGTTTGAACGGATCCAATTTATGAGTGCTTTGCCACATGATTATGCTCATAAAAAAAATGATGACGACAGGGAAGCTCCATAATGTCAGTTGTTGGGTGAGCGTGTTAACTTTGTTGGGAGTGTATTCAGAGGCAGGATTACCTTCGCGGTATTTCCAAGAAATAAAAAATGTTGCCGTCAGAACGGGAATAACAATGATCAGCATTAGGCCAATTAAAGTAATTATCAGAGATTTTTGTTGGGCGGCGATAATTCCTTTTGGGTTGAGCAACGCGACGTTGTTGTCACCGATTAGCAGGGCAAAAAAAGCGACCAAAATTGCCGCGAAGATGGCAACTGTAATAACTTTTGTTTTAGTTTCTTTATTAGTCATTTGCTTGGCTCTATTTTAACACGCTAGTTAAATTTACACCACAAACTGCAAGTTTTTGCAAAGTTGGTGGTTCGGCATAAAATGCGGTACAATTAATTATCTTTATGAAGCATTGGAAATCAAAAATCATCTTAATCTTGGGTTTGCTAGCCATGCCTCTTTTTGTTGGTGCACATGGCAGCGGCGGTTATGTCGAAAAGATTGTCGACAACTACTTAGTCGACATTGGTTACACTAATCCGATTTTGAGTTTAGGGGATTCAAATCGTTTTGATTTTTCTGTTTTTGGCGCGACCGACAAAAAGCTAATTGATTTCGATGTCGTCTGGGTTAAGTTTGAGCATGATTCGGAACCAGTGTTTATTGCAACTTTACCGAGACAAGGTTTGAATGCCGCAATTATGACCTATACTTTTCCAAGAGCCGGCGAATATTTGTTGACAGTCAATTACCAGAAGGATCAAAAAACAATTGTCCAAACTGATTTGACCTTGAATGTTACCGCGCCAGTGATTGGCGATAATGCTCCAAGTGGCGGATCTTTGCCGTCAGTTGTTTATTTGGTCATCGGTCTCATCACCGGACTTATTGTCGCCCGCTTGATAAGGAAGAAGAAATAGCGTATCAACCTCTAACGTCATTCTGACTTATCGATCAGGATGGTTACCCATCCCGAACTAGTTTCGGGATCTTTAATCATCAGAACATTGCCATATTCAAGATAATATGGAATAATAAACGCCATGAGATTACTTTGGAATTTTCTAAAAAATTATAAAAAGACTCTATTCGGCGCACTGTTCCTGGCTATTATCAACCAGGTTTTTTCATTGTTGGATCCACAGCTGTTCCGATTAACCGTTGATAAATATTTGTCGCGGATCAACGAAATTTCTCAAACAGAGTTTGTTTCCGGCGTGGGATTATTGCTGTTGGGCGGTGTCGGCGTAGCTTTTGTATCCCGCGTTGCCAAAAATTTCCAGGATTACTATTTGAATGTTGTTGTGCAGAACGTCGGCACCAAAATGTATGCCCACAGCGTGCAGCATTCGTTTTCTTTGCCATACGCCGTTTTTGAAGACCAGCGTTCCGGTGAATATCTGCAGAAGCTTCAAAAGGCTCGGACCGATGCCCAAATGTTAATCACCAGCAGTGTCAACATTCTGTTCTTCTCTATGGTTGGAATTTTGGTGGTTTTGGGATATGCCTTTTACGTTCATTGGATGATTGGCTTGGGCTACTTCCTTATTATCCCGATTTTGGGCACTGCAACATATTTAATTAGCAGCCGGATCAAGGCTGCGCAAATGCGCATTATCCGCGAGACGGCGAGTTTGGCTGGAGCCACAACCGAAACTATCCGCAACGTGGAATTGGTAAAAAGTTTAGGTTTGGAAAATCAGGAAATCAAACGCCTAAACGACACCAACGACCAAATCCTCAAATTGGAATTGGAAAAAATTAAAATTATCCGAACATTTAGTTTTATCCAGGGCACGACTGTTAACGCTCTGCGATCATTATTGTCTTTATTACTGATGTGGTTGGTTTATACCGGCGCTGTGTCTTTGGGGGAATTTTTCACATTACTTTTCTATTCCTTCACAATCTTCATGCCATTGGGGCAGTTTGGCGATGTCATTCAACAATACCAGGAAGCATCGGCCAGTTTGGAACGCTTGGATGAAATTCTTAAAGTTAAGCCAGAACCAAAACCAGAACAGCCGGTTGCCTTAACCAAAATCAATTCCATTAAATTTGAGGATGTTTCGTTTGGTTATGATCCAACTCAATCACCAGCCGTGGAAAATGTCACAACCGAAATTAAATCCGGTGACACCGTGGCATTTGTTGGCCCATCTGGTAGTGGCAAAACCACAATGGTAAAGTTGATCGTTGGTTTATATAAGCCAACCAAAGGCCAAATTAAATTCAATGACACAGACACGTCCCGGTTAGACTTTGAACAGATCCGCAAGAAATTAGGGTTAGTAGCCCAGGACACCCAATTGTTTGCTGGAACAATCCGAGAGAATTTATTGTTCGCTAGCCCAAAGGCCACTGATGAAGAATGTGTCCAAGCTTTGAATGCTTCGGCAGCTAATAGTTTACTGCAACGCGGCGACAAGGGCTTGGATACTAAAATCGGCGAAGGTGGACTTAAGATTTCTGGCGGCGAAAAACAGCGCTTAGCTATTGCCCGTGCATTGTTGCGTAATCCGGAAATTATTATTTTCGACGAAGCTACCTCTAGTTTAGATTCAATTACAGAAGAATCAATCACCACGACAATTAAAGACATTGAAAAAGCGCATCCGGAATTGATTACGATTTTGGTGGCGCATCGGTTATCGACCATTTCTCATGCAGACAAAATTTTTGTTTTGGAAAAGGGGAAAGTCGTTGAGTCGGGTAACCACGACCAGTTACTCAAAGAACAAGGCTTGTACTACGCGCTGTGGCGCCAGCAAATCGCTAGCAAAGAACGCGAAGTCGTGAGAGTATAAACAGGAATAAAAAAGCAATCCCCGCGAAACCCGTCACACGGGTCAAGAACGGGGATTTTTATTTAGATCGCGGATCAAGTCCGCGATTGCATGTTGTTTTTTTTCGTCTCGAACTTGACCCGTCAGACGGGTCTTGTTTTGGGATCTGATTGAGATCCTGAAATAAATTCAGGATGGGGTTATGTTTTTACCCATCCTGACGAATGTCAGGATCTGAACTAATGCTTTTGATTGTGGAATTTGTCGTAAATATCCCGTAAACGTTTGTTGGTTAAGTGAGTATAAATTTGTGTAGTCGAAATTGAGGCATGACCTAGCAATTCTTGGACTGATCGCAAGTCTGCACCATTGGCCAGCATGTCCGTAGCAAATGAATGGCGTAAAGTATGTGGACTGATACTTTTTGTAATTCCGGCAAGCAGTTGATATTTTATTATCAATCGCTGAACCGTGCGTGGGGTTAATCCAGGCATTGGTTTGTCCAAAGATTTCATTTGTTGTTCTACGGATTCCTTAGAATCGTGACGGATGAAAATTGCTTTGGAATTGTCAGTGCGAGCTTTGGCATAAGCTTCAAGTGCATTCTTGGCGCGGTCAGATAAAAATACCAAGCGCATTTTGTCGCCTTTACCGCGGACAGAAAATTCGCCGCGCTTAATGTTTACTTGGTCCTTCTTGAGACTAACGAGTTCTGAAATACGCAGGCCAGTGGAAAATAACAGTTCAAGAATTGCGCGGTCGCGCAATCTGGTCAATTTATCCTTTTCCTGGTTCGTGGCGTCGAGTAACCGTTCGACTTCGTCGACTTCCAAAAAACTCACAGATCGCGAGGGTGTTTTTGGCAATTCTATCTTTTCCGCAGCTAAAGATTTAATGTCGCGGCGGGCTAAATACTTTAAAAAGCTTCGAATGGCGATTAAGTGATAATTCTGGGTAATTATCTTGAGCGATTTATTCTTTTCGGTTAAGCGGTTTAAGTATAAGCGGAATGAACGGACTAATTCCAAATCAACGTCTTCGGGGTCAGTGACGCCCTGAGACTTACAAAACTCCACAAATCGTTTAAGATAGTGGTCGTAATTTCGCAAGGTAAGCTTGGATCGGTTACGTTCAATTTCCATATATTCCAGGAATTGAATGTAATAGCGGTCTAATTTGGTGATTTTAGTTTCAGGCATAAGTATTGTCATCCTGACGGAGGTCAGGATCCAGTTCATATATTAATTATAGCATTGTCGTACAATGCAAAAAAGTATTGGTTGTGCGACATTTGCGAAAAAGGGAAAAATGTGGTAAAGTAACTTTAATTAATTCGACGAGTGGCTTGTCCTGGCCGCTGCGTGACAAAGGAAACACATGTTAACTCCAAAGGAAAAAGAAGCGATTATTAAGAAGTTTCAAGTGCACAAGGACGACACTGGTTCGCCAGAAGTCCAGATTGCAATTTTGACCACAGAAATCGAAAAGGTTTCTGAGCATTTGCAAGAACATAAGAAAGACAACCATTCCCGCCGAGGATTGCTCAAAATGGTTGGTAATCGCCGACGCTTGCTCCGTTATCTTAAAGCCGAAGACGAAAAGCGCTGGGATAAATTGGTTGCCAAGCTTAAATTGAACGTATAAATTATCTAAGGCCATAACGCGTTTGCTTTATGGCCTTAAGTATAAAAATAATTAATTCCGCCAAGTAGATAGAACGCACAGGTGATACAAGCTCATCTCCTGTCATTGCGAGCGAAGCGAAGCAATCATTTCTATGAAAAAGATTGCCACGTCGCCTTCGGCTCCTCGCAATGACAAAGAAGGCGATCTTGTATGACTTGTGTTACTAGATACAACAGCGGAAACAAAAGGTTCTCAATGAAGAATACAAAGGTAGAGCTGGATCTAGCCGGGAAGAAATTCTCGCTCGAAGCCGGTGAGTTGGCCCAACAGGCCAACGGTTCCGTTGTCGCGCAACTTGGCGACACGGTGGTTTTGGTTACCGCAACAATGGGCAAAAATATTCGCGACGGAATGGAATACTTTCCATTACTTGTTGATTATGAGGAAAGACTTTATGCCGCGGGAAAAATCAAAGGCTCTCGCTTTATTAAGCGTGAAGGCCGTGCTACAGACGAAGCAGTTTTGTCTGGCCGTCTTTTAGACCGATCTTTGCGCCCACTATTCCAAGACGGCATGCGCAATGATGTTCAAATTGTTGCCACTACACTTTCTCTTGATGAAGTAAATGATCCAGATGTTATGGCAATCAATGCCGCATCTGCCGCACTTGGCATGTCTAACATTCCATTTGAAGGTCCAGTTGCCGCTGTTCGTGTTGGCCGCTTAAATGGTGAATTTCAAATCAATCCATCTTACGAAGATCGTAAGAATGGCGACTTAGATTTAGTTGTTTCTGGAACCGGCGAACATATTATGATGGTGGAAGCTGGCGCTAAACAAATTACCGAAGCCGACATGGCCGCAGCCATTAAGTTTGCTCAAAAACCATTGGGCGAATTAATTGAACTTCAAAACAAGTTGGTTAAACAACTTGGTGTTCCAAAATTGGAAGTAAAACTCGTTTTGCCAGATGAAAAAGTTTTGGCGGAAGTTAAGGCAATTGCCGAACCACGACTCGACGCCGAAATGTACGGAACATTCGATAAAGCTGAACGCGAACGACGCATTGCTAAAATTGCCGAAGATGTTGCAGTTGCTGTGGCAGAAAAGTTTAAAGACAATACAGAGCTCAACATTAAGTCTCACACTAAACTTGCCTTTGAAAAAGTTTTAAAGAAAGTTATTCGCAAGAACATCTTAGAAAAAGAACGACGCATAGACGAACGACCACTTAACGTGACTCGCGAAGTTTCATGTAAAGTTGGCGTGCTCCCTCGCGTGCATGGTTCTGCTTTGTTCAATCGCGGCGAAACCCAAATTCTTACTGTTGTTACCCTAGGTTCTTCTGGCGACGCTCAAATTTTGGATGGCATGGAAGACTTTGGTGTCGACGGCACAACCAAGCGTTACATTCATCACTACAATTTCCCAGGATATTCAGTTGGTGAAGTTGCTCCTATCCGCGGCCCGGGCCGACGCGAAATCGGACACGGCGCTTTGGCAGAACGAGCAATCGAACCGGTTATTCCAGAAAAGGAAAAATTCCCTTACACTTTGCGATTGGTTTCCGAAGCTTTGGGTTCAAACGGTTCCACATCTATGGCTTCGACTTGCGGCTCATCTTTGGCATTAATGGATGCCGGGGTTCCAATCACCGACATGATTGGTGGTGTGGCCATGGGATTGGTTTTTGATCCGGCCAGCGGCAAGTATAAAGTTCTCACTGACATTCAAGGTATTGAAGATGGTAACGGCGACATGGACTTTAAAGTTACCGGATCCGAAAAAGGCATTACTGCCATGCAAATGGATAACAAGACCAAAGGCCTGACCGTAGAAATTTTGGCTGACGCGCTGACTCAAGCCCGAGCCGGCCGCTTGCACATTCTTTCTGTCATGCAAAAAGCTATTGCCCAACCTCGCGCCGAAATGTCCAAGTATGCTCCGCGCATTACCACTTTGCAGATTAACCCAGAAAAAATCCGCGACGTTATTGGAACCGGCGGTAAGGTCATTAATAAAATTATTGCCGAAACCGGCGTGCAGATTGACATTGAAGATTCCGGTTTGGTTATGGTTACGTCCAACGATGCCGAAGGTTCAAAGAAGGCGATTGATTGGATTCATAATCTTACTCGCGAAATTAAAATTGGTGAAGTCTTTAAGGGAAAAGTTAACCGCATCATGGACTTTGGTGCTTTCGTTGAGTTGACCCCGGGCCATGACGGCTTGTGTCATATTTCTGAATTGGCCTGGCAGCGCGTTGGCAAAGTAGAAGATGTTGTAAAAATCGGCGATGAATTGGAAGTTAAAGTTGTTGAGATCGACCACATGGGCCGAATCAATCTTAGTCACAAAGTCATGTTGCCTCGCCCAGAAGGCGGCACAATCGACGACCGACCACACGACCGCGGACCACGACGAGATGATCGAGGTAGCAACGACCGTGGCCCACGTCGCGGCGGCCCCCGTTTCGCAGGAAGACACGAATATTTAAAAAAGAGCGCTATAGCGCTCTTTTTGTTTGACAAAGCGGAAGCTTATTACTATCTTATAGACAGAAATCCGCAGGGGGACACATAGAGACGTTGGCCGTTTTGGCTGAATTCTCATTTTGATACCTTGTGAAATCCCTCGTGGATTTCACTACCTTTCAACAAAGGAGTCAAAATGAAGAAGCTGAGAGATCCACGCGATCTATCACTCGTAATGCTTCGGATGAAATTTCCGGAGGGCCGCCCTCGATTGGGTGTGCTGAGGCAGCGAGGCTACGTCTATGTTCGGGATGTGGCAGGTGTGTTGGTCAGGGATCTGAAAAGAATCCCTCAAGTTGATGATAAGACCATTGACTGGTTGAGGCGAGTTCTCGCTTCTTTCGACCTAGGCCTTGCCTAATCCCATAAGGCACTTCTGCGCTGCAGGAGTGCCTTCACCTTTTTTATGACTACATATTTAAATCCGTCATTACAAAATAGTTCAGGAATCAGTTCACTTAATCTTGCTATAGCACTAGGAATGATAATTTTGTTTATCATCCTTTTATTATTGCTTCGATATGAATACAGAAAGAAGCGCGCAAGAACTTTAATGTTAAAGCACGGAAGAGTCCATAATTTAATTAAAGGCTTAACTCCGGAAGCATTCGAAGTTTGGGTGCAAGGTCTTTTTATAAATGCTGGCGCTGAAGCAGTTTTATCTAAACGTGAGGCTAAAACTGGGTTTGATCATGGTATTGATGTAGAAGTTAAATATAAAGGAAAAAGATTTTGTGTTCAGTGTAAAAAATACGGCAAGTGGCGAAACGTAGATGAAACTGTTGTCCGGGATATGTATGGAGTAAAGTCGTACGGTGGATATGATAAGGTTTTTATTTTTACAACAAGTAGGTTTAGTAGTAGGGCAGTGGACTGGGCGTCCAAGAAAAAAGATATTGTTTTGATTAACGGAGCATTACTGCAACAACTTCGAGACAATCGTGGTTTGTTTATTAAAATGATGGAACAGTAATTATCCACACATAGTACCTTGCATTGCAAGGTACTTATAGTTTATACTGGGTTTATATATGAAAACCCCAGAAACAGACCTAGAAAACAATAAGGCCCAGATGCGCAAAGGAACTTTGGAGTTCTGCATTTTGCTCATTATTGGCCGCGGTGAGGTTTATGCCACCGATATTTTAAATCAGCTTAAAGAAGCTGATTTAATTGTGGTCGAAGGAACTTTATACCCGCTGCTTAGCAGACTTAAAACTACTGGGCTGTTAAGTTATAAATGGAACGAATCAGATTCTGGGCCGCCGCGCAAATATTATTCGCTAACAGATAAGGGCAAGGAAACGTTAAAGAATCTTACGGACAACTGGGAAAATTTAAATAAATCTATTAACCAATTAATCAAATCGTATGAAAAAAACAATTAGCATCAATATAGGAGGTTCCATCTTCTACATCGAGGACGATGCTTTTGTGGTACTCGATGAATATTTAAAATCTATTAAAAATCATTTTGCTGCGGATCCAAATAAGGATGAGATTATTTCGGATATGGAATCGCGCATGGCGGAACAATTTTTGTCTGGCAAGGATAAATTAAAGGATAAGATTGTAACCTTGGATGAGGTCCAGAAGCTGATTAAAAGTATGGGCCGGGTTGAAGATTTTGATTCCGGCGCGGAACAACCCGAAAAAACTGAAGAGACAAAGTCTGGCAAAAGATTGTTCAGGGACGAACAAAACGGAATGGTTGGCGGTGTGTCTTCTGGTTTGGGCGCTTACTTTGGTGTTGATCCAATTCTGTTCCGATTGTTGTTTGTGCTGATTACTTTGTCGGGTGGCGCAGGGGTAGTTATCTATATTATCATGTGGGTCTTAACGCCGTCAGCCCAAACTGCGGAACAAAAATCGCAGATGCGCGGGCAAGGTGTAGATTTATCCGGAATTCAGAAAACTGTAAAGGATAGAATCAATGACGCCAAAAACAGCAATTTTTTTAAAAGATTCTTTGTAGGACTGGGTCGATTAATCCGTTTGCTGTTTACAATTATAGTAAAGTTTATAGGGGTTGTTGTGACCTTTGCCACAACGGTTAGCATTGTCGCCACAACGTTTGCGTTTGCCGTGGCATTGTTCAACCGCAATTCCGAATACATGGATTTGCCGTTGTCGCAGATTGTCACTGGGTGGCAATATGTTGGATTGTTGCTCTTGGCCTTTGCCATTGTCATCATCCCGCTGTATTTGATGTTGATGCTTGGTATTTCTTTGGTCCGCGGTAAAAGTACTATTAAGGTTGCCATGATAATTGGTTTGGCTGTGGCTTGGTTTGTATTTTTGATGACTGGTGGCGTTGTGGCCAGCCGATTCGGTCCGGAATTAAAAGCCCGCTACGAAAGTTTGCCGCAAGTCCAGCAGGTTTCCGAAATATACGAGATTAGTGACTTTACCAAATTGGCCGTGTCGAGTGCAGTGCGCGTGAATATTAAACAGGGGAAAGATTATTCTGTTGTGGCCCATGGCCGGCAGATTGATATGGAATCATTCCAAGTTGAGAAATTCGAAGACGCCCTGAAGATGCGACAAGATTCCCGTAACCATTTTTGTTTTATTTGTTGGGACGAGCCGGTAACGGTTGATATCACCATGCCGCAACTGACGTCGGTCATAGCCGACGGTGCGGTGCGGATTGAGTCTGCGGAATTTGCTACCAAAGATTTTGAAGTCAATTTAGATGGCGCGTCGCGCTTGAACATGGGACTTAAACTAACTGGTACTTTGACCGCAGGCATGGACGGTGCGTCGCGAGCAACTTTGTTTGGTACAGCTCCAACTGTGGTTTTGAAGATTGACGGCGCATCCAGTTTTAACGGAATCGAATTGGTGGGCAAGTCTGCGGATATTGATGCCGATGGTGCAACCCGAGCTCGGATTAACAGTTCTGATTTACTTAAAGTGAAGGCTGATGGTGCTAGCCGTATCTTCTATGTCGGTGCTCCTCGCATTGAACAGGACTTAGACGGTGCTGCCCGAGTTATTAATATTGATGAAGACGGAGACTACTTTATTGAGAATCTAAAAGCCCCGCTTACACCGAAACCACCCTTGGCTCCAATTGAACCATAGTCCGTCATTCGGATCTGTGGTATGATGTTCCTCAAGTACGGAGGAATCATGGTTATCACAATGGTGAAGAAGACACCGTTGGTTGTTGATACGGATGAGGGCGACACCGTTGTTGTGCATCGTGGAAAAGCGTCCATTCGGATTACAACGGACAAGGCGGGTCGTCTGATCGCAGAGCCTTTTGAGTGCAAGAAGGTTGATGCGTTGGCGTTGGGCGAAAAGGATCCAAAGCTGATCGTTGGACCTTGAACTACAAGATTGAGGTTTGGTGACTCCCGTTTTAAACGCAGGAACGGGATAGCTGGGCAGGGTGCCGGAAGCTTGGGATGTTCCCAGGATCGGCACCCTTTTTTATTTTGTCTCATTGAACAATAGTATGCAGGGTGGTATCCTTATTGCATGAATTGGAAAGATATTTTTGAATTTACCCCGTCACAAGCATCATTAGCCAAAAGAATTCTTGGCATCGTTTTAATTTTGATCGGTCTGGTTGCATTAGTCACTCCATTAACTCCCGGTTCATGGTTAATCTTTTTTGGATTTGGAATCTGGGGCATCCGCTTAACCTTCTGGGACAAATGGAAAGAAAAATGGAATAACAGGAAATCAAAAGGCACTCCTAAGTAATTTAATCTCCGCACGAGCGGGGATTATTAATACCATTCTGAATTCATTTCAGGATCTCTTAAAAAAAGATCCCGAAATAAGTTCGGGATGGGAAAATAATCAGGGATCTGCTATCATTTGCGAACAAGGAGGAACGGATGGCAAAGGGGAAAAAGAAATCCAAGCCTTCAGAACTAAGCCGGGTAGAAGTGAATCCGGTCATTCGAAACGATGATCCCAAGGTGAAAGAGTACCTGGTGAAGCTGCATCACGGGCAGGTCATTGAGTACGTGACGGGCATGCTGGAGAGTGCATTAATGGAAGTCGAAGTGCCTTCACCAGTGGTTGCCCAAGGTCGCATCTGGTCACAGACCGGCACGTGGGTCATCGAAAAGTTCGAAGTTAAGACCTACATGCTCCGGATCAAGCTTCATGTCCTGTGGATGACGGCAATGGGAGATCCGGAAGTCTGCCCTAATCCCTTCGGAGCCGCGGGTCCTGTGGCGAATTTTGGACCTAAGTTTGTGCTGCCCTTCCCACTTGAAGGAGAATTCCAGTTCAAACGACCCTACAGCATACCCGGTGACGACGAGATTCCTTCGGAACAATTGGGTATCTTCTCGGAACAGCTGCGCGCTGCGATCGAGAAGCTGTCCTCTATCAAGAAGCTCTAGAAGTCATGAGGAAGGCCTCTGCCATTGTTAGACTTATGGCAGAGGTTTTGTTTGCCAGAAAGGAAACTGGTTGGTATCATTTCTTTAACTTGCATAGGCTGAAACAGAAACGGAGGATCTGATGTACATGCGAGATGTGCCAACAGTACTCGTCGCGGCCGAGCACCAGGAAGCTTGTCTGGTCGCGCTGACTTCCGCCGAAAAACTCGCTCACGGCGACTGGTACGATCCGAATGGAGGCAACGTCGTTTGTCCCATGGCGATCATGGTATTCACCATCCTCGATCGTCCGATCGATATCGAAAAGATCAAGGCGCGAATGAATCGAAAGAACATGACCAAGTTCGTGGCGAGGATCATGGGAATCACGGAATTCGAGGTCGAAGAAGCGTACAGTTCGTGGGACGAGGCGACGGATGATCGTCGTCAAGCCTGCGTTCGGTACTGGGCTGACAATCTTGAGGAACTTCGCAGAAGGACTTTCGCGGACAACCTCAAGGGTCGTCTACAGAATTTCGCCAAGGCAGCAGTTTTGGCCGGTGCCATCGTCTACGCATGGACGAGCTTCCTCTAAACCGTTTTCAACTTTCGCAACGCCGGGTAGGTACTCACCTCCCGGCGTTTTGTTTTATTTCGGCCATACTGTATAATCCCGTTTAAGATCAAGGAGGTGATCGTGGCGAAGCCAAAAGTGCCGATGGCTTGCAAGGACCCGGAACAAGAATACCTTTGCGAGAACTGCGGCTTGGTGTTCTTAAACAAGGAGCGGATGGAAAATCCGGACGGTTTGTGTCCGCACTGCAAGTCCGGCGACAATTTTCCGTACATGATGTTCCAGTGCACGAGATGCAAGAGTTCCCTCAACCTTTCAAAGCTAATCCCGGGCGTAAGTGACGAGTTCCGGGCCGCTCCTGCCAAGGATGGATTTTACTACTTTGAGGGGAATTGTCCGAATTGTTTTCGAGACCATCTCTCCACGACTGACGAGCTGGAGATGAAGCGTTCAAGATTTAAGCGGTTAAAGGTCAAGCAGACATCTGCCCGTGCCAGAACCAAGCTTCTTCCGAGCGTCGACTACACGACCCCGGGATCCCATTCATGGTGATCCCGGGTGTTTTTTTATCCAAAAAATGTTAAACTAATTCTGTTGATTTAATCCATCCTGACGAATGTCAGGATCTTATTTTGGATCCCGAAACAAGACCCGTCAGACGGGTCAAATTCGGGATGGTAACCAATTTCGATACATATGTCATTTACAATTCTCAAAAAAGATTCAAAGAGCAAGGCCAGGCTGGGGGTCATTCACACGGCGCATGGTGATGTGAAGACACCGGTGTTTAACCCCATTGGCACTAAGGGTGCCATTAAATCCATTGCCGCGGAAGAATTAAAATTTTGGGGCGCGGAAATGATTTTAGCCAACACTTACCATTTGTGGCAGCGGCCGGGTGACGCTTTGATTGCCAAAGCCGGCGGCCTGCACAAGTTCATGAACTGGAAATCCGCAATTTTTACCGACTCCGGCGGGTTCCAAGTTTTTTCTTTGGCCAAAATGGTTAAGACTTCCGATAACGGCGTGCAATCCCAGTCCGAAGTTGATGGCAGCACTTTTATTTTGACGCCAGAAAAATCCGTGCAGATCCAATTGAATTTGGGTTCAGACATAGCACTTGTTTTGGATGAGTTTCCCGGCGCATTGGCCGACAAGGAAGTCGTTCGCGCAATGGTGGAGCGCACCAGTATGTGGGCGGCGCGTGCCAAGGAAGAACATAAAAAATTAGTGGCGAATTCTATCAATCCCGGTCAAATGCAATGGGGAATTGTTCAGGGCGCAATTTTTCCGGATTTACGAAAACAATCCGCAGAAGAAATTCGCAGTCTCGATTTTCCCGGCTATTGCATTGGTGGCGTGGCCAACGGCGGTGAAGACCCACAGCGAATGTATGACGCCGTAAGTTATTCCATGCCGCATTTGGAAGAAGAAAAACCCAAGCACTTACTTGGCGTGGGAACGCCGGAACAAATTGTCCGCGCAGTGGGACTTGGCTGCGACAGTTTTGATTGTGTTATTCCAACCCGCGAAGCGCGACATGGAAAGTTTTATGTTAACCTCAAACCAGGCGAAGGTGAAGGCTACGTGACCATGAATATCATGAACGAAAAATTTAAGGAAGATTTTACGCCAGTTGATAATGCCTGTAATTGCTACGGCTGCATGAACTTTACTCGCGCTTATATCCGCCATTTGTTGGCCTCACAAGAACCACTCGGAATTCGTTTAGCGACCATGCACAACCTCCGATTCTATTTAAATCTCATGACGCGGATCCGCGAAACAATCGAAACCGAAAAATTTGACCACTTACTAGAAAATTATCAGGACCGAACCAAAGAATAGACGATGTTGTCCTGGGCGCTTGCTTTATGTAAAATGTAAGCAAAGGAGGCAAGCTTGCTTATTAGCACCGTCGTTCATAATGACCTCTTGGTGGTCACTGTTTCAGAGATGATGTCGTTGGACCCCGAAGATGCCCTCAAGAATGAAATCGAATCCGCTCTTGCAGCTGGCATCAAAATGGCTATTATCGACCTCAGCGGTGTTACGCGCTTCGATAGTGGCGGAATGGCTCATGTTGTGGGCAGCCATCAGCTGTTGCTGTCTCACAACATCAAATCGTGCTGGTTCGTTCCAGCCGGGAGCCGGGCGAGAACTGCTCTGACTCAATTTGGGGCAATTCCCTCAAAACCAAACGAGTCGGTAGAAGGCATCCCAAGTGCCTACTCTCTGGCAGAAGCCATAAGCAAAGTTTCCAAAACCACATGAGCCGTTCTTGTTACAACAAGGGCGGCTTTTTCGTTGTGTGGTTGTAACAATCGCGCAGTAAGCGTAAACAATGCTACAATGATACTAGAAAATTATATGAGCGAACGCTCTCGAAAAATTATCGATTTCGTGGCCACTATCACCCTAACTGTGTTGTTATTGTGGGGTTTTTGGTCGTTCTTCAAAGGGCAGGCGGTATTCGATTTGTTTTCCAACAACACCGTTGAGTTCCAGCAATATTTGGTCGGCTTCAATGGTGGCTGGGCGGCGGTGATTTTTTGTGGGCTGATTATTTTGGAAGTTTTGATTGCATTTATCCCGTCCTGGTTTATTTACCCAATCGGTGTGGCAATCTTTGGGGTCTGGAATATGATTCTATTGGTTATGCTCGGCAACTTCATCGGATCGAGTATTGGGTTTTGGATTGGCCACAAATTCGGCTCACGATTGCTCGACCGATTTGTCGAAGAAAAATATGTGACAAAGTTTAACGACTTTATGGTTCAGCGTGGAGCGTGGTCAGTATTTTTCCTGAAAGTAAATCCAATTACATCCTTCGATTTGTGGAATTACATCGCCGGTGCATCCCCGCTGGGATTTTGGAAATTTACTTTTGCCAACCTTGCCGGGTTAATGCCTATTACAATTTTAGCTGCATTGGTCAGCGAAGAAACTTATACGATTGCCCCGAAAGTTTTGGGCATTCTTTTGATCTTAACCTTCATTTACATTGCTTGGTTTTTTGTGAATTTGCCGAGCAAAATCAAGAATAGACGAAACAGAATGACCTAAAGACACAAATTTAGAATCGTGTTAAAATCAAAATACAATTAATGTGCCGCAGCCATTCAGTCTTTACGGGCTGGAATCCAGCGTCACCACATATATATGAAGAAACAACAACCAGATTTGATGGACAAAGTAATCTCGCTCGCTAAGAGGCGAGGTTTTATTTTTCCCGGAAGCGAAATTTACGGCGGCTTGGCAAACTCCTGGGACTACGGACCGCTGGGTGTGGAACTTAAAAACAACATCAAGAAACTGTGGTGGAAAATGTTTGTCCAGCAACGATTTGATATGGCCGGTCTAGATGCTGCAATAATCATGAATCCCAAAGTTTGGGAAGCGTCTGGGCACTTAAAAAATTTCTCCGATCCCTTGGTCGAGTGTAAAAAATGTCATGAGAGATTTCGAGCAGATAGTTTGCCCACCGATCAAGAGGATTCTTTTTGGAAATGCCAAAAAGGGGGCAAACACGAATTTACCGAAGCTCGACAATTTAATATGATGCTTAAGACCTATTTGGGTCCGGTGGAGAGCGAAGGGTCTGTAGTTTATCTTCGTCCAGAAACAGCTCAAGCAATGTTCGTTGATTTTAAACAAATTATCGATAACTATCAGGTTAAGATTCCATTTGGTGTTGCGCAGATTGGTAAGGCGTTCAGAAATGAAATTACTCCTGGCAATTTTATTTTCCGCACTCGTGAATTTGAGCAAATGGAAATTGAATATTTTGTCCACCCAAAAGATGCAGAAAAATATTTTGAACACTGGCTGGGAGAACAAAAGCGGTGGGTTACTGCTATCGGTTTAGATGAATCGAAGGTTAAGTACGTGGAAATTTCAGATGAAGACAGGGCATTCTATAGTAAACGCTCTGTTGATACCGAATTTGTTTATCCATTCGGTCAAAAAGAGCTTTATGGAATTGCATATCGCACCGATTATGATTTGTCCCGACATGAGCAAGCTTCTGGAAAGAATTTAAAATATAAAGATCCGGTCAGTGGTGAAGAATACACACCTCATGTAATTGAACCGACCTGGGGAGTTGATAGAACAATTTTGGCGGTGCTTCTTTCATCGTACACCGAAACTGAAGCCCGATCAGGCAAGGACGATGCCGTGCATGAGACCGAAGTTACTTTAAAGTTGCCAAAAGAATTAGCGCCAATTAAGGTCGCAATTCTACCCCTATCTAAAAAAGACGAGCTGACAATAGTATCAATGGATATTGCCAAAAAATTAGCGAAGCACTGGATGGTCGAACATCACACGTCTGGTTCGATTGGCAAGCGCTACCGCCGCCAGGATGAAATCGGCACACCATATTGCTTGACCGTCGACTTTGAAACGGCCAATGATAAGTCTGTGACTGTCCGCGACCGCGACACTATGCAACAGGAACGAATCAAGATTGACGAATTGGTAAAATATTTTGTGAAAAAATTAATTATTTAGTAATTGTTAGATACTTTGTTACTCCAATTTGAGCATATGTTCAAATTGGAGTAAGTTGACAATAATCAGATTTTGTAAACTACATGAATCAACCTCTTTATACTAAAAAAGTTCTCAAAAATGGACTAACAATTTTATTGGTCCCGATTCAATCAGCGGCATCGGTAACGATGACGATTTTTGTTAAAGTCGGGTCGCGCTACGAAGCGGTTGAGCAAAACGGCATTTCACATTTTTTGGAACACTTGCACTTTAAGGGGACGAAAAAATATCCGACTGCAAAAAAATTATCTGAAACTGTAGATGCTATAGGCGCCGAATTCAATGCCAACACCGGCAAGGAGCACACACAATATTATATCCGCGCAGCCTACGAACATTTCCCGTTGATTTTTGATGTCCTAACAGAAATGTTGCAGCGGCCAATAATCGAGAAAAAAGAATTAGAACGGGAAAAAGGCGTGATCATTGAAGAAATAAATATGTACCGCGACAATCCGCAGATTCATGTGGATTCAATTTTTGAAAGCACAATGTGGCCGGACCAGCCGCTTGGCCGCGACATTGCCGGTACAGCCGAAGTTATCAAAAAAGTTTCCCACGAAGAAGTTTTGGCTTACCGCAGAAAGTTTTATCAGCCAAGTAATATGATTATTGCCGTGGCCGGGAATTTTAACCAGCCAATGGTGGAAAAAATGATTGAAGAAAAATGGGCGGATTTGAAATCGACCACCACACCGGAATATAAACCGTCGAGCACCAAAGGATTGAAGTTCGGGGTCAGTTTACAAAAAAAGCAGACCGAGCAGGCGCATATGGTTGTTGGGTTTAAGGCTTTTGCATACAAGCACAAGAATAATAGTGCGTTGCGAATCTTGGCCTCAATTTTGGGCGGCGGCATGAGTTCGCGCTTGTTTATCCGCGTCCGCGAACGATTAGGTTTGGCCTATTACATTTCTTCTTCTGTAAATAATTACTTGGATAGTGGGAGTTTTTCGATTCAGGCTGGATTGAAAGTGGGGAGTGCTCCAAATGCTTTGGAAGCAATATTGGACGAACTTAAAAAAATCCGCGACAATGGAATTAAGCCGCAGGAATTGCAAAAGGCCAAGGAGTATATTAAGGGTAAGATTGCGCTTGGTTTGGAAGATCCACATGATAAACTGGAATGGTATTTGGGTCAGGAAGCTTTTTTGGGAAGAATCCGAACCATTAAACAAACTTTTGAGGAACTGGATGCTGTGTCGCTGGAACAAGTAAAGCAAGTAGCCAAGGAAGTGATTAAATTTGAATGTATGAACGTCGCTATAATTGGTCCGTTCGAAGATAAAAGTATTTTTGAAAAGAAGATTAATTAACTATATGAGAATAGGTACACATGTGTCAATTGCGGGTGGGTTATGGAATGCGCCGGGAAATGCGGCGAAAGTTGGGGCAGAATGCTTCCAGATTTTTTCGCGCTCACCGCACGGCGGACCGGTCAAACCAATTACACCGGATGTGGTAAAGCAATTCAAAGCGGAAATGGACAAGCACGAATTGGATACATTTTATATTCACGCGCCATATTTTATTAATTTTGCCTCCGTAAAAGGAAATATTTATTACGGATCCATTTCGGTAATCCGCGAAGAATTGGAACGCGGCACAAAAATTGGCTGCAAAGCTTTAATGACGCACTTGGGAAGTTTTGGTGAGTTAACAGATGAAGAAGGAATCGAACGGGAAGTCAAAGCCATCGCCAAGGTCATGGAAGGCTACAAGGGAACGACTCAATTACTTTTGGAAATTTCCGCTGGCGCTGGCCGTGTGGTCGGGGACACTTTTGAAGAACTATCGGCAATTATCGATGACAAACGCCTAAAAAATTTCAATGTTGGTATTTGTTTAGACTCCTGCCATTTATTTGCATCGGGCTACGATGTCCGCGACAAAAAAACAGTGGACGCAACCATGAAACAATTTGAAAAAGTTATTGGCTCGGACCGGCTTATTGTTTTGCACGCCAATGATTCCAAAGGGGAATTCGGAAAACATTTGGACCGTCACGAACATATTGGCAAAGGAAATATCGGGATTGAAGGATTTAAAGCCATGCTCAAACATAAGGTCTTGGGAAAAATGGATTGGATTTTGGAAACTCCAAAGGATGACCCAACTTGGGACCCGATGAATATAAAGTTGTTGAATAAACTCAGAAAGTCATAAATTAACCAATCCTGAACTTGTTTCAGGATCTGTTTTATATCCTGACATCCGTCAGGATGGGTGAAATTTAGGCTTTATAACACGAACAGAATAAGCTATACTAAATCCATGGCAGAAGAGCGACACAACACAGTAACTATTTCAACCATCTCTATTCTCAAAGTGGTGGCGGTTTTGCTTTTACTTTGGTTCTTATTCGAGATCCGCGCAATCCTTTTGTTGTTGCTTATTTCCGTTATTATTTCCTCGGCCATGGATCCGGTCGCCGATTACTTGCGCAAGAAACATGTTCCTCGAGGCTTGAGCGTTATCCTTGTTTATCTATTATTTATTGGTATTGCTGTTTTGTTCGTTTATTTGATGGCGCCGGCAATTGGCCAGCAATTCCACGAAATTTCGCAAGGCGACTTTCTGGATAAGTTAAATTCAAAACTTGGTATTTTTAAAGAGAACCTTAACCAATTGGGGATTAGCCAATCTATCGAAACCAATATTAAGAATTGGGCGGGAAGCATTTCCGGATCATTATTCGAAACCACAAAGGGAATTTTCAACGGCATTATCTCCACGCTGACTGTTTTGGTTATTTCATTTTATCTCACGGCCGAAGAAAATGGCATGAAGAATTTTGTTAAACAGTTGGTGCCATTCAAGAGTCAGGCTTACGCTATGGGCCTGGTGACAAAAATCCAGCGCAAAATTGGCGCATGGGTTTTGGGGCAGTTAATTTTATCGGTTATTATTTTTGGTTTAACGTTTTTAGGTTTGACCTTTTTGAAAATTGATTTCGCGCTAGCCTTGGCATTGACCGCGGGATTATTGGAAATCATTCCTTATGTCGGCCCGTTCATTTCGGTTTTACCAGCGGCATTCTTCGCCTTCTTACAAAACCCGCCGTTGGCCTTGGCCGTAATTATTTTGTATGTTGTCATTCAGCAATTAGAAAATCATATTATTGTGCCCGTAGTCATGAGTAAGAGTGTCGGCCTAAGTCCGGTGCTAATTATTCTAGGGATTTTAGTTGGCGGCACCTTGGGCGGCATAGTTGGTGCTATCTTGGCAATTCCTCTCATTGGCGCGGCGTCAGTCTTTGTCCATGACATGTGGGGCAACGACGAATAGAAATAAAAAATGAAGACCCCGCTCTCTCGTAAGAAAGAGCGGGGCTTTTTGTTGCAGCGGCTTTAGGCCGCGACGTCTTCGAGCATGAGGAGAAATTCAGCGTCGTCCTGTTCCTTCCAGTTGGGGAACAGGTTATCGCGAAGGTAGTGGTAGACCTCTTCAGGCTTGTGGGCCTTGCAGCTTCTGCTGAAGATGAGGCGGATCCGGGAGGGCCTGTACTCAACCTCGAGTTCTTTGTCGGCGCGCAGATCCTTCAGGTGCGGACACTCTTCTTCATCAAGGAGCGGGATAACTTGCGATGGATCAAAGTGGCCAATCTCGATGACCGTCTGACCGATGTGTACCTCACCCCTTCGTTGTCTGGACGGAGTAGTGTACGGATCGATATACGGCTCGGGTTCAGCAGGTTTCCTGGTATCTCGAACGCGTGGCATCAAGTGCCTCCTTGATGTTATTGCTACCTAGAGTATATATAAAAAAACTATTGCAAGCAAAATTACAAAAACCTTAAGGAATATGGTATAATTGAGTCGGCCATTGAGCCGTTTTCTTTATTTTTCCACACAAAAATGACCGAAGAACGAACAAAATTTTATATCACGACACCGATTTACTACGTCAATGACAAGCCGCACATTGGTTCGGCCTACACAACTATTGCCGCGGATGTTTTGGCGCGTTTGCACAGGCAGTTGGGCAAAGACGTTTTGTTTTTGACCGGCACGGCCGAGCACGGCAGCAAGATTGCCGAGAGTGCGGAAAAGGCCGGCAAAAAAGTTGAAGATTTTGTGGATGAAAATTCCGCCAAGTTTTCTTTGGCCTGGGATACTTTAAATATCGCGCCGGATGATTTTATCCGGACCACAGAAAAACGTCACACCGATGCCGTAAAATTATTTTTTGAAAAACTAAAAGCTTCCGGAAAATTATACGAAGCCGATTATGAAGGCTGGTATTGTATTGGTTGCGAATCTTTTAAGAAGGAAGAAGACTTAGTTAACGGTTTGTGTCCGTTGCATAACCGCAAACCGGAATGGATTAAAGAAAAAAATTGGTTTTTCAAATTGTCGGAATACGGAAAAATTTTAACAGAAAAAATTGAGAGCGGGGAATTACACATTTTGCCGCAGTCCCGCCGCAACGAAATTTTATCGTTCATTAAACAAGGTTTGGAAGATATTGCTGTTTCCCGCCGCACGGCAAAGTTTGCCCTACCTTTGCCTTGGGACGAATCACAAACCATTTACGTTTGGTTGGATGAATTGTTTAATTATTGCTCTGCTGTTGGTTACGGTGCAGATCAGGAAAAGTATGAACGTTTTTGGCCGGCGGATATTCATGTGATCGGCAAGGACATTATTAAATTTCACTGTGTCATTTGGCCAGCGGTGCTGTTGGCGATTGGCGAAAAATTGCCGCAAACCGTTTTTGCCCATGGATTTTTTACATCTGGTGGACAGAAAATCAGTAAGTCTTTGGGTAATGCCATTGATCCATTAGAATGGGCCAGTAAATACACTCCGGATGCTGTCCGGTACTTTTTGCTGCGTGAAGTGCCGTTTGGTCAGGATGGCGACGTCAGTGAAGAAAAACTTAAAGCTCGCTACAACGGTGATCTCGCAAATGGATTGGGAAATTTATTTTCCCGGACAACTAACATGATTGAGAAATTTTTGGATGGAGATGCGGAATACATTAGTTCACCAAAAGATTTGTCCGACGCGCTGGAAGCGTTCCGAAACTTGGATTTTTCCACGGGCCTAACCGAAATTTGGGAAGCAATTGCCTGGGCCAACCAATTGATTGATAAGGCCAAACCTTGGGATTTGGTCAAAACCGATCCAGATAAGGTTAAGGAGTTGCTGAACAATTTAGCGGCTTTGCTTTATGATATCGCGCAAAAATTGTCACCGGTCCTGCCCGATACTGCAGACAAGATCCGAAAAACTTTTGAAAACGAAAATATTATAAAAGCTGAACCACTGTTCCCAAAAATCGATTAGCATGTTTTTTGATACCCATACCCACGTCAATTTTACGGCATTTAAAGATGATGCCGATCCGGTAACCAAACGGGCTTTGGAAAACCAAACCTGGATGGTTAATGTTGGGACACAGTACGACACTAGTAAGGAATCGGCAAGTATCGCTTTAAAATATCCGCAAGGAGTTTTTGCGGCAATTGGTTTGCACCCCATCCACACTTACCAGCAAATGGTGGACGAAGAGGAAAGCCATTTTAAATCCCGCGAAGAAAGCTTTGATGAAATAAAATATGCCGAACTATTGAATGACAAAGTTGTGGCGATTGGCGAGAGTGGTTTGGATTATTTTCGTCTACCGGAAAGCAACAAGGATTCGGCAATCGAAAAACAACAGCAAGCGTTTTTTGCGCAATTGCGTTTTGCCAAAAAATACAAACGCCCGATAATTATTCATTGCCGTGATGCTTACGAAGACGTGCTCAAAATTTTGAAGTCCGAATATTCTGATGGGCCAGGCGTCATTCATTCCTTTACAGATAATTGGGAGACGGCGAAAAAGTTTTTAGATATTGGTTTTTATGTGGCGTTCAACGGCATTTTGACCTTTGATAAAACAGGGAAGTTGGCAGAAGTGATAGAAAAGATGCCATCTGATAGAATGTTAGTGGAAACTGATGCGCCGTATTTAACGCCACCACCGTTTCGCGGCAAGCGCAACGAACCAATGTATGTAAGGTACGTGGTGGACAAGATTGCGGAAATAAAAAAAGCTAGTTCCGAAGAAATAGCCGAATTAACTTTTAGAAACGCTTGTTCTTTATTCAATATTAAAGTTTGAGTGGGAAACCGACAAACCCCTAGGTGGGATTTGTCGGTTCAGTGAGTCCGTCACCGCTGATGCGTAGAGACTTCAGGAAGCGCATGTCCGTAGGAGAAAGCCCCTGGGACGTGACTGGTCGATTGGGATCGACGATGGTGATGATCAGGTTCGCTTTGCGATACTCTCCAGGCGGGATTTTGTGCCAAGCGTGCATGGCGGCATTGCACTCCCTGTCAGTCTTTGCAACCTCGAGGAGCGCAATGTAGACCGCCTCGAACTCGTTAGATGTTTTTTGCTCAGCCCGGATGAGTGGCAGATCAGACGTCTCGACCCTTACAGCTAAACGACGGTTTGGAGCAGCTTCGTAGCATTTCCCACTGACCTCTGGATGGTGATGCAAGAAATAATTCAACTTCCTGCGGTATTCAGTGAGCAGGTTTTCAGCGACCAGAATGAGATTTCCGCTGATCGGATCGTTCATGTTTCCTCCTCGCGATTCGTAGGGCCTCAATATAGCATTTAACCCCAAAAATTACAATGTTTGACCACAAGCAAATTGAAAAAAAATGGCAGGAATTTTGGCAGCAGAAGTCAATTTATAAGGCCGACGATGGCTCTGATAAGCCAAAAAAATATGTCTTGATTGAATTCCCTTATCCATCAGGAACAGGTTTGCATATGGGCCACTTGCGACCGTATACGGCGGGCGATACATATAGTAGGTATTGGCGCATGCGCGGCCATGAAGTTTTGTATCCTATTGGGTGGGATGCCTTTGGTTTGCCGGCGGAAAATTTTGCCATCAAGACCGGAGTCCAGCCAAAAGTTTCAACAATGGAAAACGTTGCCAATTCTAAACGCCAATTGCAAAGTTGGGGTATGAGTTTTGATTGGTCGCGCGAAATAAACACAACTGATCCGGAATATTATAAATGGACGCAGTGGATTTTTTTACAATTCTATAAAGTCGGTTTGGCGTTTGAAGCCACAGGCTTGATTAACTGGTGCCCAAAAGACAAAACTGGGCTGGCCAACGAAGAGGTCGTTGATGGTAAGTGTGAACGCTGCGGCACTGAAGTTGAAAAACGCGAGATGCGCCAATGGTATTTGCGCATTACCGCTTATGCGCAAAAATTAATTGACGGTTTGGAAAGTTTAGATTGGCCGGAAGCAGTTAAGTTGCAGCAAAAGAATTGGATTGGCCGATCCGACGGGGCGTTGCTCAAATTTCCTGTTGGTGGAAAATCAATTGAGGTTTTTACCACCCGCCCGGACACTTTATTTGGCGCAACTTACATGGTTTTGGCGCCGGAACATCCTTTAGTTAAAGAAATTACTACTGCGGACCAAAAAGCAGAAGTTGAAAAATATGTGACATGGGCTGGTTCAAAATCCGAAAAAGAACGAACTTCGGTTGATAAAGAAAAAACTGGAGTCTTTACTGGTGCGTTCGCAATCAATCCGGCAACTGAAGAAAAAATCCCAGTTTGGATTGCTGATTACGTTTTGGCCAACTACGGCACCGGTGCGGTCATGGCCGTTCCGGCGCACGATGATCGGGATTTTGCTTTTGCCAAAAAATATAAATTGCCTATCAAAAAAGTCGTAGCTCCGGAAAAAGAATCGGATGAAGAACCGTTTACCGGTGAAGGCAAACTGGTCAATTCCGGTGAATACAGTTACATGCCAACAGATGAAGCGCGCCAGCACATTACCGCGGATTTTGGATTACCCAAGGTTCAATACAAATTGCGCGACTGGGTTTTTTCCCGTCAACGTTATTGGGGCGAACCAATTCCTTTAGTGCACTGCCCAAATTGCGGTATTGTCCCAATTCCAGAAGACCAATTGCCTGTAGTTTTACCGGAAGTCGAAAAATACGAGCCAACCGGCACCGGCGAATCGCCCCTGGCGGCAATTGAATCGTGGGTCAATACAACTTGCCCAAAGTGCCAAGGCCCGGCCAAACGCGAAACCAATACCATGCCGCAATGGGCAGGAAGTTCCTGGTATTTTTTGCGATATGCCGATCCTCAGAATGTAAAAGAATTCGCGGCCAAACAAAAATTGCAGCGTTGGCAGCCAGTTGACGTTTATTTTGGCGGCATGGAACATACCACTTTGCATTTACTTTATTCTAGATTTTGGAACCAATTTTTGTTCGACCAAGGCCACGTTACGGTTTCGGAACCATATTTAAAGCGCGTGCCTCATGGAATTATATTAGGTCCAGACGGCGAAAAAATGAGCAAGAGCCTCGGCAACGTGGTCAATCCGGACGATATTGTTGCCAGTCACGGCGCCGACACTTTGAGAATGTTCGAAATGTTTTTAGGCCCACATGATGCAACTGTGTCTTGGAATGATCAAGGGGTTGTTGGGGTTCGAAGATTCTTGGATCGATTAAGTGCTTTGCAAATCGACCCTCAAGTCCAAAGTGGAAAAAATATTCATAAGCTCGTTAAAAAAATTAGCAGCGATATTGAGTCGTTCAAATTTAATACATCTATTGCGGCATTCATGGAATTTTTGAATGAGAACAGCAAGATTAATCAATCTGACTTGGAAACTTTGCTCAAATTGCTTGCGCCATTCGCGCCCCACATTACTGAAGAACTTTGGCACAACCTTGGTCATAATGATTCGATTCATCAGCAAGCCTGGCCGGTTTTTGACGCGGCTATGGTCAAAGATTCAGAAATTGAATTCGTGGTTCAGATTTTGGGCAAGACCAGAGGAACCATTATGGTTAAATTTGATGCATCGCAGGATGAGGTTCGTGCTGCTGTCATGAGTAATGAATCAACGAAGAAATATTTGGAAGGTAAGCAGATTGTGAAAGAAATTTTTGTGCCTAACCGATTAATCAATTTTGTTGTGAAAGAATAATGACATCCGAACAAATATCAAAAGCTGTTGAAACAATTAGGAATGGCGGGGTTGTGGTTTATCCAACCGATACCGCTTATGGATTGGCGGTTGATGCGACCAATCCCATTGCCGTTAAAAGATTGTATGAAGTTAAGGGGAGGAATTTTAACAAACCAGTGCATGTAATTTTTCCATCATTTGTGGAACTGAATCGCGTGGTGAAATTGAATGCGCCGGCTAAGAAAATTATCCAAAAACTTTTCCCTGGGCCGATTACAATTGTATTGCCGCTAAAGAAAAATTCTGGGACATGGAAACAGTTGTCGTCGGGCAGCGGGACGCTGGGATTCCGAATGCCTGACCACAAAGTGGTTAAGCATATTGTCAAAACCCTGGGCCGGCCAATCACCGCGACATCTGCGAACCGTTCTGGTCGCGTAACCTGTTATACTGTAAAGGCCATCCGCGCTCAATTTAAGAAAAGTAAACTCAAGCCCGATTACTATTTAAACGGCGGTAAGCTCAAACAGGTCAAACCATCGACCATTGTTGCAATCAATGACCATAAGGTTGCGGTCTTGCGCGAAGGTCCAATAAGTATTGAAACTATCCGCACCGCACTAAAATAAAAATAAATGATTTTGCATCATACGCTCCATTATTTTTCCCGAACCGTAAACCGCGAGGTTAAGGAGGTTTACTGGTTTTCTTCAATTTATGCGCTGGCGGTGGCGCTGATTTTTATTTTTGAACCGATTTATTTGTACAAAGCAGGATTTGATGTCATTCATATCCTGTTATTTTATTTGTTGGTTTACTTCGGCTACTCAACTTTTATTTTTTTAGCGGCGCCAATCTCTTCCCGTATCGGTTACAAGCATTCGATTTTAATTTCGACATTTTTCTATGTCGCGTACTGGACCATTCTTTTTAACATCGCCCGTTTTCCCGAATTATTTTTTGTCGCGCCGTTTTTGTATTCTCTGCAAAAATCATTTTTTTGGCCACCTTATGATTCAGATATCGCATTAGCCTCAGCAAAAGTTCAACGCGGCCGGGAAATTGGCGTGCTGTTCTCATTGGTAGAAATTTTTTCCATTGTCGGCCCGTTCCTCGGCGGTTTCATTTCCGCTGCCTTTGGGTTCAAAGCCTTATTTATCCTTGCCGGAACATTGTTGGTCTCGTCGACCTATCCTTTATTTTCCACTCCGGACATTTATCCCAAGCATGAGTTTGAATTCAAAAATTTCGTGGACATTTTTAACCGCTACAAGCAAAATTTCTTGGGGTATTGGGGATATGCCGAAGATTTGATGATCATGAGCATCTGGCCGATTGTCATTTTTTTGACCGTGACCAACGTCATTTGGGTCGGGACAGTCTCAACATTTGCCAGTGTTGTTTCCTCCGTGTTAATGTTGTACATAGGAAGGCTGACGGACAAAACTGACAAACTAAAAATCATAAAAGTGGTTTCGAGACTCTACGGCCTGACCTGGATTTTCCGATTTTTGGCACAGGGACTTGCCGGCATCCTCGGGTTTGACATTTTAACCAAAACGGGACGTGCTTCGGTCAGCGTGCCGGTTGTTTCCCTAACTTACGAAATTGCCGGATCGGGAAACGCCAACCACGCCATTGCTTATAGCGTTTTTTATGAATTCAGTATTGCGGTCGGCAACAGCATCACCTGTTTAGTGGGTATTACGTTGCTAAGTTTTACAGATAATATTTATTTAGTCTTTGCTTTTGCAGGAATCATGACAATGCTCTTTGGGTTACTGCGCAAAAAGCAAACCAAATTTATTTAAATGAGTTTAAAGAATAACGACAAACAAGTTTACGATCTCATCCAAAAAGAACGCAAGCGCCAAGCGGAGGTTTTGGAATTGATTGCATCAGAAAATTATACCTCGAAAGAAGTTTTGGAGGCGCTGGGTTCGGTTTTGAATAATAAATATGCCGAAGGCTATCCCCGTAAACGTTACTATGCCGGCAACGAAATTGTTGATCAGGTTGAGGAACTGGCCATTGCCCGCACCCGCGAGGCTTTTGATTTGCCGATCGACTGGCACGTTAACGTCCAGCCCTATTCCGGCAGTCCGATGAATCTGGAAGTCTATAATGCTTTGCTCGAGCCGGGTGACACGATTATGGCCCTCGATTTGGCCCACGGCGGCCACTTAACCCACGGCTCTAAAGTAAATGTTTCCGGCAAACTCTATAACTTCGTCCATTACGGCGTGACTGCCAAGTCTGAACGGTTGGATTACATGGAAATTTTAAAGTTGGCTGATCAGCACCGACCAAAATTAATTTTATCCGGCTTCACTGCATATCCTCGGGAAATTGATTTTGAAAAATTTCGCGACATTGCCGATAAGGTCGGGGCCATTGCCATGGCTGATATTTCCCACATTGCTGGATTGGTTTCGGCTGGCGTGCATATGTCACCGATTCCATTTTTCGATGTCGTCACAACCACGACCCATAAAACTTTGCGCGGCCCTCGCGCCGGCATTATCATGTGCAAGGACAAATACGCAACCGCGATTGATAAATCGGTTTTTCCGGGATCGCAGGGTGGTCCGCACGAAAACGCTATTGCTGGAATTGCCGTAGCAATGAAGGAAGCCAAGACCGCGGCCTTCCGAAAATATTCAGAACAAGTTGTCAAAAATTCAAAAGCCTTGTCCAAAGCGCTGCAGGATTTTGGTTTCCGCTTAGTTTCCGGCGGATCCGACAATCATTTGATTCTTATGGATTTAACCGGAAAAAATATTGGTGGCAAGGACGCCCAAAACCTTTTGGAAAAAGCCGGGATAATTTTGAATCGCAACATGATTCCGTTTGATAAGCGAAGCCCAATGGACCCATCCGGTTTGCGGTTGGGTACAGCAGCTGTGACGAGCCGGGGCATGAAGGAAAAAGAAATGAGCAAAATTGCTTCTTGGATTGCTGCAGTTATTACCGATCATTCAGTTGCGGAACAGGTCAAAGAAGAAGTTAAGCGGTTCACAAAGAATTTTCCAGCACCAGGACTATAAACCATGAGCTTTCTTCAAGCGATTATTTTAGGAATTATAGAAGGTATAACCGAATTTTTGCCCGTATCATCAACCGGGCACTTAATTTTGGCCACGAACGCTTTGGGCTTGAACCAAAATAATTTCGTAAAAACTTTTGAGATTGCAATTCAGTTCGGTGCAATTTTGGCAGTACTGTTTTTGTATGGCCGAAGTTTGATCCTTAACTGGCAGCTAATAAAAAAACTTTTAGTCGCATTTTTGCCAACTGCGGCAATTGGTTTAATTTTTTATTCGACTATCAAGGAAGTATTATTGGGCTCGGAAATGACCGTGGTCGTGTCTCTCCTGATCGGAGGTATTTTTTTGATTCTCTTTGAACGATCCTACAAGGAACCATTGTCCGGTGGCAATTCAATGGATCAGATTACAGGCAAGCAGGCGTTTATTATTGGATTGTTTCAGGCTATCGCAATTATTCCCGGAGTTTCCCGCGCGGCCGCAACAATTATCGGCGGATTAATGTTAGGAATTAATCGCCGAACCATCGTTGAGTTTTCTTTTTTGCTGGCCGTGCCAACAATGGCCGCGGCAACCGGACTCGACCTAATCAAAAGTTATCAGGACATTTTGAGCGGTTCAGTCTCGATTTTGCTGACAGGATTATTTGTTTCATTTATTACGGCAATTTTGGGGATCAAGTTTTTATTACGGTTCATCAATACCCATAAATTCACAGCATTTGGATGGTATAGAATTATTGTTGCGATAGCTTTCTGGTTCTTGATTGTTTAGGGGCTTTTCAAAATCACGGTTTTGAGGTAAAATGAGTTGCAAACATATGCCGAAGTGGCGGAACTGGCAGACGCACACGACTCAAAATCGTGCGGGGTTTCCTCATGAGGGTTCGACTCCCTCCTTCGGCACCAATAAAAAACTGACCGTCAAGGTCTTTTTTGTTTGTCCAAAGACTAAATTTCTGGTAGTATTTCTTTAGATTTTTATGGCAGATGAAACAAACCACAATTTAAACAATTTTTCCGGAATGGGCTTAACAATGAATGGCGAAGAGATTGGCAGTGATTTTTCGCAACCAAAAATTCCACCAGCGCCAAAAGTTTCTATGCCCACTCCACACCACTCCCACCAACCGCCACAGGGCAGCACGTTCACCCAAATTCCTATTGAAAAGATTAAACCAAATCCTTGGCAGCCAAGAAAGATTTTTAAGGAAGAATATTTAAAGGAATTGGCGAGTTCGATTAAGGAGCACGGTATTTTGCAGCCGCTGGTGGTCGTGCCGCAACCGGATGGGACTTACCAGTTGATTGTCGGGGAACGCCGCATGCGCGCCTCGCAATTAGCGGGCCTGACCATGGTCCCGGTTATTATCCGTGACGCGATGGAAGAGCAGCAGAAATTGGAATTGGCGTTGATTGAAAATATTCAGCGCCACAACTTGGATCCAATCGAAGAAGCCCAAGCCTATCAGCAATTGATTGACCAGTATAAGTTGACGCAAGAAGAAGTATCCCGAAAAGTCGGCAAGGCCCGCACTACGGTTACGAACATGTTGCGCTTGCTGACACTACCTCTTAAAATTCAGCGCGCCGTGGCCGAAGGGACAATTTCCGAAGGCCATGCAAGGCCCTTAGTTTCTTTGCCGGGAATGGAAAAACAATTGGCAATGTTGGAGGAAGTGATTAATCAGAACATGACTGTGCGGCAAGTGGAAGACCGCGTCCGCGAAATTATGGATCGACCGCGCGTGACCAAGGCCCCGCGCAATGCGCCAAGTTCTGATCCACAAATTCAGGCATTGGAAAACCAATTGCGCGGAAAATTGGGGACTAAGGTTCGCATCCAAAAATCCGGGCACAGCGGCAAGATTATGATTGAATTTTATTCCGACGAAGAGCTGAACAGTTTTATGGACAAGGTTTCGCAGATCGATTAATTTGACAGAGGTTTTTTCTTAGCATAAGCTATTATTTATGAATTCAGTACGACATCTCATTTGCAAGTGGTTTTTTATTCACACGACTCCAGTCGGCTGATTTTCATTGTAGATTTTTGCAACTGAAAGCCGACACTAAGTCGGTCTTTTTTTGTCCCGGACCAAGCAGTTCACAAGGAGGATAGGATGAATAGTGTCGACCCGTTTGATCTTCCCGCTGATGTGGAGGCTAACGATTCATCAGCCGAAACAAGCGATTCCGATTCACAGGACACAGTACATCCGAGGCTGTCAGCGTTGGATGAACCGCGTACGGCCGAAGGCCAACGTCTTGCCAAGAAGATCAAAAAGGCAAGGCTCCACCCACAAACCGATGCGGTCAAAGCTGCCATCCAGCGGCACATGACCGTGATCGCCGGACATGAAGGTTGGTTCCGAAGAAGGAAGGTTTGGCTGGAATCCCTGAACACCGAGATTCCGCCCAGATCTACCAACGAAGGATACGCCGGTTCACTGGTGCGCAAGTCTGGTGTGTAGCCAGACAAGTCCGCGTTTAGCCAAATTGGCGAAACGCGGACCCTACTTCATACACAGGCAGAAGCGTTGACGACCAATTAATTAGCTGCTAAAATTCCTCGGTTGTGGATACTTGATCTAAACTTCGATAGACAAGCTTTGTCTCTCGAAATTTGTACCAAGTCAGGAGGATGAGTGGACGTCACACCCGCAGTTGAAGCTGGTAGGTTCCTGCTGCAGTTGGGTGTGGTTCCTTTTTTCAACCTCACTAGCTGCGATCTCAAGGCTCACGAACTTTCAACAGTCCTCAAAGGCTGTATGGTCACCGAGGACATTGAGGAACTGAAGAATGCTTACGGGCCTCAGTACCCTTGGGTCTCGATGGAAATCAGTATTGGGAAAAACCAGACCCTGAAAATCGCGTACGTGAAAATTTATGAAGTCCCGGAAGAATTGGCGCACGTACCCGAACACATAGCCGCGGCCAGTTAGGAGACATCCGATGTGCAGCAATCACGAAACCGACCTGCGCTTGAAGGTTTCGGAACATCCGAAGCGGAAGGACCACCGCTCGGGTATCGTACGACGGCCTAAACAGAAACAGGAGGACAAATCCAGACAGGCGGCAAACCGCAAGGTCTGATAGTTCAACAACTGAAGGACCCCGAACGCACAATGCGATCGGGGTCTTCTGTTTTTATGACTAAATAGGTATACTTAGATCCTGTTAAGGAGGATGCGTGAAATTAAAGATTACCGTCTCGGAGACGGAAGCGATTCTGGAAATGTTGTCGAAGGACGACGGCGCCGAAGTCTCGACTTTGTTTCTGGAGTTTACAGAATTGGTCACTGACGGCATCGAGTACAGGATTATTGAGGTCAGTGATCAAGGAAAGTGTGAACGGGTGGTTGCCCGCGCTAGCTACACCTTCTTGGTGCTGACGAAGAAGCAAGGCTCTAATTTTTACAGCTTCAGCAGGACAATCACGTTTGAGGAAGTTGCGAAGGTTCAGGAGAAAATCCAATCGAGACGTAAGTCGGCGTGAAAACGCAAAAGGACTTGGAAAACCACTGTGGTTTCCAAGTCCTTTTTCTTTTAGTGCAACAGATAGGGCGACTCGCGAATCTTACGACTGAGTATGCGGTACTTTTGTTGCCAGTAACCGAACTCGCTTGCCATCACCGTCATCATCCGGACTCTTGCCGGGTCAGTGCCGTAATCAGCTGACCTCTTGAAGAATCCTTTGCCTAATGACGCGTACCACTCAAGGTTGTGGTTGTGCCGCATCTGTCGGGCAAAGAACCCAGTCAGGACTAAGCACTGCGCCCCAGCAGCTTCGAAAAGTTCGGGATCGTGGTGCTCGCTTCTGTCCAAGACAAATCGATCAAAAAAAACTTTGAGGTTGGGGATGGTGCTTGGGAAGTGCTCAGTGGAACACACAGAAGTGCTTGCACTGTGTGCCAGAACCGATGCGTTGTAAAGTTTTTCATTTTTCGATGCGTCAGGAGCTAGGTCCAGTAGGTGGTCGTAAAAGAACTGGACTGCGCTTCGTTGTGTCACGGCAAGAAGAGAATCGTATTCTTCCATCGCTTTCCTCCGTGGAAGGTGTTGTAGTAATTGTATGCTTGTAAAATAATAAAGCAAATTGCCAAAGCAATTTGGGTAGGTTATGATGTTATTATGCTAAAAGATTTTAAAGAATTCGCAATAAAAGGAAATGCTTTTGACCTTGCAGTTGGCGTGATTATTGGCGCTGCATTCGGGAAAATTGTCACGTCCTTGGTTAATGACATTATTTTGCCGCCAATTGGCTTACTGGCCGGTAGTGTCGATTTTTCAAATTTATTTGTCAGTTTGGCCGGGGGACACTTTAATACTTTAGCTGAAGCCCGAGCCGCCGGTGCCCCAACTCTGAATTACGGATTATTTATAAACGAAATTTTAAACTTTTTAATTGTCGCATTTGTTGTTTTCTTGATGGTCCGCCAAATTAACAAACTCAAGCATCAACCACCTCCGCCTGATAAGCAAGTCTGTCCATTTTGTAAAACTGAAATTGCGTTGGCTGCAGTTCGTTGCCCAGCCTGCACCTCGCAACTCTCCTAATGTCTATTGCCTCCCAATCAATCAGCCTGCATAAAAAAAACCGCGGTAAATTTGCCGTTGTCACCAAAATGCCGGTTAAAAACAAGAAACAGCTCAGTCTGGCTTACACGCCAGGTGTTGGGGCTGTTTCTTTAGCTATAGCCAAGAATCCTAAATTGGCTCAAAGTTTAACAGCAAAACAGAATATGATTGCCGTGGTTTCGGATGGTTCGGCCGTTCTTGGCTTGGGCAACATTGGCCCACTCGCCGCTATGCCTGTCATGGAAGGTAAAGCAGTTTTGTTTAAAGAGTTTGCCAATATTGATGCCGTGCCGATTGTTTTGAACACGCAGGATCCGGAAGAAATAATCAAAGCCGTGGAAGCAATTGCGCCAACCTTTGGCGGAATTAATTTAGAAGATATTTCCGCGCCGCGTTGTTTTTACATTGAGTCGGAACTAAGAAAAAAATTAAAGATTCCTGTTTTCCACGATGACCAGCACGGAACGGCTATTGTAGTTTTGGCGGCGCTTAATAATTCTTTGAAGGTTGTTAAGAAAAATATTTCTAAGGCCCGGATTGTTATTAATGGGGCTGGTGCAGCTGGCACAGCTGTGGCCAAACTTTTAAAGGCAGCTGGTGCTCGTAATTTGTTAATTTTAGATACAGAAGGAATAATTTCTAAAAATAGGAAGAATTTATCCCCAGCCAAGAAAAATTTGGCAGCAATAAGCAATAGGAAAAATTTGCAAGGAGATTTGGTTACAGCAATGACCGGCGCCGACGTTTTTATTGGTGTCAGCAAACCAAATATTGTTAATGAAAAAATGGTTAAGAGAATGGCAGTCGATCCGATTATTTTTGCTTTATCCAACCCGATTCCGGAAATTTTACCGGATGTCGCACGCCGTGCCGGAGCCAAAATTGTGGCTACGGGCCGCAGCGATTTTGCTAATCAAATAAACAACGTTTTGGTTTTTCCGGGATTTTTCCGGGGATTACTTGACGCCAATAAGTACCAGATTAGCGACAAAATGTACATGGCGGCGGCCAAAGCTTTATCCGGGCTAATAAAAAAATCGGATCCAAACAATATAATCCCAAGCATATTCGATAAGAGAGTCGCAAAAACCATCGCCCGCGCAGTAAGCAAAACCTGATTGTACGTTCGCACAATAAACCTTGGAACAACCAAGGCCTTTTTAGATAAAACAATTGTGGAATGTGGACCGGAAGTATTCAATAATGGTTGAGGTGCGAATTATTTATGACATAGCAATCAGTCACACGGCATTCATTTTTGACGGGAGACAATTTCTTATGGACGAGGGAAAGCAATTTGACCTATTAAAAGAAGGTGAAAAAAATTCTTCACTTGGATCTTCATTCTTCAACGAACACTTTGAGGCTATTTTAGACGCGACCGAAGATGCAATTTACACCAAAACCTTGGATGGCTATATCACTAGCTGGAATCGTGCTGCAGAAAAGTTTTATGGTTACAGTAAGCAAGAAATTATAGGCCAGCATGTTTTTATTTTGGTGCCACAGGAACACCGGGAACAATTGAAGGAATTGATCTATGAGGTTTCTCAGGGAAGACGAATTGAAAAATTTGAAACCTTTCGATTTAGCAAGGACGGAAGACTTTTAAATGTCTCCGTGACTATTTCGCCGATCCGGGATGAATCGGAGATTATTATCGGAGCATCGGTTTTGGTTCGGGATTTAACAGCAATAAAAAATGTCGAAAGGATTATCCTTGAAAAAGAATTGGAGGTTGAAAAAGGCGAGCGTTGGTTTAAAACGTTAATTGAGAACAGTTCTGATGCTATTGGTTTGGTGGATATTGATGGAACGATTAAATATCTATCCTCGACCACGGAAAGGGTTTTGGGTTACAAGCCGAATGAGTTGTTAAACACCAACGGTTTTAAACTTATCCATCCGGAAGACATTGGAATTGCCCAGGCTGCAATAGAATCAATCATCAATGGACCGGAAAAAATTAAGATGTTTGACGTTCGGGTAAAAAATAAAAACCTCGGTTATCGCTGGGTGGAGTGCGTGGTAAAAAATTTGCTGAACGACGATATGATCATGGCTATTGTTACGAATTTTCGTGATGTCCACGACCGGACTATAGCCGAAGAACAGCGCCGATTGGCGCAATCGAAAATGGAATACACATACTTGCATGATCCATTAACGGATTTGCCAAACCGCGCATATTTTAATGAAAAATTGATCCAGGGGATTGCTACTGCCAAAAAAAATCAATCAATGCTTTCGGTTATTTTGATTGATTTAGATCGATTCAAATTTATCAACGAGTCGCTTGGGCACGCATTAGGCGACCGATTAATCCAGGAAGTAAGTTTGCGGTTGAGGTCCGTCTTGGAAGATGGGGAAATTTTGGCGCGCTTGGGTGGTGACGAGTTCGGGATTATTTTGTCCGAAGTAGAGCGAGAGGATGTCCCAGGAAAAATTTCCCAAAGAATTTTGGACTCCTTGAAACATCCGTTCCTGTTGGATTTTCATGAGCTTTATGTGACGCCAAGTATCGGGATCAGTTTGTATCCCGAAGATGCCAATGACGCTTCAATGTTGATGCGCAATGCCGATGCGGCATTGTACCGGGCCAAAGAACAGGGTCGCAATAATTTTCAGTATTATTTGCCGGCCATGAACGCCAAATCTTTTGAACGCTTAAGTTTGGAAAATACTTTACGCAAAGCCTTATTCCATGACGAATTTGTGGTTTATTACCAACCTTTAATTGAAGTTTCAACTGGTCGAATTACTCAAGTAGAAGCTTTGATCCGATGGAACCATCCGGACTTGGGCCTAACTTTTCCCGAAGATTTTATTGGTTTAGCCGAAACCACGGGATTAATTGAACCGATTGGGGAATGGGTTTTGCGGACTTCCATGGAAGAAGTAAAAAAATGGCATCGCAATGGATTTCCTGATCTGCGAGTTTCGGTAAATGTTTCGCCACGGCAGTTTAAGCAGCGTCATTTGGTACGGATGATCCACAGGATTTTAGAAGAAACCGGTTTTCCGCCGGATAAATTGGAATTAGAATTAACAGAATCAGCGGTTATTGAAAATTCCCAGGCCGTGTCAAATATTTTAAGTGAACTGAAGCGTGATGGTATAAAGTTTGCTATGGATGATTTTAACGCCGGCCAGGCCCCGCTGCGCCATGTCAAAACCCTGCCGATTGATGTCCTAAAGATTGACCGTTGGGGAATCAAAAACATTCCAATGAAGGAAAAAGATACGGCGATTGCCAATTCGATCATTAATTTGGCGCATAGTTTGAATATGACCGCAGTGGCTGAGGGCGTGGACAAACCGGAACAATTGGAGTTTTTAAAGCAGCAAAAATGTGATTTTGTGCAGGGGTTTTTGTTTAGTCCGCCGGTTCCGGCTGACAAAATAACCGAACTGCTTGAAAAGAATAGAAACTTTCCAATCTCATTATAAAAAAATAACCAACATTTAATACCATCCCGAACTTGTTTCGGGATCTTTCATTTTAGATCCTGAAATAAATTCAGGATGGAATTGAAATCCCTGCTTTCGCAGGGATGGTTTATTAATTACTGTTACTCATAGCCTGGGAAGTAATCGGTCATGATTTGATTTCGGTTTATGCCCATATCTTTGAGCATTTTTTCGTATGCCCGGACCATTGGATCTGGCCCAGATAAATAGAACAGGCGATTTTCGTAATTCGACACGTCCTCGGAAATAATTTTGGAATTAAGGAATCCGGTGCGGCCTGTCCAATTCGCTGGTTTTTTGCCCGTTAGAACGTAAACGGTTTTCAAACCGATTTTTTCCTCAGCTTCATCCAGAAGTTCGGTAAAGCCAACTTCATCAAAATCCTTGTTGGAATAAAAGAGGACAATGTCCCGTTTCTGGTTGTTGTCGATTAAATATTTAATCATGCTTCGGAATGGTGTGATGCCTATACCCCCGGCAATGAAGACTAGAGGAATTTTTTCGTTCTTTGGCAAAACAAAGTCACCGTCCAGGGAAAAGGCTAACATAATTTGGTCGCGGTTCAAGTTTTGCAGTTCCTGCTTAAAAGTGCTTGGTTCTTCTGGTAGTTTTGTCGCAATGATAATATTTTTTTCGGTTGGGGAGGAGGCAATGCTAAAGTATCGGCGCGTGCCGCGGTTGTCCGCTTTTTTTTGTGGCAATAAAAACTGCATGTACTGTCCTGGAACAAAATTTACCGGATGCTCGGGGCTAAATTCCAGGGCCAAACTATTCCGCGCAAAATATGATTTTTCTTTTAATTTTAATTTCAGCTTGAAGTTTGGGGACATGGCAAAGGCAATGAGGTTGCCGACAACCAAAGCGAATTCCAGGTTATAGTAAATTTGTGGCAGGTATCGTTGCGTGCCAACCATAATTACTGCAATCAACACAGCATAAATTATTCGATTCTGGCGGCGCGATGGCGCAGTCAGAGGTTCGGGTAGCATTATAAAAGTGAAAAAAATAATGCTTGTGTTGAGTAAAGTGATTCGCAGTCCGAGTAGAATGTCCTGGATCGGGGTCTTGTCAACCAAACCAAAAATTACCAGCAAAGAAAAATATGAAATCAAAAACGCTATGACCAGGTGATACCATCGTGACTTGTGGACCAATAACAATCCACCAACCACAACTACAGGCAATAAATAAATTGACCCGACCCACCAGGTTGCACCCTGGCCTAAGATCAAAGCGCCGGCCACGGCACCAATTGCTGCCGGGTTAAACAAATGGCGCTTCCTGATTGCAAAAGCATACTTGGACGCCATTGCAGTGACCGCAACCAACACCAGGAACATCCAGTTCTGCAGCGGATCACTTGGCCCCAAAATTAGTGTCAGGATTTCTGCGGTTATATATTGCGACTCAAGATTTGGATGGACATTGAGGGTTTTGGCCAGAATATTGTTGCTAATGTAGCTGGCAACAATTAAAATCATCATCGTCACTAAAATGTGCCACCAAACATAAGGTAAAATCCCAAAGAACGACAATATTGTTGCCACGGCAATCAACACATGCAGCAAGTATTGCAACAGCCGGTAGGTTATAATGCGATTAAGGAAATCGTTGATCCAATTCATGGATATATTATAAGCAAAAAATATGTAATTGCTAATTTATTGGCAACAAAAAATCCCTATCATCGATTGATAAGGATTTTTAGGCGGTAACTTTCGCCATTTGTCTGGCGCGAGTCTTCATACACTTGGTGCAGGCTTTAACCCGTTGGCCGTTGTCGATTTTCATCCACTGGAGATTAGGATAAAGGCGGGTTTTAGTTGCTTGCATTGAGTGCGATCGCTTGAAAGTGGCCATATAGCCTTTGCCGCAGATCGTACATTTTCTCATGTTGTGAAAGAATTAATTAAGATTTATGATACATATGTCTGCCAAAGCTTTCGCGAAGGCGGATAAGCACTTCGCTATATTAACACAAGGTAGCGATTTTATCAAGTCTTAAGTATTCATGATGGATCCATTAGGCATTATTATTTTCATTGTTATTTTATTGTTCTCGGTAATCTTCCACGAAGTCGCCCACGGTTTAGTGGCTGACCGTTTGGGAGATCCAACTGCGCGTTACGCCGGCCGCTTAACACTAAATCCCATTCCGCACATCGATCCTCTGTGGTCGATCCTTTTGCCGGGATTAATGTTGTATTTAAGCGGCGGGACTTTTGTGTTTGGTGCGGCCAAACCTGTGCCAGTAGATTTTAGAAATTTCAGGAACTTAAAACAGGGGATGTTCTTGGTGGCCATTGCCGGGCCACTGACTAATTTGGTATTGGCGGCACTCTGCGCTTTGGTTTACCGTTTTGCTCCTGAACTATCAACTATTGCCAAAGAACTCTTGGTCACAACTTCTCAATTGAATATTGTCCTGGCGGTCTTTAATATGTTGCCAGTCCCGCCATTGGACGGATCAAAAGTATTTGCCAGCATATTGGGATTTTTTAATCGCGAATTCATTTATAAGTTTTTTGAATTCGAAAGGTTTGGTTTTATTTTTCTGGTCATTTTGATTACCACAGGAATTGCTCAAAGCATCCTTATTCCGCCGCTGATTTTCTTGTTGACCTTCTTCTTCGGTGGGATCCCGCCAGAGTTATTTACTCAGGGGTATGGTGTTTGACATAAATCTATATTTCTGTTAAATTACGCAAGTAAAAGTTTATACCTAACTGCGTTCGAGTTGCACGCGGCACGCTTGTCTAAAAGTCCTCCGCTAAGGGATTTACAGACAATGCCGTTTTTATTTGTAATTAATAGCGAAACGCGAAAAGCGCAAAGCCAAAAGCTTTCCGCTTTAAGCCTTACGCTTTACGCTAATTCATGCCTACAATCAACCAATTAATTCGAAAAGGCCGCGTTAAACCGGTGTACAAGTCCAAGACTCCAGCTTTGGACCGTGGGTTTAACTTGCTTCAAGGCCGCCCATTTACTTATCCAAAGGGCAGTCCGTTTAAGCGCGGTGTTTGTATTAAAGTTACCACTACCACTCCAAAGAAACCGAACTCCGCTTTGCGAAAAATCGCCCGTGTGCGATTATCAAACGGAATGGAAGTCACTGCTTATATTCCAGGTATCGGCCATAACCTCCAAGAACATTCTGTTGTCATGATCCGCGGTGGTCGTGTTAAAGATTTGCCTGGTGTCCGTTATCACATTGTTCGTGGAAAACTTGATGCTTCCGGAGTCGAAGGACGCAAACAGGGCCGATCTAAATACGGAGCTAAGAAAAGTTAAACCATATGCCAAGAAAAGCTACATCCTATAAAAAGCATCCTGTCTCTGCCGAGTACAAATACAACAGCATCAAAATTGCCAAGTTCATCAACTACATTATGGAACGCGGCAAAAAGTCTGTTGCGTCCGGCATTGTTTACGATGCATTTGATTTAATCGAAGAAAAAACCAAGGCTGATCCAAAAACTATTTTTGAACAAGCTATTCGAAACGTTTCTCCAATCGTGGAAGTTAAAGGCCGCCGTATTGGTGGTGCCAACTATCAGGTCCCAATGGAAGTTCAGGAACCTCGAAAGACTTCATTGGGTATGAAATGGATTATTGAAGCCGCCCGATCCAAAAAGGGCCGTCCAATGGCTCAAAAACTTGCTGATGAATTGATTGAAGCTCACAACAAGACAGGCGCGGCCATTAAGAAGCGCGAAGATGTTCACAAAATGGCTGAAGCCAACAAGGCTTTTGCCCACTTTGCCCGCTTCCAACGACGCTAATGCTCGTAAATAACCAAGTCGTTATCGATTCCTCCGACAAAAGCAATTGGTTTGCTATTTCGATAACGGTTCTGGTTGTTGCGGCAGTTATTTGGAAAGTTTACAGATATTTAACAAGAAAAAATTCATAATTTAATGGAGCAAGAGACAAGAGCCAAGAAACTCCTGCCTCATGACTCCTGTTTCCTGACTCTTACAAAAATGGCACGAGAATATACTTTAGAAAAAACCAGAAATATTGGGATCATTGCCCACATCGACGCCGGTAAAACAACTACTACCGAGTCGATTTTGTATTTTACAGGTAAGATTCATAAAATCGGCGCGGTCCACGAAGGCAACACTGCCATGGACTGGATGGAACAGGAACGCGAACGCGGTATTACTATTACAGCTGCTGCAACTACTTGTTTCTGGTCACCAACTTTAAAAAATGGTGGCAAGTCCGATGATACCAACCGCATCAACATTATCGACACACCGGGTCACGTTGACTTTACGGTTGAAGTTGAGCGATCCTTGCGTGTGTTAGACGGGGCCGTGGTTGTTTTTGATGGTAAGATGGGCGTGGAACCACAATCCGAAACTGTTTGGCGCCAAGCCGATAAGTACAGCGTCCCACGTATGTGCTTCATCAACAAGATCAACCAAACTGGCGGTGATTTTTATAAATCTTTAGATGCAATTCACAAGCGCTTGTCACCAAACGCTTTTCCAATTCAACTGCCAATTGGTTTTGAAAAAGATATTAATGGTATTGTGGATTTGGTCAAAATGAAGTCTTACACTTACAAGGAACACAAGGATAAGAATTTTATTGAAGGGGAAGTTCCCGCTGACATGTTGGAAAAGGCCAAAGAATATCGACATAAGTTAGTGGAAAAAGTTGTCGAATCTGATGACGCTGTAATGGAAAAATATTTGAGCGGCGCTGAACTTTCCGAAACTGAAATAACAACCGCAATCCGTAAAGCTACCTTGACCGGTAAGTTCTACCCAGTTTTGGGTGGCGACGGCCGGGGATTAATCGTAACCTCAATTTTAGATGCTGTTGTAAATTACCTGCCATCACCATTGGATAAGCCGCCAATCAAGTCTATCGTTCCAAAAACCGGCGAAGAGGTAATGCTTACACCAAATGATACGGACAAGTTCGTGGCTCTCGCTTTCAAAATTGCCACTGATCCGTTTGTTGGTAAATTGGCTTTCTTCCGCGTTTACACTGGCGTGTTGCAAACTGGTTCTTACATTTTAAACACTCGTTCGGGTAACAAGGAACGTGTCGGCCGTTTGGTTCGTTTACACGCTGAGTCCCGCGAAGAAGTTAAGGAAGTTCATTCCGGTGACATTGCCGCTTTGGTTGGTCCAAAAGATACTTTTACTGGTGACACTTTATGTGATGTCGACCGACCATTGCAATTGGAAAGCATTAAATTCCCCGAACCAGTTATTTCCGTTGCCATTGAACCAAAGACTAAAGCCGATCAAGAAAAGATGGGCCTTGCTTTGCAAAAACTTGCGGAAGAAGATCCTACTTTCCGTGTTAGCACTGATGAAGAAGTTCAGCAAACTTTGATTTCCGGAATGGGAGAACTTCATTTGGAAATTCTTGTCGATCGCATGAAGCGCGAGTTCAAAGTTGAGGCTAACGTCGGCAAACCACAAGTTGCTTACAAAGAAACTATTAAAGGAAAAGCTGAAGCTGAAGGCAAATACATCCGTCAGACCGGAGGTAAGGGTCAGTATGGACACGTCTATATCCGCATCGAGCCCCAGGATGATCCGGAAAAAGGAAACGAATTTATTAACGAAATTGTTGGCGGTACGATTCCAAAAGAATTTATCAAACCTGTTGAAAAAGGTATTCAGGAAGCGCAGAACCGTGGTGTTATCGCAGGATTTCCAATCCTCAATACCAAAGTCACTCTTTACGATGGTTCGTTCCATGAAGTTGACTCTTCCGAAATTGCTTTCAAAATTGCGGGTTCCATGGCTTTTCAGGACGCGGTTAGAAAAGCTTTACCTGTATTGCTTGAACCTATAATGAAAGTTGAAGTCATTACGCCAGAATCAGCTCTTGGAGACGTCATTGGTGACCTTAATGCTAAGCGTGGAAAGATTTCCGAAATGACTGAACGCGGCAACCTCAAGGTTGTTGATGCCGAAGTGCCACTGGCCGAAATGTTCGGTTACGCCACACAAATCCGATCCATGTCCCAAGGACAAGCTTCATATTCGATGGAATTCTTGAAATACGACGAAGTTCCACGTAACGTTGCTGAAAAGATTATCGGCGAATCAGGAAAGATCCGTGTCGGACAAGTAGGAAAGTAGGTTGGTAAGTGGCAAGTAGTATTCACAGAAATTTTTTCCAGAACATAAAAAACTACCTCTGAGATTTTCTCTAAGGTAGTTTTTTAATTCGCTCAGTAATTTCTTTGTAGAAATTTCTGGGCGTCCGGAAAAAAT
>JANWIA010000021.1 GCA_025450105.1 Candidatus Doudnabacteria bacterium | reverse complement strand
GAGCGGTTGAGATCCGCCTTTAGCGCCTGGAGCCGCAACATGGAATTGTGCTCACCGTAGCCGGCGGCTGACGCGTTCTGCCGAGCGAGCTCCAGGACACGTAAGAACTTGTGTCTCGGGACCGTAATCGGGCCGGAGTTGAGGTCGAAGTGGAACGTGTCGCCTGAATGACTGGGGACAATGAGTCCTTCACGCCGGAGATCTTCCCGAAATTTCACTGTTCTGCTGATGTCCAAGGCTGGACCTCCAATTTGGAGTAGAAGCCTAATTGCTTCCACACTGCAGGATTCTTTTTCTAAAAATCCTAGAGTGTGGAGGGCAGCAATTTGCATCGCTGCCCTCATGGTCTTCAGAGCGTCTCGAGTGAGCCGGGGGCGAACTTGGCCATCATGATTGCATGGATCGACCGGTACACCGCTTCGTTACTTGGGTCGTACCGATATCCTTGCCGGATGGCACGGTGGTCGCGCGGCTGGCCGTCCAAGTACTGCGTACGGCTCGGGGAGCCTTCGCAGATGACGGTGCCGTCGTCAGTGATGACCGGCAGCAAGTGGCAGAAATCCTCTGTGCGGAGTTCTCCTTTGCGGATGCAGTCGAAGACTGAGACGTTGTCGTGCTTGGGGACGATCCCGCCACATTTGCGGCAGAGCACGACTTCGGGAACCGGAATCGCCAAGAGCTCTTCTGTGAACATGACTTCCTCCTGATCCAACGGAAGCGAACGTTGCTTCCACGATTTTGAGTGCTTGATCTGATCGTTGACAATTGGGGCTAATGTTGAATTGTCCCCTGTGCAATCAACAAGCGCTCAAAATAGTAGAAACAAAAATACTCCTTTACAGGAGCATTGGTTGGGGTGCGTAAAACGTAGAATAAAAATAAATATTCACGTTGTGCACTCATGACCAATTCGTTCCTGTTACGAACCGGGCAAACTATTTTATTGTTAAGTGCTTTTTGCACTCTCTTCTAAATCCGATGATTTCAGATTCGGGAGAGAATGGGACAAGTACGCTTTCGCGATACTTGGCCCAAGCCTTATTCAGTTGGAACGATTGGGGGTTGGTGGTTCTTTAAGACCCCAATCGTCTAAGGCTTGTCACTAGCCGGGTGATCCGCCCATAGGTCCTCCTACGTCAGTTCTCGCAATTATGAGAATCTTGGAAATGCTCCCGTGGCCGTTGCAACTTAGTCTGTTGCTCCTCAATTCCCTTGGACCAGAAGGTCCGTTTGCTATCGTTGTCTGACCAACTGTCTATGCACACACCTTGTTAGCATGCGCATCCGTTTAGTCGACATAGATTGGCGAGGGTATGTGTATTGAGGCGCTCAATATTCGCGGCAACGTGTGGCCTTCGTGGCTTTTCCCCGATCCTGCGGTTCCAATCTGCGAGTGATCAGATCCGCGGGAAGTTGGATAAACCTGTACTTGGCACAGCTATTCATAATTTAAGGAACATCCAATCATACACCTAAAACCGCTCTTTGTCAAGACCTAACGGCTGTTTTATGGCTAATCTTAGCCATTTTATTTTGTGCTTCGCTCAAATCCTTAAGGAATTTGCATGTTTAGTTTTAGCCATTTACAATGAGTTTAGTAAGGTTTATCGATTTCCCAGAAACAAAAACAAAACGGAGGTTTTCAATGAAGGTTTTGCTGACGACAGCAGGGATTCTGCTGATGACGGCGAACAGCCTTGGCATTGACTTGCCTCCCAAAGCGGAGTCCAAGTCGTTGTCGGTCTGCGCCGAACTGGTTCCGGAACTTAAGCTTACGGGCACGGAAAAAAAGAAGGACGTGCTCAACGCCTTGTTTACAGACGAACTGTCCGACTGCCTACGGTTTGAGAACTATGCCGCGCTGGATGCCGGAGTCGCTAACGGGACGCTGGTTGGGATCCCCAACGAGGATCCGGTCGGGTTCCGACTACGGCTTAGCGGTAAGTTCCCGATCGCGCAACTGGAGACCAATCTCGAGCTCAAGACCAAACTCTTTCGATTGCGCCCGGCTGCCGCTGGCCTGCTCTATCTGGTCTCGGCCGAATTCAAATCCGCCGTGCAGAAAAAGTACGGCAAAAAGTGGGAACAGGTTTATCGCCCACTCGAGCCGACCAGTCTTGGTCGCACTTGGGAATACCAGTGCCTGCTCATGGGTATCAACCCTAACGCAGACGTCTTTGCACAAAACGTTCCCCCCACTCATGTCTTCGGACTCGCTTTCGACATCGGCCGCGTCTCGCTCTCGCCTGCTTTGGATAAAATCCTGTTGTCCGTGCTCACCCGTCTGGAAGCAAACGGACTTCTGATCTTTATCCGGGAAGGCAAAGCGCAAGCCGCGTACCACGTCATTGCCGCCCCTGCTTCCTGGGCAGAACTAGAGCAATACTACAACCAGACAATCCAGGACTTGGGCAACTAGGATTCGCACTACCACTTAACCCCGCCGTGCAGCCGACGACGACGCTCCGTTCCTCGCAACGTGACCGCACCGACCAGGGTTTACCCTAATCGGTGGAAACAAAAAGGGACTATCTCAGATAGTCCCTTTTCTTATTCTATTTCAAATTGTGTAGCGTTAGTCGGTTACGACACCCGTTTCGTTAAGAGGTAACGGTGACGTAACCCTTACCGAACATTCGATACGGGCTTCGTTACCTTAACCGCTACCACTTTAGTAGTCCATGCCGCCCATACCCATTTGTCCCATTCCGCCCATTCCGCCTGGTGTCGCAGAATCTTTCTTTTCCGGTTTTTCCACGACAACCGCTTCGGTCGTAACTAACGTCGAAGCAATCGAAACAGCATTCTCCAAGGCTAATCTTGTAACTTTTAATGGATCGACAATACCGGCCTTCATCATGTCTTCAACTTTTCCGGTTTCCCAATTGCCCGGTGTCCATTTGGTAAAATCATAACCGGAAGTTTTGTCCTTACTGGTTTGAACATAAGTCACAATTCCCGATGGTTCAATACCGGTGTTCTCGGCAATCTGACGCAACGGTGTTTCCAACGCGTCCTTTACAATTGCCGCTCCGACACGTTCAGTGTCAGTAAGTGCACTGTCCTTTGCCGCCAAATATTCTTCAATCACGGGCTTGATGCGGGCAAGTGCGGCACCGCCGCCTGGAATAATTCCTTCTTGGACAGCAGCTCGGGTAGCATTCAAAGCGTCTTCAATTTTAAATTTTTTGGCTTTCATTTCGGTTTCGGTAAACGCGCCAACCTTAATGACGCCAATGCCGCCGGCTAATCTGGCCAAACGTTCCTGCAATTTTTCCTTTTCATAATCAGATGTCACGGCTTTCAATTCACTCTTAATCTGGCTGACGCGCTCATCGATCTTGGCCTTATCCCCGGCACCGTCAACAATCGTGGTGTGTTCTTTCGTAGCAATAACTTTGCGGGCTTTGCCTAATTGTTCAATGGTCGCAGATTCCAATTTCAATCCCAATTCTTCGCTTATAACTTGGCCACCGGTTAAAATGGCAATGTCCTGCAACATTTCTTTGCGGCGGTCACCAAAGCCCGGGGCTTTGACGCCCAGGACTGAAAACGAACCACGGAGTTTGTTCAGAACAAAGGTCGTTAAGGCTTCGCCTTCGATTTCATCGGCAACAATTACCAGGTCCTTTTTCCCGGATTGCACAATTTTTTCCAGCAACGGTAAAATTTCCTGGACTGATCCGATTTTCTTGTCGGTCAACAAAATGTAAGGCTCATCCCAAACCGCTTCCATGCGTTCGGTGTTGGTAACCATGTAAGGCGAAACGAATCCCTTGTCGAAGCGCATTCCCTTTACAACTTCTTTTTGCAAACCAATGGACTGGCCTTCTTCAACGGTAATGACGCCGTCATTGCCGACTTCGGCCATGGCTTCGGCAATTAATGTCCCGACTTCTTCGTCTAAAGATGCAATTGTCGCAACCTGTTTAACTTCTTCCTTGGACTTCACGTCTTTTTTAAGTTTCTGTAATTCTTTAACAACCAAAGCCACAGCCTTGTTCATGCCAGACTTTAGTTCGTTGACGTTGGCATTGCCCATAATCTTAAATGCCTGGCCAATCATTTTCTGTGCCAGGACAGTAGCGGTAGTGGTCCCGTCCCCGGCTTCCTCATTAGTGCGATTGGCAACTTCCTGAATCAAAGACGCGCCGATGTTTTCAAATTTATTTTCAAATTCGATGTCTTTGGCAACGGTTACGCCGTCATCGCTGACAGTTGGCGCGCCAAAACCCTTATCCAAAATTACGGCCTTGCCCGTTGGACCCAATGTTACCTTAACAATATCAGCAATTTTATCCACGCCATCCTTAATTGCCCGTTTTGCATCTAATCCTTTTAAAATTATCTTAGCCATTTGTATAATCCTTTCTTATTCAATAATTGCGAGCACGTCAGATTCATCCTTTTCTTTGCCGATGCTCAAAATTTTATATTCAACCTTTTTGCCGTTTTCGTCGACTTCGACTTCATCGCCGGCATATTTTCCAAAAACAACGACATCGCCAATTTTCAAACCAGATTTTGCGACTTCATCGCCATTACCCAATGCCACAATCGTGCCTTGAGCTTTCTTTTCCTTATCGGAAGTTTCCGGTAACACTATGCCGGACTTTGTAATTTCTTCCTGAGTTGATTGCTTAACTAAGACTCGGTTGCCGAGCGGTTTTACTTGCATTGCGTCGTCCTTTCTAAAATTTATAGTTAATTGAGTCAAAATTTAGAGTAAAAAATACACCCAATGATAGGTGTTTGTTTTTGTTTTTTAGTCACAAATAATTATAGCCATTTAGCCCAATCCTTGCAAGGTCTCCTGCCAAGCTTTTCGCAGGTCTTTTCGTGGGTCCAGGGCGTGGAGTTTCAGCATTTGTTTGTTGGCGATTGTGCTCGAAGTTGCCCAATGGTTTTCGGGTAACTTAAAAGTATGTCGGATGTGGTACCAACGCAAGATTGGTTCCTGCCAAACCGCTTTGACCCAAAGCAGTATTTCTAAAAACCTTTTGAGCTTGCGCGATGGTTCTAATTGATGGATTTGTAACAATCTTTGTTCGGGACGAAAGTTCGGTAATGCAGAAAAAATCCATTTGTTTTCTTTGATGAATTTGTTATACATTTGTTCGCCCAGAATTGGGATGATTGTCCCGGTCCAAAAAACCATGTATGGATCCTCGCCAGGCAACAATAAATTCTTGAGACTTAAATTGTCCGAAGTAACGTAAAAACCAAAACAAAATTGCTCGTTGATTTTGGTTCGGTTCTTATACACGCCAAGCAATTTGAACAATATGATAATAAAGGTCCGGACAAAATATAACCGGTTTGGTTTAGTGACAACAAAAAAATCAATATCGGATTCGGAATCGGCATTGCCCATGGCCACACTGTTGATGACGCAAATGTTTTCGACGTATGGAATTGCGGAGAGCAACCAATAATATTTCTTGATTTTGTTCCAGCGCCTGGCAATTTCCTGCTGTTTGTCATCAAACGCTGCCTGATCCCAATCCGTCACGGCATAAAGATCATGATGGTGTTCGATTATTCCGGCGCGGACTAATTCTTCGAGATTTTTTTGGACATCCTCGAATGTCGCTTCCTTAAAATAAAGTAGTTGCCAAATACGATTAGCTGATAACGGCAATTTGTAAATATTAAAAAAAGACAATGTCGAAAGAATTGCCTGCGAGGTCTTAGATAAATTTTTTGTGTTAGCTAAAGTTTGCTGCATCAATTTCTTCCCATTCATCTTCTAAATCATTCCATTTATATGCCTTAAGCTTGTAACTGAATTCCGAATTGGAAAATTCGTATTCAGTCCGGGCTGATTGTCCTGCCCGGTGGGAATAAATAAATTTTTTATCCAATACTACCGGCCGTTTTTCAAAGGCCAATTTGATTTTTCCCATTGGGGTGACGGCGACAATAAATTCCACAGTTCCTTGCTTGACCATGCCATCCTGCGTTTCCATAGTCAAATCTTCGGTTCCTTCTTCTTCAATTTTGAACTTAGACTTGATGTTTTCTTTATGTTGTTGCCAGTGGTCTAGATCCATATTATTTTTGGCAGCTCGGGCAGTACGAGCCCGTTCGCCCGTTGAATTTTAAACTCTTGATTACTGTACCGCAAGTATAACATTTTTCCCCGGCCCGTCCATAAACCTTATGCAACAAACCATATGTCCCCCAATCGCCTGACGGCCGGACAAAATCGCCGACTGACGAGCCATAATGTTTTACCGCATCAGTCAAAATCTTTTTGATCCCCTTAAAAACCAATTTCTTTTCCTTGTCATTGAGGCTCTTTATTGTCCGCATTGGCCTAACTTTGGCATAAAATGCGATTTCGTCGGAATAAATATTACCAATGCCGGCGATAATAGTCGGATCAAGCAACCACGGTTTGATTTGGGCATTGGCACGCCTGCTCAATAATTTTTCAAATACTTCGTAAGTAAATTTTTTATCTAAAGGTTCTGGCCCAAAGCCCTGCAAGTCTTTGACTTGCGGTAATTCTTTGTCTGTCACCAATTTTAAATATCCGAACTGGCGGAAATCGTTATAGTAAAGTCGTGATCCATCAGTGAATTCAAAAATTACATGCGTTGATTTTGCCGGCAACCGGACCGGTTTGATATTTTCGATGTTGAGCAATCGCAATTGCTTGTCCAAATGTTTCTTGTCCAGGAAAATCAGTTGGCCAGTCATTTTTAAGTGGACCAAGATGGCATATTTACCCTGGAGATCGATAATAATCAGTTTAGCCCGACGTTTAATATCAGTAATTTTCTGTCCCTTGATGACTTCGGAAAATTTAAAAGCAACCGAATTATCTGTCTTTCGTAAATTCGGCAAAGTGTGCGGGCCAACTGCGACCATTTTCGACAACATCACACGGACTTCTTTAATTTTTTTATTCTTAAGCTTCGGCCGCAATTCCCGAATTACGGTTTCGACTTCTGGAAGTTCTGGCATTTAAGTTCCTGTCATTGCGAGCGTAGCGAAGCAATCTTATACTTGCGACGCTAGATCTTCCCAATCCTCATTAATGGATTCGATTAACTCAATCTTTTTCATCCTTGAACCAGCTTTAATTTGTTTTTCACGCTCTATTGCTTCAAAAATACTCTCGAATTCTTCAAAATATACAAGCTTGGTTACATTATACTTTTTTATAAACCCTTCTACCAATTTATTCTTATGTGCCGATACTCGTGCCTCTAAATTGCCTGTTACGCCAGTATATAGAACTTTATTATTATGATTTGTCATTATATAAATGTAAGGCATAATTAGATTTCTTCGTCGCTATGCTCCTCGCAATGACGGAAGAAAAAAGTATAGCACAAAAGAAAACTGCCGATCGATCGATCGATTGGCAGTTAACTTGTTTACGGTCGCTTCAAGCGCATTGACGGCGACGGTGACGCAGGGACCTTAGCGAACTGATCACATCAGAGGGAGCGGGATCGAATTCAATTGCAGAGGCCTGTGTCGATGCGTACATATCAACAAGCTCCGCATCGGCATCAAACATCTTTTTCCACCCCTCAGGATCGGACGAAACGACAACAGTCGCAACTGTCCTGTTGGTGACCTTACTCCTAATCTCGACAAGGTGTCCTTTCATTCAACCTCCTTGAAATTCGCAAGAGAAAAGCTGCCTGCGGGCCATGCAAGCAGCTCGGGTTTAGGAATCTTGGGCGACCAAGCTCATGTGCTTAGCCTTGATCAGGCTCTCGAGAGTTTCCTCGCACTCGGGCAGATCGTTGATCTCAACGGGCTTGGCGGAAAGATTGACACCACGCTGATTCGCCAGTTCGTTGAACTTATCTACCCACAACCTGACTTCGAACCTGTGTGGAGCCGTAATTTCAGTCACGAGGCCATCTTCGTCTTCGATGATAATTTTCATCCCATCCTCCTGCTTGGTTGCTACTATTTTATCGGGAAAAAATTCCGGGGTCAAAATAATATTCAAGGAACAAATTACAACCACCAAATAACATCCATATTTACAATAAAAAATACCCAATTCGGAATTGGATATTGATTATTGAAAATTATTTGGGATTTGTTATTTGATGATTGATTATTAATTTAAAGCATCATGCTTTCTTCAGCACGCTTGTACTTGTGGATTTTGTCCTTCATGCCCCAGTGTTCAATTTCGTGGTTTGCTTCCTCTTGAGTTTCGGAGGCGTGGATCAAATTATAAATGGCGCGCTTTTCCATGTTCGCGGCCAAAGCAGAGTCAGCAGAAAAATCACCGCGGATAGTTCCCATTTCGGACATTGCCGGGGAAGTTTTACCAGCCATTTTGCGGACCATATCAATAGCGTGGATTCCCTGGACCACCATTTTCACAACCGGACCGGAAGAAACGTAATCCAAAGTCCAGCCGCGGGCCATTTTGCCAATCTCAAGTGGATTGTCAGTGCCCAAAGTTTCCTGGGCGCTAAAACCATACTTGGCATAAACTTCCAGAGCCTTGTTGCCAATACGGGTCATCCAGGCATCATCTTTTGGATAATGGTTATCGATCATTTCCCGGGATGGAGTGTCCATTTCGAGGGCAATAATTTTCAACCCGGCCATTTCAATGCGGCGGATAATTTCACCAGTCAGCCCGCGCTTTACGCCGTCAGGTTTGATGATGACAAATGTCATTTCTTCTTTAGGGTGTGGTTTCATAGATCTACTTCCTTATTGCACTTCCTTCTCCCGCTCTGGGAGAGGGATTGAGGGTGAGGTAAATATTATTTAATTTCTTCAATCGTGATCTTTGTAATCGATACCGGGGTTAATGGTAGGGAAACTTCCCCAGTAAACGGATTTGGTTCCACTGGCATCTTACCAATTTTTTGCACAATGTCCAGGCCCTTGGTGACATAACCGAATGCAGAGTATTGACCATCAAGCGCCGCGTGGTTGTTTGGGCTTTCTGCTACAACGATAAAGAATTGGCTGCCGGATGATGCTTTATCTGGATTGACCTGGTCACCGAGTCGGGCCATGGAAATGGCACCAACGTTATGCTTTAAACCAATTTCTGCCTGAACAGTGTAACCTGGGCCACCAGTGCCGTCATCGGTTGGATCGTCGTTCTTGGACAATGGATCGCCGCCCTGAATCATAAATCCATCAACCAAACGGTGGAACTTTGTTGAAGTGTAATAGCCTTCATTGGCAAGCTTGATAAAATTGGCAACGGTTAATGGTGCTGCTTTGCCATCGAGGGTGATTTCAAAATTGCCGGCAGAAGTTTCGAATTTAGCCAAGGCTTTTGCCGGAGCAGTTGCTGCTGGCGGTGGCGGAGGGGGTGGAGTTGTTTGTTGTTCCATATTTTCTTGTGCAGTTTGGTTAGCAGGGACAGCTTCTTTCTTTTGCATAAAGTAATATGCGCCGGCGCCAATTGCAATTAATAAAATGATTCCCAAAATCTTATTCATCATAATTTTATTTTTCATTAAAGATTAATGTTGCCTCCAAAGTTTACCGAAAATTTACAGGATTGGCAACCCTACTTTTTCTCAATTGTTTGACCATTGGAAGTAAACTCGATGGTGCCGGACAAATCCGTGCGCAGAATTTCTGATCCGACAGATTTGATCCGACCCATTGCCTCTTGCGTCGGATGGCCGAAAGAATTTTCCCCGACCATAATCACGGAATATTGCGGCGTTACCTCTTCCAAGAAATCTTGGGAACTAGAAAAGCGCGAACCCTGGTGCCCGACTTTTAAAATATCAGAATCAAGGTTGTATTTTGGCAACAGCATTTCTTCAATGTCCTTACCTGCATCGCCAGTGAATAAAACCCGCGCTTTGCCGTAACTTAACTTTCCGACAATCGAGACATCGTTGGGATTGCGCTTATTGTCCTTGAGCCCGGAATAATTATTGGCGGCCATAAAATGTCCAGGCGGCGGGTAATAGACATCAAAGACCGTGGAGTTATCCAGAAAAATCCTTTGACCTTCGTGGGCATAAGTTTTTTTAATTTGTTTAGCTTCCAACAGACTAATAAACTCCCAAAACGGCGGCGAATCAAATTCTACATCTGGCAAAACCACTTCTTTGACTTTGTAGCGACGTAAAACTTCAATCAAACCACTGACATGGTCCTCGTGCGGGTGAGATAAAATTACCAGCTCAATGGTCCGATCAAAGTACGGCATGACATGGCCAATTTCAGTGATGACCGAAGTCCCCGGTCCGCCATCAATGAGAATCTGGTTGCCGGACGCCGTGGTCACAAGTGTTGCGTCGCCTTGCCCGACATCAAAAAAATCCACTTTCAGATCATGATTCTTTGGAATGCTTGGATACAAAAAGAACCAAACGATCATTGCGAGCGGTATGGCAATAACTATGAACCGTGCTAAATTTTTCTTAGATTGTTCTTCCATAAAAATTAACTATGAATTGCGGCAAATGGTATACGGGAGCCTAATTCAATTATTAAGAGGATTAGATGTAAAATGAGCCAGGTCATAAATCCGAGAACAGTTGCAAGTGGTGGTACTACTAATTCTAACAGGCCGGTAAAGAATCCCACAGTCATGGCAACTGGAACCAACGGCAGGACCAATAAATTAATTAGCGGTGAGATTAACGAAATCTGATAATAGAAAATAAAAATGAATGGCGCTGTGGCAGCTTGCGCCGCGAGCGTTGGAAATAAATATTCTTTTATTGGCTTTGGCGTATTCGGGAATTTTGATTCCAAGAACGGTGTTAAATAAACCAACCCTAAAACCGCCAGGAACGATAACTGAAACCCGACATCGAACTGCAACAATTTTGGGTTTTGCACCAGCATAACGACCGCAGTCAGGGCAATTGCGTTCGAGGCCGAATATATCCGACCGATGTTGGTGGCAAACTGGGCCATAATCCCCATGACCGCAGCGCGAACCACGGATGCGGATGCACCTGTCATAATCACGAACAATATTATGAGAACCATTGAAATAATAAATGACGCCCTTCGGCCAAACCGGTTCAATGCCCGCGCAATATTATTTATAATTATCGTAATGTTGAATCCCGATAATGCGATGATGTGGCTCGTGCCGGTTACAATGAATTGATCAATGATGGTTTGAGGTATCCCCCGTTTTTGGCCGAGCAATATCCCAACCAACAAACTATTTTCCGGTTCGGGAATTTTTCGTGAAACCGCGGCAATAAAATTATTTTTAATGCGGTAGAGCACAGAACTGATTCTGTTTCCGTAAAAACCTTGCGAATAAATTATTTTTGGATTAAATATGACCGCGCTAATACCGAACCGTTCCAAATATTTTTTATAGGAAAAATCTTCTGATTCTCTTGGCTCTAATATTTTGCCGGAAACCTTAATCCGTGCTCCGTATTCATATTCCGGATAGCGCGGCACCTGGACCAATAATTTTCCGCCATGCTTTTGGTCGCTGATTTCCAAATCGCCCAATGTAATTTGAATTTTATCCGGCCGGATATCCGGATCCGCGACAATGGTCCCGGTAACGTCGATTTTTTGCCCGTAAAATTCTTCCAGTTCATTCCCGCCGGAAAAATTGAAACGTTCTGCGCCAGAAATAAATAGGACTATACAAAGTGCCGCGATCAAAATGACCCTCTTTTGCCACAGACAAAAACAAATTACAGTACCGCATAACAAATATAGAACAACCGTGCCGGAAACAATCGGCGCCAAAAAAATCCCAAGCATGAAGCAAACACAAAGCAACAGGAAAATTTTAGAATTCGACATAAATTATGTCAGGACGACGTTAATTAAAACCGAAGATTTTACGATAAAACAAAAACAGGCCTTTGTTAAGGCCTGTAAATGTGGAGAACTTCCTGACTCTTGTTTATTACCAGAGCATTGATTTGATTTCAGTCACTAAGTCGTCCATGTCGACTGTCACCTGTTTCTTTTCTTCTAAATCCTTAAGGTTGACGCGGCGGGCTTTTGCTTCTTCTTCTCCGAAGATGACGGCAAGCTTGATGTTTTTCCCTTCCGCATATTTAAATTGTTTGTCCAATTTATTTGGTTCGTAGTAAAATTCACAATCAATCCCGGCGTTGCGTAAATTAGTAGTGATGTTCAAGTATTCTGCAGTCAATTTTGGATCGAGATTCAGAACAATAACTTCAGCCGCAGTTTGTGGAGAAATCAATCCGGCATCTTGCAAGGCCGCAAACAAGCGATCGAGTCCAATGGATCCGCCAACAGCCGGGGTGTCCTTGCCTAAAGTTTTGCCGATCAAATTGTCGTAACGGCCGCCGCCGGCAATACTACCGAACTCCGGTTTGTCCTTCAGAATAAATTCAAATACCGTACCGGTATAGTAATCGATGCCGCGCATCAAAAACGGATCATAAACAAAATTGGAAACTCCAAAACCGGACAACAAATTTTCCATTTCCGTGACAAAGTCCTTGCATTCGTCGTTGATGATCATTTTGTATGATTCCAAAATTTTTGGCGGGAAGCCCATTTTCTTCAACTCCTTACTGACTTCTACCTCGCCGATCTTTTCAATCTTGTCTACGGCACGCATAAAATTCAGAGAATCTTTGGGATCAATATTCAAATCCACTAAAACTTTATCGATGACGCGGCGGTCATTGAACTTAACAATAACCTCGCCGATTTCCAAAGACTTAAAAGCCGCTTCTAAAGTCGCGATGACTTCGGCGTCGGCCGCCATACTAGTACTGCCAACAATGTCGACATCGCACTGATAAAATTCGCGGTAGCGTCCTGTTTGTGGTTTTTCCGCGCGCCAAACCGGCGCAATCTGGTAGCGCTTAAATGGTTTTGCCAGTTCCGGGTAATTTGCAATGACGCGAGTCAATGGGACTGTTAAGTCGTAGCGCATGGCCACTTTTCGTCCGCCCTGGTCTTCAAAAGTGTACATCAACTTTTCACCCTCTTCGCCGTACTTGCCGCCAAGCAATTCATAATATTCCAATGTTGGCGTTTCAATAGGAGCAAAGCCGAAGCGTTCAAAAACTTCGGAAATTTTGGCAATGATTTTCCTGCGGGCAATTTGCTCATTCGGCAAATAGTCGCGGAAACCTTTTAATACTTGTATATCATTCTTTGACATAGATATATTTTACCATAATCCCAAGCAATTAATAAGTCGGTTTTTTGCAAAGAAAAAACCCGCTAGCAACATCGGGGAGAAAAAGGGAAAATGTAGTAGCGGGGCGCGGTGGTAAAAGTGATAGTGGTGTTGGGAAGT
>JANWIA010000020.1 GCA_025450105.1 Candidatus Doudnabacteria bacterium | reverse complement strand
TGCGTAAATTCAAAACCTCCAGAAATATGGAGGTTTTGCTTTTTGCATACGCGAAATCTAAATCATCAGATAATTCCCGATCCGGCCCAGTCCCACCACTATAATCATTCTTACAAATAACTCACTTAACTGTTTGTCTACTTACAAAAACGATCTAGCCTATAAGGTGGAACTGGGTTGAAGGACCCGGATAAGTTGATTCTTTGAAAGCCCACTCTCTCTCAAAGAACTTATTAAGTTTTTAATCCCTCACTCTCCCTTCCTTTTCACTTCTTGGCAACAACCCCTTGTCGCGAAGAAATGTATTAATGGAGTGATTTCATTCTGGCCTAAACCGCTCTTGCCTACAATCGTAGATTCTCACAGAGCAATCATGCTCTTGATTAATAATTTTTTGGAAAATTGTTGAGTTTGTACAACGCGTTGCGTAATCAGTGTATAACATTTTGATAGATCCTGAATATCGACCATTGAGGTCGATTTCAGGATGACCTCTTCCCAACCCGCTCTTTCAGATCCTGAATATCGACCATTGAGGTCGATTTCAGGATGATCCGCCTCTTGTGAGGCGGATCATTTGCCGAAGGCAATTGCATCTGGTGCGTAATTGGCGGTGTTCGTTAACAATCCAGAACGAATTGCAAATTCTCCGTATTTATTATTGATTTTGTCCATCATTTTTGTCAGCTCATAATCATTATTGCTAAACAATGATAGCTGATTAACCCGCTCCTGGATATTGGTAAAGCCCACTGCAATGTGCGAAACTTCGCTGACAATCTTCCAATGTTTCCAAATCCACAAAGCTTGGTCATAAAGTTCCTGGCCAGACTCAATAAACGAGTGTAGTTTTTTTAATTGATGGAAGCTTTCGCCGTTAGCGCAAGACAAATAAAAATAAATGCCGTGGGCACATAACCCCTGCGCCCGCATGCGGCGCGCCGCTTTTTCAGCTAACCGCAAAATTACCGGCTGCAAACGAGTTTTGTCCGTGGTCCGAAAATTCAAGACCCAGCTATGGCCAAATGATTTTGGGGTTTCTTCCGTGTGCTTGGGTCCAGTCCCAACTTCCTGGCTAATAATGTCATCGTCCTCCAAACCGTTGACCCGGCGCCAAATATAAAATCCCGGCTTGCCGTAGGCGGAAATCAAATTCTGTACCGGGTAATTCAATAATTGGACCGGACTGGAAATATTTAAAGCTGCCAACCGTCTGGTCCAGCCGCCGGCAATTCCCCATAAATCGGAAAACTTCATGCCTTTGTAAACTTCCGCCAGATGTTCGCGCCAAACAACCGATAAACCATCTGGTTTTTTTAATTCCGAAGCCAATTTCGCCAAAAATTTGTTGTCGCCAATCCCGACGTTACAAGTCAGCCATTCCCCAACCTCGTCCTTGATGCGTTGTTTTACAATTGCCCCAACCTCTATCGGATTTTGTTTGCTGCCGCGGAAATCTACAAAACACTCATCAATACTGTACCGCTCAATTTGATCCGAATAGTCATAGAGGATGCGGCTAAAAGCGGCACTGACCGATCGGTATTTTTCCGGATCCTGTTTTAGTAAAATAATTTCCGGGCAAATTTGTTTGGCATACCTAATTAAGGTTCCGGTCTTAATCCCCAGGCGTTTGCCTTCTTTGGACACGGCAATGACGCAACTGGTCGGATGGTTACTGGCGACAATACCGACTGGCCGGTTGCGAAAAAACGGATTGGCCTGCTGTTCCACAGACGCAAAAAAAGAATTCATGTCGAGCAGCATGATTTTTGGGACCATTACACTCTTAGGTGGACGAGAAAACGTAATGTGTCCGGATTGGCTTGGAATAAAAGAAGACATAAAAATAACTCCGATATAAAGATATAGGATATTAGATATAGCTCCGCACGAAATATCTTATATCGTTTGCGGAGCAAACATATATCTAATATCTTTTAATCCACATAACTTTCCAGCAGAGTCCAATTCAAGTTGTCGGCGTTAAATTGCAATTTAAAGTAATTGGCGGAATCGGAAACTGTGAAATAATAAAACTTTACCCGCCCCTCAAAATGGTGGTAGCTTAAATTAATTTTTTCGAATAAATATTCGCGGCCTTTCCACAAAAACTTCAAGGATTGAACTTTGCCTTCCTTAAAATTCGAAACGACTTGAATTGGTTCGTTGATAGATTGATACATAAATTTAAAAAATAAAAAGACGGCCTCTTAGGGCCGCCTGTTTTTGTTTGTAAAATTATTCTACTCTAATTCTATTTTTCGTCAAGCTTATAATCCGTCGACTTCAGCTTCGATTTGGGCAGAAGTGGAATCTATGTGCTCTAAATCAAAAGAGTTGAGGGATCGCTCCAGCTTATCGGAAGTGTCGATTGAGCTGCGAGGCTGAACCGTGGAAGTTCCGGCAACACTCGATGAGTTGCGGGCAAAAACTTCCGCCATTTCAGCGGTAGCGACTTTAATCTGCTTCACAAAAATCAAGCCAAAAATACTGGAAGCCAAAACGACAAACAACGCGACTAAAATTTTATTCATTGTCTTCTCCTTCCTCAGAATCCTGAACATTAGCTTGTTCATGGGCTTTTTCCAAAGCCTTCATCTTCCTGACAATCTCAATCAAAGTCTTGTGTAAATCAATCAATTTCTTTTTTAGTTCGCGGGCATTTTTGATAAAGGCCATAGCCGCCGCCTTTGGATTCTCGGAAGTGCTCAAATTATCCATTTCTTCCTGGGCATCGGCCAATAAATCCCCAATTGCGTCTTGTTTGGTTTTAGCCGCGACAATCAAAGTTTCAATCGATGAAACATTAATGCCAGCTGCATCCATTTTTTCGGTTCGGGTTTCAATGCGATCTAAAATGTCCGCCATCCGGCCGCTTGCTCGGGTAATCATCCCTAATTGGTTAGCCATCAATTTCTTGACCGCTTTTATGCGGGATTCCAGAACACGGGCCTGACGAATAGCATCCGTGCCCTGACTGCCATTATTTGTTGCAGCCAAAACCGGCGCAAAAGCACCCAAACTAAAAACGAAAACCAGTACCAGACTAAATATTTTAATTTTGTTTCTCATAGAGATTTATTTTGTTAATAACATTATAGCACAAATTGAACCGAAAAATAAACCTTTTGTCAAGATTCCGTGCTTAGACATTGCCAGTATTTTCCCTTATACTTTAAGGGTTCCGGAAAATCTCAAATTCCATATATTAACTCAACGAAATGAACTTACGGATTGCTCAAATTGCTCCGTTATGGGAACGAATTCCGCCAAAACGGTATGGGGGAACCGAAAGAGTTTTATATAACCTGACGCAAGGATTGGTTAAGGCCGGCCATAACGTGACTTTATTTGCGGCTGGCAATGCCAAGACTTCAGCCAAATTGGTCTCAGTTTATCCACAATCTTTGGTTGATGCAAACATTCCTTGGACTAACGTCACTTACCCCCTTCTAAATATCGCAGAAGCTTTTGGTCGCGAAAAGCAATTTGATATTCTGCATATGCATTTAAATAAATCGAGCGACTTTATGGCTCTACCGTTGGCCGAGCATATTAAAAATAAAGTTGTTTTTACTTTTCATATTCCTTATCCCCTGTCGCAAGATCGTGAAGACCGTCACTTAATCCTACAAAAATTCAAGAAGCTAAACTTTGTTTCGATTTCCAATTCGCAACGCCGCGGAGGAGAAAATTTGAATTGGGCCGCCACTGTTTACAACGGCATCGACACTTCAATCCACAAATTTAATCCAACCCCAAAAAATTATTTCTTATGGGTCGGTCGATTCAATCCTTACAAAGGCGTGAAGGATGCAATCATGGCCGCAAAAAAAGCCAACGCCAACATTATTATTGCCGGCAAGCTCGATCCCAAACTGGAACCAGAAGACTATAACTATTACAAAAAACAGATTAAACCGCTGGTTGATGGCAAGCAGGTTGTCCATGTCAAAGAATTGGACGACAAACTGAAGAATCATTTGATGGGTAACGCGCTCGGATTCCTAAACCCGATTACCTGGAACGAACCTTTTGGTTTGGTCATGGCCGAATCCATGGCCACGGGCACACCCGTAATCTCGTACCGCGCCGGTTCGGCCCCAGAACTAATCCGAAACGGTAAAACCGGGTTCTTGGTCAAGGGTATTTCAGAAATGGCCCAAAAAATGAAACAGATCGGGAAAATTAAACGCATCAACTGCCGCAAACGCGTCGAAGAAATGTTTAGCGGCGAGGCCATGACGCGCGGATACATCAAGGTTTACAATAAACTATACCGACGACAATGAGCGCAGAAAATGAATTCATAAAATATATTAAAGAAACTTTTGGGGACAAGGAACTGGTTGTGGTCACCCAAAAAGAACCTTATGTCCACATTGCGCAAGGCAAGGACATTAAGGAAATTAAAGTTGAAAAACCAATTGGCGGCGTTAATATTTTGCTCGACGCGCTCTTGCGCAAAACCGGCGGGACAATGGTTGCCCTGGCCAGTGGCGATGCCGATCACTTGATGGTTGACCAGGACAGCAAACTACAAGTCCCGCCGTGGAGCCCCGCTTACACCCTAAAAAGAATTTTCTTATCCGAAAAAGAATATAAGGGATTTTATTATGGTTTTTCCAACCAAACTATTTGGCCGCTCTTCCACGCCGTGTTCGTCAAACCAAAATTCCACGAATCGTGGTGGAAGGATTACGTTAAGGTCAACAAAAAATTTGCCGATTCAATTTTAGAAGAGGTTAAAGGTAAGGATGCCTTTATTTGGGTCAATGATTACCAATTTGCGCTCTTGCCGAAGTTATTGAAAAAACAGCGACCGGATTTGAAAGTCGGCATTTTTTGGCATATCCCCTGGCCGACGCACGAAATTTTCCGCATCAACCCGTGGCGCAAAGAAATGCTGGAAGGTCTGCTTGCCGCCGACTTTGTCGGGTTCCACCGCGGTTATCATATGGATAACTTTATCCGCTGTGCCCAGCGCGATTTGGGGATCATTTTGGATTCAGAACCCCGCTCAGCCACCTATAAAAACCACACCTCACGGATTGGTTTCTTACCTGCCGGCGTCGACTACGACCGAATCACGGACAAAGTCAGCAAACTCAAGAACCTTAACCGAAGTATCATCACCAAAAACCTGGGCGTGCCGCTTAAAGACGAAATTCTTGTTGTTTCCGCCGATCGCGTCGATTATACTAAAGGTATAGTCGAACGCTTAAAGATTATTGACAAGATGCTTGATAAGCATCACGACCTGATTAATAATTTTATTTTCATTTCCATTGGCGTGCCAAGCCGCACCAATATTGCCGAATACAAAACTTACAAC
>JANWIA010000019.1 GCA_025450105.1 Candidatus Doudnabacteria bacterium | reverse complement strand
TTGATTTGATTTAAATTGTTTGGGTTTTCCATTTTTTTATTGTGTCATTGCGAGCGAAGCGAAGCAATCTTAAATTAGATTGCCGCGTCGCCTTCGGCTCCTCGCAATGACAATGTTTATTGCTTTCCAACTGATATTGCCTGCTCTACCTATCTATTTGAGTATCCGAATTCGTTGTCATACCATGCCACGACCTTAACCAAATCCCCATCAACTACTTGGGTCAACGCCAAATCGACAATTGCTGAATGCGGATTACCAATAATGTCCGAAGAAACGATTGGATCATTGGTGACTTCCAGAACATCTTTCCACAATGGATGCTTGGCAGCTTCCATAAAGGCTTTATTGACTTCATCAACTGTAATTTTTTTACCAACAACGAAGGTGAAATCCGACAAGGATCCGCATGGTGTCGGCACACGATAGGCTGCGCCCCCTAAAAATCCTTTCAATTCAGGCAACGCTTCGGTTGTGGCAATCGTGGCACCAGTGCTAGTCGGAATAATGTTCACGGCTGCGGCACGGGCTCGGCGCAAATCATTGGATTTGCCACCAGGTGGCGGGCCGTCAACCAAGTTCTGTTCAGCAGTATAAGAATGGATCGTCGACATTAACATTTTCTTGATTCCGAATTTCGATTGCATGACCGCTATGACGGGAGTAATACAGTTGGTAGTGCAGGAAGCATTGGAAATTATTTGTTCTCCGGCGTATTTGTCGTGGTTCACGCCAATGATAAAAGTTTTGGTCGTGCCTTCATCTTTGGCAGGAGCAGAAATAATTACTTTTTTGGCGCCAGCCTTCAAATGCGCAGAAGCAAGTTCCGTGGTAATAAATCGGCCTGTGGATTCCATAACGACATCGATCCCCAAATCTTTCCATGGCAACATGGCCGGATCCTTTTCCGCAAAGATCGGAACCTTAACTGAATCCACGATCATTGTCCCAACAGAACTTATCGTTGAGTTGGCTTTCTGATGATCTCCGTTAGAGCTGACATTTTTGGAATAGACCCCGTAAACCGAATCGTACTTTAAAAGATGCGCCAAAACATGCGGCTCGGTTAAATCGTTGATGGCAACGATTTCGATTTCCGGTTTTTCCAAGGCAATTTTAAAGGCTGCCCTTCCAATACGGCCAAAACCGTTTATGGCAATTTTAATTTTGTGCATAAATGTAAAATTATTTTTGGATCAAGACGGCCATGAAGAGCGTGACGGCCACTACGGACCAGACCATGAAAATCACAAACTCTTCTTCTTTCTTGAAATTGAAATGCTTTTTCAACCAGCTTTCCATTTTTCCCATATATTTAGAGTGTTGGTTTCTTAATGATTAATTTTGCTTTATTGTTTGCTTTTAAAAGTTTTAGTTTTTGTTCAGCCATTTTTTGCAGACCGTCTGTGGCTGGCCGCAATAATTTTCGGGGGTCGTAAATTTGTGGATTATCCTTTATGTTTTTCCGCAGCGATTTGTTGAATGCGACTCGCAGGTCGGTATCGATGTTAAATACTGCTACGCCGTTTTTTATGGCAGCGACCATTTGGTGGTCCGGCACGCCGGAGGCACCATGCAAAACCAGTGGGATTTTTACGTGCTCGTGGATTAATTTTAGCCGGTGCAGATCAATGTGTTCTTTTAAAGTAGTTAGGATTTTCCTTATTTGCGGATTAACCGGAATCCCATGGAAGGAACCAACTGCAACAGCCAACGTATCAACACCGGTTTCCTGGACAAATTTCGCAGCCTGCTTGGGATCGGTCATTAAATCATCGCCGCTCTTTACGGTTTGCCAATCTTCATTGCCGAGTAACCGGCCGAGTTCGGCCTGGACCCAAACACCTCGCTTGTGCGCGTAGGCAACCACTGCCTTGGTCAACTTCACATTCTCTTTATAGTCGAGTGCCGAAGCATCAACCATCACCGACGAGTATCCAACGGCAATTAATTTTTTTATCAGGTCAAAATCTTTGCAATGGTCCTGGTGCAGGGCAATTGGTACATCGACTTCACGGGCTTCGGCTTTGATGATTGCAGCAATTTCTTCAATGCCCGCATATTCAATTGTACCGACAGATGTCTGGACAATGACCGGTGCTTTCTGCGCAACTGCGGCACGAATAATCCCCTGTGTCGTTTCCAAATTACTGGTATTGAAAGCTGGGACCGCATACTTCCCAACCATTTTTTTGTTGATCAGTCGACCGATGTGTACCAGCATTAGAATTTAATTCCCGCTTTAATGATGTCCATTATCCCCGGTGCTTTTGCTCCCGAATGTTTTGGGACGCACACCGCATAAATCAATTTGTACTCACAGCTAAAATCTTTTTTGGCTGCGGATGTTAAGCCTCGCCAAAGAACAAAGAATAAAAGGATGAGTACAACTGCAATCGCCCGTTTTCGGTTTTTCTTTCTGAGTAACATATTTAGAATTTAAACGTTTCTAAAATTTTTACTAAATCCTGATAAGAAATAGTGGTAAAAGTTTTTGTGCCATCCCAGCCCCGGGAATACCCGTCAATGAAAATATCAAAATTAGGACCATCAATCATTCCATAAACCGCGGGACCACCCTCCCCGGTACAGGAAACCAATTCGATCTTCAGGGAATTTGTTACGGTTTCAAGTTTGCAAGCAACCGTTGGGAATCCCTCTTCTTGCAGTGGCGGATTTTTGGCAACTTCGGCCATCTGATTAAAATAGTCTGAACCCTCTTTCCGTAATTTATTGGAATTGAGAGTAATAAAAACATACTGGCCAACATAAACACCCGGAACTAAAATATTTGCTGTGCCCAGCACTGAATTGGTGGCAATACCTCCGACTATAATTTTCGGCGGATAATTGAAACTAAACTGGCCGTTGCTGTAGGTTTTAGTTTCTGCCGCCACTGGTGTTGGTTTGGTAAAGGTTGTGGTTTCAATGATTTTCGCAAGCCTGTCAAAAATTTCCTGGACATTAATATCCGTAACAGTTCCCGGCTCATAATTATTGATGTTGCCGTACTGGACGTTGGCGTTGAATTCAAAACAAAAATTATTCATTGCAATGTGATAAACCTTCATGTCATATCGATTCCCTGCCGCTGCCCCATTCCGGTCACCAAAGAAAAAAGTATTTTGACCAAGTTTCGCGCTCGATTCCAGCTCCGCTATTTGGGTGTTGGAGGTCTGTTTACAATTTGCTGTATCTGCTGTTACGGCTAATGTCACAAAAGCTTGGTTTAAGTTAGAATCGGTGTACAAACTTTTTGGCAAAACAACGCTAGTTAATATTGATCCTTGTGGTTTTAAATAATTCAATTGCGGAATTTCTTGGCTGTCACCCGCAATCAATGCAAAAGATCCTGGATACGCAAATTGGATTCCATATTGCGGGTTGCTGTAAAACTTTGCCTCTTCATTAAAGCTTGGCGGGGGCGGAGTTTGCGAACCATTATCCTTTTTCGTGATTCCAATGTAGTACGCCAGTGCCAATAGCCCTAAAAGCAAAATGATCGTGCTTATGACAGCACGAGCCGAAAGTTTTTTTTGAATTGGTTGGTTAGTTTCCATTAAGCGTATTTTTTAGGTTTAAAATTTTTGTGCTTTTTAATGTAGGCGTCGATTTGCGAACGAGTTTGTAAACCCGCGTGTGGACCAACGTGTAAAACAACATTACCGCCATTGATAGTTCCCCATTGTATTGCTTCTTGCACGGACTTGCCGAAGTGAATCGCGGCGGTAAAGGCAGTGCCAAATGCATCACCGGCACCCGTAGCTTCGATTCTTGGTCCATTGTAATGATCCATAAACCAAATCTGCTTACCATCCGAGACATATGATCCTTCACGGCCATCGGTAATGACTGCAATTTTCGCGCCGAGCTTGTGCATGCCGCCTGCCAATTTTTTGATGTCGCGGCTATCAATTTTAGTTACAAGCTGCGCCTCTTCACGGTTCAAAAATAAAATTTCGGTCCGATCATAAATATCCTTTAGTTTTTTGGTACCCATGCGCATTTGAAAAGTGCCTGGGTTAAATGACACACGGATCTTGGGGTTTGATTTTAAGAATTTCCCAAATTGTGTGTGGAAGTGTTCAGTGCCCTGGGCCATGGACGAAAAATAAATCCATTTTGTATTCAGGTAATTCGGTAAGTGGTATTGAAATTTGTTGTGCTTAATCAAAATTGTGCGTTCGCCTTGGTAAACCAAAACAAAATGGGCATTGGTCCGCACGCCATTATTAACTTTGATCATACTGGTATCAATCCCTTCGGCCTTGAGTTCACGAATTATCGCTTTTCCTTCCTCGTCATTCCCAACAGAAGAGATAAAGGCATTCTTCATGCCCAAGCGTGCCGAACCAACAGCGTTGTTGGTGGAATTACCCGCAGGCAATACAGTCAAATTTTTGTAAGGAATCTTGTTGGCATAACTCATGCACAACTGGCAATCGGAATGATCGACATTACAATGAACAGAGGCCTCTTCCAATTCAATGAAAGAGTCTATCGTAGTGTCCCCGATGGAAACTATATCGTATTTTTTGGGGATTAGTGTTTGTTTCAGGAATAAAGCGAACATTTTATTACCTTCATTATAATGAAAATCAATTTCTTTGTAAAGAAAAGAACTTACCTATTCATTTTAGGTAAGTTCTTTAGTTTTACACAAGCTATTTTCGCTTCACAACTCGTTTTACTGCGTTGATGATTGCTTTTTTATCCATACCCCACTTAGCTATGAGTTCATTCGGCTCGCCCGATTCGCCAAAGTGGTCTGGCATACCAACAAATTCTTGCGGCACTGGTAATTTTTGCGCTAAGACTTCAGCCGCGGCCGATCCCATACCACCCATGATCTGATGTTCTTCGGCCGTGACCACACAGCCAGTCTTTTTTACCGATTTAACCAACGTTGCATCGTCCATGGGTTTAACACTGACCATATTTAACACTTCACAATCTATTCCGCTCTTTGATAATTCCTCGGCTGCTTGCAAGGCATAATAAACTTGCGGGCCGATAGCGGCGATGGTGCAATCCTTACCGGCACGGAAGACTTGCGCTTTGCCAATTTCAAATGGCGTCTCTTCTGTGGTAAATTGAGGAGTTTTTTCGCGTGCCAATCGAATGTAAACCGGGCCATTCATTTTTGCCGCAGCGATGGTAACTTTGCGCGCTTCAATGGCATCGGCCGGAACCAGCACTGTCATGCGGGGCAGAGTTCGGGTAATGGCAATATCTTCCATGGCCTGGTGCGTGGCACCATCTGGTCCAACAGAAATTCCGGCGTGGGAACCGACTATTTTAACATTGTTGCCGGAATAACAAATTGAAACGCGGATCTGATCCCAATTTCTGCCAGGAGAAAACGTGGCGTAAGAAGTAATGAAGGGAATTTTTCCTTCGTGGGCCATACCGGCGCCTAATCCGGCGAGATTTTGTTCGGCAACGCCAACCTCCACAAAACGCCGCGGATAAGCTTCGGCAAACGCTTGCGATCTGGTCGATTCAGTCAAATCACAGCAGAGGACAATGACATTTGGATTTTCTTTGCCTAAAACTAAAAGACCTTCCCCATATCCGTTCCGGATCGGGACTTGTTTAATATCTTCGGCAAACAAATTTTCAATTAATATCTGGGTTTTCACCTTTAATATTTTTTTCTTTAATTAATTTTTCAGTTTCTTCCTTTGCTTCACTTATAAGATCTAGGTCGAGCGAATCAAAATTATGATCAGGGTTGACATACCTTAATTCTGTAAGAAGGTCTCTCGACTCTCTTAATACCTTATCGGCCTCGACAAAATTTCTTTTGGCACGGGCTTGAAGAAGCGCCTTCTTTTTTTCTTCTAATATTGCGGTTATTGCCTGTATCCTTCTTTCCATAGCAATGCCTTCAGGAGACATTTCCACACCTTGATTCATATATCTACTCATGTTCGCTTTGGATTCTCCCTCCAAGGGTTCTTAATTGTTTTAACGCTTCAGCTGCTTGAGTGCCTTTCTTTGGCGCGCCCTTAATGTCTGATGCGTCGGGTGGTGTGCCATGCCATTCGTATCGGTATTCCATAAAATCAACACCTTTACCTGGAATTGTGTGGCAGATAATAATAGTTGGTTTTTCGTAAATCGCTTTCGCCTCGCTGCAGGCGTCAATTATTTCACGGATGTTATGGCCATCGACTTCAAGCACGTGCCAGCCAAAGGCCCGATATTTATCTGCGATTGGCTCCAAAGGCATAATGTCTTCCGTATGCCCGTCAATTTGAATGTTGTTGCGGTCCATTAGTGCTGTTAGATTGCGCAATTTATATTTGCCGGCAAACATTGCCGCTTCCCATGTCTGACCTTCGTCCTGTTCGCCGTCGGACATGACGCAGTAAACGCGCCATGGTTTTTCATCCATCTTTAGTCCAACGTAGGCCATGCCAGCGGCTTGAGACAAACCCTGCCCAAGGGGGCCGGAAGAATTTTCTATGCCCGGAAGAGCTTCATTATGCGGATGCCCGTGTAAGCGTGTACCTAGCTTTCTTAAAGTCGCCAATTCCGAAGTCGGAAAATATCCTTTGTGGGCCATGGTCGCATACCAAACCGGGTTAATGTGCCCACATGACAAAACAAAGCGGTCGCGATTCGGATCGGTTGGATTATTCCCATCGACATTCATAATATCAAAATAAAGTGCTGTAAAAACATCGGCCATGCCCAGTGGCCCGGCGCTATGTCCGGATTTAGCAAGAACTAACATCTTGATGATGTCCTGGCGAATGTCGTTGGCTTTTTGTTCTAGTTCACGAATTGTCATTATGGTATGTACTCACAAGTTAATGTATAGGGAGCTATAGCATAAGGTCCAGTTGCTGTCATTAATTCCTTAATGTCGAAACCTCGAGCGTGATATCTTCTAAGGCCTGGAAAGTCAGTATCATCCGCTTTCTTTAGGACAAAGAACCACGGCCCTTCATCAATGATTTTCATTTTACCGAAATCTTTTTCAAGTCCACTTATCAATTCAGCTTTAATGGCTTGTTTAGACTCGTCCGAAATAACAGCGTCATAATCAGCTTCCCAATATTTACTTGGGATTGGCTTATCCCAAAAAACAATCGTAAGCTGGTTGCATTCATAATCATTAGACTGAAGATCATTATAAAATAGATTCATACTAGGAAATTTAACAATTACCGGAGCAATGCCCAAAATAAAATACTTGGTCGGATCGGTATAAATATTCCCGTAATAATAGGTTTCAAATTCTTCAAGTGTCGGCAGTTCAAAATTTAAGTCTTGGTTAATTAATTTCCAGTGTAAGTATTCATCAGGGTAGGGCGAGTAGTCGTACAGGCTTGCAAGGATAACGGTCTCACCTTCCCCGTCTATCGTCAACAAACCATCCTTATAATCCAGGACTTGTCTAGGCTCTTTAAAAGCTTCCTGAAGTTTGTAATAATCCTTGTCCTTATAGTTCTTTATTTCTTTTGATGACAATTGACCGACTGGAATTGTTATAAACTGGGCAACCCCGAATGTAATTGGAGTGAGGCATAAAAAAGAAATCGCTAGCACAAGAACCTGTAATAAACGGAATTGGCTGAATTTGAAAAAAACCAAATAACTAACCATTAAAACAATCACGCTTACAAACAATGTAGGTATTACTAAAAACAAAAGGGTGTATGGATCGCTGACCTTGATAGCTTTTATGACAATGGAAACAATCAAGATTAGATAAACTAATTCAACTAATATTATTGAAAGGCCAACAGTCCATGCCTTAGCTTTTGAAATCGGCTGAACAACTATCTTTGGTGCAAGGAAATCAGACATCTACGTAATTTCGCTTTCTGCACCTAAGGCCTGAATGGCCATTTTTTGGTTATCAGCTTGCCAAATGGCGGAACCGGCAACCAGCCAATTGGCGCCAGCCAAAACGCAACCTCGCACAAGCTCAACCTTGATGCCACCGTCCACGCAAATAATGGAATTCTTTAAAAGTTTTCGGACTTCCTTAATGCGATCAAAAGTTTTGATGTCGAATGGGCGGCCCTGGGCACCTGGTTGAACACTCATCAATTGCACGACATCAACTTTTTCTAAAAATTTCCCGGCTTCGTACAAATGCGTTTCCGGATTGAGCGCCAATCCAACCTTTAATCCCAGCTCGCGGGCCTTGGCAATTGTTTCGTTAACTCCAACACCGTTCTCAAACGCCTCGAAATGAAAAATGACGTAGGAGAATCCGGCCTTCTTAGCATCCTCGAGATAATCCTTGGGATTACCAACCATAAAATGGGCAATCAACGTCAACGGTGATTTGAAACCTATCAACTCCTTAACATCAACTGTTTTCTCCGGCAAAAAATCGCCATCAATAAAGTCGACGTGCAGTTTGGTAAAATAGGCCGACAATCCAAACAGTTCCGCATATTTGGTGCGGTAATCGGCAATATCGTTGGTTAGGATCGCAGGAATGATTTCGGTCATGTATTTAGTACCTCCAGTTATATATTACTGAAATTAAAACTAATCCGACAATTAGGACAAACATTGCCCCAAAAACCCTCGGAAAAAATCGCGACGGTTTTTGCGGTTCAGCAAGAGGAGGCAATTGTGTGTTTAGTTTGTCCATTACAAATTAATGTCAATCTTTTTTACTTTATTCACGCGACGCTGGAAACGCTCATCCTTGTGGTCAAATTTTGTGGTCAAAAAAGTATGGATGATTTTCTTGGTGTTATCAACGGTCAAGTAATCAGCCGGCAGGCAAAGGATATTAGCGTCGTCATCGTTTCTGGCCGCGTGGGCAGAATGCTCGTTCCAACATAGTGCGGCACGGACACCCTTACCTTTATTGGCGACAATACAAACGCCCTGGCCTGAACGACAGATTAAAATGCCCTTGGTTTTTGGATTGTGGCCGACTTTCTTGGCGACATTCCAGGCAAAGTCCGGATAATCATCTTCCGAATCGAATCGAAACGCACCTTCATCGACAAAATCAAAATGCCATTCCTTTAACCATTTTTTGATTTCCTCTTTATACTTATATCCTCCATGATCTGCGCCTAGAAATATTTTCATGTTTATGTTTTATGGATTGACTCTCGATGAAACTCTTTAACGACTGTCATAAAATTATCTGAATCCAAACTTGCCGCGCCAACGAGTGCGCCATCAATGGTTGGGAATTTGGAAAATTCGTGGACGTTAGCCTTGTTAACAGAACCGCCATAAAGAATTGGCATGTTCGCGGCATGGACAGTGCCGACAATTTTTTCCAGAAGGTCGCGAATGTGCAATGTTAATTCCGCGGCATGCTCACCGGTCGCCGGTTCGGCGTTCTTAAATGTTGAAATGGCCCAGATTGGTTCGTAAACAAAAATTATTTTACCGACTAATTTTTTATCCAATCCGTTTACCGCGGCCTTAAATTGTTTGGTGACCAGACGCTTCATGGTTCCTTTACTGGCTTTTGGATCCCCACCCAAGCAAACCACAGGAATCATCTTATGCCTGAGCGCAGCTTCGATTTTCTCCCGGACTTGGCTGTCGGTTTCGCCAAAATAGATTCGTCGTTCGGAATGTCCCAAAATTACATGCGTCACCCGTAAGCCAGACAATTGAGCCACGGAAACCTCGCCGGTGAATGCCCCCGAATCCTTGGCATGCAAATTTTGCGCGCCTAATCTAATGTGGTGCGAATACAAGGAAAGTTGCGGTAAGTAAATAAACGGTGGGCAAAGTACAACCTGGGCCTTGTCATTGAAAAAATGCATGCGGTGTTCGATACCCAAAAACAATTTCCGCGCTTCGTCGGAGGTTTTTGGGTTCATTTTCCAATTGGCCACAATCAGTTTCTTCATGTCGTAATTTTTTCTACTTTCGGATGCGGTTGGCGCAGGTAATCGGCGGCCTGTTCCGGCAAAACGGTGTTGACGTAAACGTCGGATCCTAATTCAAATCCTCCAGAAACATTCAATCGCGGTAAAATTTCTAAATGCCAGTGGTAACTACGGTTGTCGTATCTGGTCAGAATGCTGTGCGAAACCGGCAAAGAATGGATGTAAAAATTGTAAGCAGGGTTATTTAGTTTAAAGAACAGTTTTTGCAAAATATTTTTCAAGACTTTGCCCAAAGATTTGCGTTCGTCCTTAGTCATGTCGACAAAACTTGCCTGGTGCCGGCGCGGAATAATGCGCAAAGCATATGGCATACGCGCCGCAAACGGACAAAACACAAGAAAATCTGGATGGTCCAAAACAATTCTTTCCTTATCCTGAAGCTCGCGATAAATCATTTCACAGTAAATGCAGGCTCCAGTTTGGAAAAATGAAACGAAACTGCCTGTGACTTCATCGTGCAAATGTTCCGGAACAAACGGCGTGGCAAAAACCTGCGAATGGGGGTGAACCATGGATGCCCCACCTTCCCGGCCGTGGTTTTGGATGACATGGACATATTGGACTTCCGGGTGATTGCTTAAATCGAGCATGCGTTGCTGATAGACCTGCAAATTTATGTCCATCAAATCATCATCGAGGAACGCCATCAATTTATTATGCGGCCTTGTGATAATAACTTCGTGGTCGCCAATCCCCTCGCGGACTGTATAAAAATCTGACCGCTGCCGACCGCCAGAATGCCCAAGCGCTTCAAACTTATTGGGGATCACCCGAACCTTCCAATTCTTTCCTTCCGGCACACGGAGAATATCTAAATTAAAATCTTCACTCCCCGGGCAAAAAACACATTTATCGTCGAGTTCTGGTAACTTCGCGGGATCGGCAAGATCCTCGGCTGATTTCTTAAAATCTTCCGGACGGTTCCCTCGATTAGGTGCAAACAGCACCCAGTGCTTGGAGACAATGTCTTGCCTAAACTCACTCACCTGTGTTTTTGTTAATTGCTTTTAGGAGTAACAACTTTAAATGTCGAAAGAACCGATCCAAAAAACGGACTAGCACCGCGGATAACATAGAGACTACCGTTCTTGTTCAAAAGAACCACTGTTTCCATACCACCGGCGGCAGTCTTAACAGTCAGTTCACGGGCACTGTTACCGTTAACCATAATGCTTTTTTCGCTCTTTACAGATAACGTGCCACGGACCGCTGCTTCGTCGCCGGCTTCGTAAACTGCCACGCTGATTATTTCGTCCAAATTTTTTGAGTCACTAAACTCAACAATGTTTTCTTCTGTCGATTCAATTCCCCAATTATTCGGGTGGCGCATGGCAAAGCCCAAACGGTTATCGCGGTAATTAATTCCGTAATCATCCAAGATCGCCGGATAGCTCAAATATTCGTCAAATAATAATGAGGAAACTTTGATATAGGACAGCAGGGAAACCATAACCACAAAAGACACGACAATCGCCCAAATAAACCAGCGGTTGTGGTGAATTTTAATTTTATGCAATTGTCTGATGTGTTTTTTTATTCGTTTCATTTTGTTTTCTTTGCTTCGTTTTTGGAAGCGATTAATTTTTATTGTGATTTTGGTCTAGGTATGTTTGGAGGATAATTTGCGCCGCAACATTATCTTTGATTTTTCTTTGTTTCTCGGCCGATATGCCTTGGCTGTTTAGCGCCTGCTCGGCGGATTTGGAACTGAACCGTTCGTCGAGCATTTCTATGGGTATAGAGATTAGTTTTGAAATTTTTTCTTTAAATTGCATTGCTGCTTTTGTCGATTCGGATTCCTGACCGGAAAGCCCTTGCGGCAGACCTATCAGGATTTTTTCTACACTTAACTGTGCGCAAAGTCCGGGCAATTCATCAAAAACTTTTTTGCTGCTCAAAGGTTCTTCCAGTGGAAAGGCAAATTTTCCGGTCGGGTCCGAAACCGCTGCCCCAATCCGGACCGTTCCCCAATCCAATGCTAGAATTCTCATTTAGTTTCGCCTAAGGTTACGGTAATGTCCTTTTGGGTGCCGCGGCTGTCGATTTTCATTTTAACAACATCACCAGCATTGAAATTCTTTAATTGGCCGGCCAAACTGTGGTCTTGGTCGACTCGTTGGCCGTTAATTTCCAAAATAATATCGCCTTCTTTAAGACCGGCTTTATCCGCAGCCGAACCAACCACAACCGCCGGTTCGCTGATTTTCCCGCCGCCAATAATCAAAGCTCCGTAATCAATTGTTAACTGGTTTTGTTCTTTAATTGCCTGGTTAATGATAACGTAACGGACACCCAAGAACGGTTTAACAATACGGCCGGATTTTTGGAAACTTTCCACGTCGCGCTTAAGGTCGTTGACTGGAATGGCAAAGCCGACCAATTGCCCCTGGGAATCCATGGCCGTGTTAATGCCAATAACTGAACCGCCGATATCCAGAAGCGGTCCGCCGGAATTACCTGGGTTGATTGCGGCATCGGTTTGAATCACGCCTTCTAATTGTTCTGAACCGGTGGCGCCAGACGCAGTAATGGTCCGCCCAATACCGGAAATGATTCCGCTCGTAACAGTATTTTGATATTCACCAAGTGAGTTACCAATAGCTATCACGCGTTGGCCAATTTGCAAATCAGTCGAATCGCCCATGGTTAATGTTGGCAAACCAGTTGCTTCAATTTTCACGATTGCCACGTCGTTAACCGGATCGCGGGACAAAACTTGGGCATCATATTTTTTGCCATCATTGGTCAGCACGGTGTAGGTAGCGGTTGTGTCTTCGACCACGTGCTTGTTAGTCAAAATTAAACCGTCGGAACGAATAATAAAACCACTGCCCCCGCCAACCTGTTGGATGTTGGGAGTAGTGGAACTGTTGTCTGAATTTGAGAATGGGAAAAAACCAAATGGGCCAAGATTTACCCCACCAGAAGAAGAATAGCCTGGAATTTTGTTGAGATCTTTGGAAATGATGATGGACACGACTGCCGGGCTGGCTCGCTTAACCACATCAATGATGGCCGACTGCTCGTTAACCTGAATGGTTTTCACGCCCTGGTCTGTGGTGCCAGGCACGGCCGACGAATACAGCGGCGCCAAATACTTCGTGCCTATAATTGAGCCAACCATACCAAAAATCAAACTCAAAACAATAATGGTTGGGATATAGGAGCTGATTTTTTCCTGACGCGGGATGTCCGAAGTCAGTAATCGGTCGTTGTTTTCCACAGATTTTTCCAAATTTTTTGATGTTGTAGCCATTTTGGTATTTATTAATTACATTAGTAAATTTACTAACGAAATTCGGGTCTTTTGTTTCAGGAGAATCAACATTTGCAACTTATTATAACACAAACTATAAAAAATTGCCAAATGTTGGCAATTTAAGCACCGACTTTGTTTAGAGTGGCGGTTCTAAACTTTGGTAAGGATTTCACAACCGTTTTTGGTGACTAAAATTGTATGTTCAAAATGAGCAGATGGACTTCCGTCTTCAGTAATGATGGTCCAATTGTCTTTTCCGATGTGAACTTTCCAGTGTCCGCCGTTCACCATTGGTTCAACGGCGCAAACTAAACCTTCTGGTAATTTATATCCCGTTCCTGATTTGCCAAAGCATGGCAATTCCGGATCTTCGTGAACGGCAGCACCAACACCGTGACCAACAAGTTCGCGCACAACTTCAAAGCCTGCTTCTTTGACTAGACTTTCAATAGCGTGGCCAATATCCCCGGTTGTGACACCGGCCTGGACAATGCTCAAAGCACCTTCAAGTGACTCCCTTGCCGTTTTCATGAGTAACTGTTTTTCTTCCGAGACTTTGCCAACCGCAACCGTGATTGCCGCATCAGTGCATAAACCTTTGTACCAAATTCCCAAATCCAAACCAACGATGTCGCCTTCCTTTAGAATCTTTTTCTTTGTTGGGACACCATGGACGACCTCATCATTTACCGAAACGCAAAGGGCGGCCGGAAACGGGGTTGGATCAGAAGGATCAGCTTTGTAATTTTTAAACGAGGAAATGGCCCCAGCCTTCTCAATTTCCCTTTCTGCAATATCGTTGAGTTCGGCCGCAGAAACCCCTGGATTAACTTTTCCTGCGAGTAAGTTTAAAATAGTGGCCAAAATTTTGCCACCTTGTCTTAAAATCTCAATTTCTTTTGGGTCCTTAGTAATCATTTAATATTTTATCGATTTCCTTAAATACATTGGTGATGCTTTGGTTGCCGTTAACAAACTTAATTTTCTTAATTGATTGGAAATACTTTATTGTTTTGGTGACTGAATGATCATAAAATGCAAAACGATTTTTTAAATACTCTTTTTGGTCATCACTTCGGCCATCAATCCTTAATCTGCGGCTGATTCGATTTATTACCTCTGCTCTTGGAACTTTAATGTAAACCACCAAATAATCGCGTTTTTTAGCACGCAATAATTTATTCAGTAACTGGGCTTCCGGTTTTAGCCGAGGGTTGCCGACAAATAGAATGTCCTTATCCCTTGGCACACTCTTTAACTGGTCTTGTAAAAACTTTTTCATTAATCGAACCGGAGTCGGATGCCCTTTGCCAATTGTTTTGCGCATAAGGCGCCCAAGCGGCGTGTTCCTTTTTAAATGCGCGCGCCAATATTTCCCGGACTCAACCGCATGAAAACGGTAATTTTTGCGCAACAACAAAGCCTGAGTATCTTTTCCAGATGCCGGTTCTCCCAACAATACCAGATCAAATCCTAAACGCTTCATTCCTTTACTCCTACTTTATTTAAGATTGTTTGATGGACTTCCTCAATCGGATGGTCCCCATCAATAACAATCAGAATTCCCTGCTTTTCAAAATAATCTTTGAGCGGAAAGGTTTTTGCTTCATACTCCTCAAACCTTGTATGAATAATGCTTGGCCGGTCATCGGCTCGCTTTACCGTGTTCTCTTCATTACGTTCCGCAATCCGTGACTTTAACCGTTCCAATGGTACGTCCAGAAAAACCACTTTCACATCTTCCACGTTACGGTCCTTAACCGCGTCATTCAAAATATTTACCTGGGCAATGTCGCGCGGGAATGCATCAATGACAATTCCTTTTGCCGTTGCATGTAAGTCTAACTGCTCCAAAAAAATCCTCTTAATCATCTCATCCGGAATGATGTGGCCGGCATCAATGGTCTTACGGATCAATTGAGCGGTTTCGGAATCGCCCTTACTGACCTCGCGCAAAACCTGGCCCATACTAAAATAGTCAAAGTTTATAACTTTGGCCAGTTGTTTCCCTTGCGTTCCTTTGCCTGACCCCGGGGGACCAAGCATAATTATGAACTTCTGATTCATATAAACATTATAACTTATTAAGGACGTTTAACCAATAAAAAAGGGGCACTGATTGTTAGTGCCCCTTTCTCTTTGATTGCTAGAAGTTTTCGTAGTCTCGCATGACCATTTGCGCTTGGACTTGCTTGATAACTTCAATGACGACAGAGACCACGATGAGGATACTGGTACCTCCGATAGTCAACGATTGCGAAGCAGTAAATCCTTGCATAATGTATGGCAGCACGGCGACTAATCCAAGGAATACAGCGCCTGCTAAAGTAATACGGTTTAGAACCTTGTACATGAACTCGGCAGTTTGGTGGCCGGGACGTAAGCCTGGAATGAATCCGCCTTGCTTTTGAATGTTATCGGAAATTTCTTCCGGGTTAAAAACAATTGCCGTGTAGAAGTAAGTGAAGGCGACAACCAAAATGAAGTATATGATGCCGTAATAAGTTTGATTCTGGAAGAATGTGTTAATGGCCTGAGCCGCATGCGCAATCTGCACGGTCTTGGCTTGGGAGAAGAAGTTGGCAATCAAACTTGGGAACAACATAAATGAAATAGCGAAGATGATTGGAATAACCCCGGCCTGGTTAACACGAAGTGGCAAATGGGTGTTAACGCCACCGTACATTTTATTGCCGCGAACGCGCTTGGCATAAGAAACCGGAATATTGCGTTGGGCTTCGGTAATCAAAACAATTCCGGCAATAACAATAACCGCGACTGCGACATAACCCAAGATTGTGACCAATCCGGTGGAAGTTAAGTTGCCGGTGCTGTCAGTGTAAGTAACGTAGAGTTGCTGGGCGGAAGAAGGCAGACGGGCCACAATTCCGGCAAAAATAATCAAGGAAATACCGTTGCCGATTTTATATTCGGTAATCATTTCCCCAATCCACATCAATACCATGGTTCCGGCCGTGACCGAAAGCAGGGTCACGAACCATTGGAATGGCGAGAGGTCGGCAATGCCGGCCGCGCCGGTTTGTCGCGACAATAAAACAATTGTGCCGTAAGCCTGTAAAAGTGTTAGTGGCACAGTCAAAATTCTCATATACTGGTTGATTTTGGCGCGGCCAGCTTCCCCGCCCTCTTTTTGCAATTCACCAAGTTTTGGGATGATGATGGTCAACAACTGCAAAATAATTGTGGCTGTGATGTACGGACCGACACCAAGCATGACAACAGAAAAATTGCTCAAGCCGCCTCCGGAAAAGAGGTTGTACAGCCCGAACAATTGGTTGTTGGCTAAAATACCACGAAGGTCAGTCAGTCCAATTCCAGGAATTGGAATATGTGCCAAAATTCTGGTACAGATCAACAAAAATACGACCAACAAAATTTTCTTTCTAAGATCCTTTGTTTTCCAGATTTGAAGAATTTTTGACATATGTTATTTGTAAATATTTCGAAATGCTAATTCCGGATTCGCACTATGCGGCAATTTTCCCGCCAGCTTTTTCGATCAGTTCCTTAGCCTTGGCAGAAACAGCAACGTTTTCAAAGTTCAAGGATTTTTTGAATTCGCCTCTGCCTAGAATCTTGATCCTGGCTTGGGAATCCTTAACCAATCCTCTATTCTTGAGTTCTTTTGGATTGACTGTCTGGCCAGCGTTGAACTTTTCGGCCAAATCGCTCAAGTTCAAAACGACATCTTTGTCATGAAGGCTGGTGAAACCTCGGCGCTTTGGCAACTGACGGTGCAAAGGCATGCGTCCGCCTTCGAATCCAACAGGGATCGAAGAACCGGCGCGGGCTTTTTGACCCTTGGCACCACGGCCAGAAAAAGTGCCGTGACCAGAACCAACACCGCGGCCGACTACTTTGCGGCGCTTTGTTGATCCTTTATATGGTTTAAGTTCAGAAAGTTTTAACATAAATTTAAACTGTTACTCCTGGTTTATCGGCTGTGACAACTTTTTTTCGGGCTTTCATTTTGGAAAGCGCGATATAGGTTGCCATGACGTTGTTGGCCTTATTGGATGAACCCAACATTTTGGACAGGACGTTTTTGACGCCAACTAAATCCAAAACTTGTCGGATTGCCCCACCGGCAATAACACCGGTACCTGGTTGAGCAGGCTTTAAGAAAACAACCGAAGACTTGTACTTCAATTTAATTTCGTGCGGGATAGTATCGTTGTGCAATGCAACCTGGATCATGCTCTTCTTGGCGGTGTTGACGGCTTTCTGTACGGCTTCTGTAACATCAGTGCCTTTGCGCAAACCAATTCCAACTTTCCCCTTTTTGTCGCCAATTACAACCAAGGCTCGAAAACGCATACGTTTTCCGCCGGCAACAACACGGGTCACGCGCTTAATTTCGACCACCTTTTGGTCGAACTCGCGCTTACCCTGATCTCCTTGATTTCTACGTGATTGTCTCTTCATAAGTATTGATTAGTTAGAATTTAAGTCCGCCTGCGCGAGCTCCGTCAGCAACATTCTTTACGCGACCGTGATACAAATAGCCGCCCCGATCAAAAATAACTTCCTTGATTCCTTTGGCCAAAGCTTTTTCCGCGATCATTTTGCCGACTTCCAAAGCGACTTCAGACTTCTTGCCTTTAGCCTTAACTTCCTTGGTGGAAGCGCTAACTAAGGTTGTGCTGGTTTGGTCATCAATAACTTGGACAAAAATATGGTTGAGTGAACGGAAAACATTAAGGCGCGGCTTTGTTGCAGAGCCTTTAACTTTTGCCGTAACTCGGCGGTGTCGTGCTTGTCGTTGTGCATTCTTTGCCATAAATTTAGTTGCAGGTGTCAGGTGACAGGTCACAGGTACTGTTACTTGTCACCTGTTACTTATCACTTGGTTATTTCCCGCCTCCTACTGCTTTAACAACTTTACCGGCCTTGCGGCGGATAACTTCGTCAGCATACTTAATGCCTTTTCCTTTATAAGGTTCTGGTGGTCGTTGTTCGCGGATAACAGCGGCGAACTGGCCAACTGCTTGGCGATCAATGCCGGTTAAAGTCAAAACGTTCTTTTCGAGCTTGGCTTCAATGCCTGCTGGAATTTCCATTTCGATCGGATGGGAATAACCTAAAGTCAAAACTAATTTCTTGCCACTGACTGCAGCTTTATAACCGACACCGTTGATTTCCAAAACTTTGGTAAAGCCTTGGGTCACGCCAACAACCATGTTGTTGATCAGCGCTCGGAACAATCCCCACAGAGCTCGGTCTTGTTTATTATCTTCGTTCTTAACCTTAACGGTTAATTCTTTGTCAGACTTTTCGATGGTGACTCGTGGATGCACAACCAAAACCAGCTCCCCTTTAGGGCCTTTGATTTTGAGTGTTTGATCCTTAATATCGGCGGTGACGCCTGCAGGAATCTCTACTGGTTTTTTGCCTACGCGTGACATAATTTATTCCTTATCAATTACCAAATTTGGCAAACGATTTCTCCACCGACCTTTTCTTTACGTGCAATCTTATCTGTCATCAATCCTCGGGATGTCGAAACGATAGTTGTACCCAAGCCGCCCATAACTCGCGGAACCTTGGTCTTATCAGCATAAATTCTCTGTCCTGGTTTGCTAACGCGCTTGATGCCGTTAATAACAGGAGCACCAGTATCATCGTATTTCAAAATTACTACCAAGGTCTTTAGGATACCTTCACCCTTGGTATCAATATTCTTAACCCAACCTTCGGCAACCAAAACTTTCCCAAGGCTGTGCTTGAATTTGGAATATGGCAAAACGACGTCAGCCTTTTTGGCTGCTTGTGCGTTTCTGATTCGTGTTAACATGTCTGAAATTGTGTCCATCATATAGTTATTGTCGAATTACCATGAAGCTTTTGATACACCTGGAATTTCGCCATTGGAGGCCAGTTCTCTAAAGCAGATGCGGCAAATATTAAAATCTCGCATATAACCGTGCTTGCGACCGCAGCGCCAACAACGTCGAACAATGCGGGTCGAATACTTGGCCTTGGTGCGTGATCTTAATGATTTAATTGTTTGTGCCTTTGTAGCCATATAATTAGTTGATAGTTGGGAGTTGATTGTTGTCAGTCATCTGACAACTTACAACTGACAACTATTTTGCAAATGGGAATCCTAATGCTTTTAATAATTCGTATGCTTGTTTGTCATCGTCGGTATTAGTCTGGATGTTCACTTCCATACCGAAGGTGTATTCAATGTGTTCGCGGGTAGTTTCAGGAAAAACAATCTGTTCTCTTAATCCGATGTTGTAGTTGCCGTGTTTGTCGAAACTCTTTGGATTGATACCGCGGAAGTCACGGACACGGGGTAATGCAACCTTGATCAACTTCTCAACAAAATCGTACATGCGTTGGCCGCGGAGCGTAACGACAAGTCCAACCACTTGGCCTTCGCGGATTTTGAATCCAGCAATCGATTTCTTAGCAGCGGTCTTTACAGGATTCTGGCCTGTGATGCGGCGGATGTCTTCGGTAATGGCCTCCAGCATCTTCTGGTCCTTCAGAGTTTTGCCAACACCAACGTTAATCACAACCTTTTCAATCTTTGGCACGGCCATGGTATTGGTCAGCCCCAAAGTTTTCTTCAGGCTTGGTACAACTTTTTCTTTGTAGTCTACTTTGAATGACATATTAGATTACCCTCCCGCACTTCTTACACTTTCGGAAGTTTCCTTGATCGTTAATTTCGTGTGCAACGCGAGTAGTTTTGCCGCAATGTGGGCAAACTAGAATGGCTTTGGAAATATCAAACGGAGCTGGCAATTCCAATCGCTGTCCCTTATCCCCTTGTCGTTTTGGACGAGAGAATCGAACGCGGATATTCAAACCTTCCACAACAATCTTTCGGTCCTTTGAAATCACATCTAAGACTTTACCGGTGCGACCCTTGTCTTTGCCGGCAAGCATTTTGACTTCATCTCCTTTTTTAATATTCAGCTTATTCTTCATAAATTTAAATAACTTCCTCTGCTAATGAAATAATCTTGGTAAATCCCTTGTCGCGCAATTCACGTGGAATTGGACCGAAGATACGGGTTCCGCGTGGTTCCTGGCTGTCTTTGGCAACCAATACTGCAGCGTTGTCGTCGAATCGGATATAAGAACCGTCGGCGCGGCGGACTTCTTTTCGGGTCCGGACAATAACGGCGTAAACCTTATCACCTTTTTTGACCTGTCCCTTTGGGGCAGCAATCTTTACGGATGCAGCAATGACATCACCAATACGAGCCCAGCGACGCTTATTTTTTCCGTTGACGGAAAAAGCAGCAATCTCTCTTGCTCCAGTGTTGTCTGCAACTTTTAATCTTGTTCTGATCTGAATCATAAAGGTTCAATAATTCTTAATTTATACCTTACCGACGACTTTCCAGTTTACGGTTTTGCTGACTGGTGGACATTCTTCAATCTCTACTTTGTCACCAACCGCATATTCGCCAGTATCCACGTGGGCTGGGTAGCGCTTGCTGATTGAATAGCGCTTGTGGTATTTCGGATGGACTTTGATGCTGGAAACTTCCACAACAATAGTCTTCATCATCTTGTTAGAGACGACGTTTCCGACCAATCTTCGTTTAATGCTAGTCTTTTCCATAAATTTACTGGTTTAATAGGGTTAAAATTCTGGCGATGTCGCGGCGGATAGCTGTGAGTTTGTGGTAGTTCTTAACTTCTTTGGAGTGAATCTTAAAGCGCATGTCGCGAACTTGTTCCCGCAAAGTTGCGAGTTCTTTTGTTAACTGCGCTGGATTCAATGCTCGTAATTCTTTGATATTCATATTACATTTGCTCCCTTGTCACAAAGCGGGTCTTTACCGGTAATTTGTGTGAGGCTAATCGCATCGCTTCCTGGGCCTGGTCTGCAGTCACGCCGTCCATTTCGAACAGGACGCGTCCCTTTTGGACAACGGCCACAAAGTGGTCAACGGCACCTTTACCGGTACCCATTGGAGATTCGTTACCGTGGGAAGTGATTGGCTTGTCTGGGAAAATTCTAATCCAAATTTTTCCACCGCGTTGAATGTAACGGGTCATGGCGCGTCGGGCAGCTTCAATTTGGCGGCTGGTGACCCAGCTGTTTTCCAAAGACTTCAGGCCAAAACTTCCGAATGCAACAAAGTTGCCGGACATGGCTTTGCCCTTTGATCGTCCTCTATGATGCTTGCGGTGCTTAACTTTTTTAGGAATTAACATAAATTCAAATTAGAGCTTAGCTTTATTAGTAAAAACCTCACCTTTATTGATCCAGACTTTGATGCCGATTGTACCATACGTGGTGAAAGCAGTAACGCGGGCAAAATCGATATTGGCACGCAAAGTGTGAAGCGGCAACTTACCTTTGAACAAACGTTCGGAACGGGCAATTTCTGCGCCGCCCAAACGGCCGGCACATTCAATCTTTACGCCAATAGCCCCAGCTTCCATGACTTGTTCAATCGCACCTTTCATGGCGCGGCGGAAAGCAATACGCTTTTCAATCTGATCAGCAATATTTTGGGCAACAACTTGGGAGTGAAGGTTGGCGTCCTTGATTTCTTCGATGTTGATCTTAATATCCAACTTATCGAGTTCCAAGTGTTTCAAAAGTTTCTTCTTGATGTCTTCAACGCCGCTGCCACCTTTACCAATGATCATGCCTGGCTTGGTGGTTTTGACGTTTACGACAACAGTTGTTCCGGATCGTTCAATATCAATACGTACCAAACCTGCTTTCTTCAAAAGGTTCATCAAAAAACTGCGGATGATTGTATCCTGTTGCAAGAATGCCGAAAAATGGGTTTTGGTTAACCAGCGTGACTTCCAAGTGTCGGTTATTTTCAGTCTGAGACTGTTGGCGTTAATCTTTTGACCCATATTATTCTCCGCTCTTTCTATTAAATAATCTTCGCTTTAATCCTACTAAATTCTGCTTGATCTTCTGTTGGGACTTTGGTCCTTGCATTGGCTTTTGCTGCTTATCAGAAACTTTGCCTTCATCGGTCTCTTGAGTTGGTTTATCTGCAGTTTCAACTATTTCGCGGCGTGGTCGGAGTGAGAAAATCGATCGGCGGGACTTGCGGTTAGAAGGACCTTCCTTTGATTCCAAAATGACATTGATGTGGCTGGTGCGCTTGCGAATAATAAAACCTCGGCCTTGGGCGCGGGGTTCCATGCGTTTCATGACCGGGCCGCCATCAATGGTAATGCTTTTAACAAACAGGTTCTCTTTCTTTAAATTAAAGTTGTGGACAGCGTTGGCAATGGCAGAGTTGATAACTTTACTGATTGGCAAAGCGGCATTCTTGGAAGAGTAACGCAACTGTTCCAAGGCATCTTCAACACGAGACTTGCGGATCATATCTGCAACCAAACGAAGCTTGCGTGGCCCCACATGGATGTGGCGTCCGAAGGCTTTGATCTCTTTAGGTTTTACTTCTGGTGCTTTTGCCATAAAAATTATTTCTTAGCTGGTGTTTCGGCCTTAGCGGCTTCCATTTGTCGCTTTTCGTTTTCGGCTGCGGCCAAAGCTTCATCCTTGGCCATACGACCACCGTGTCGGACGAATTTCCGGGTTGGAGAAAATTCCCCAAGTTTGTGACCGACCATGTTTTCGTTAACAATAACAGTAATAAAATTCTTGCCGTTGTGGACTTCAAAAGTAATTCCAACCATCTCCGGGAAAATTGTAGAGTCTCGGGACCAGGTTCGGATAGCGGTTTTTGACCCAGGTTTAACCTTCTGGATTTTTTCCCAGAGTTTTGGATCTATAAATGGTCCTTTTTTGAGTGATCGTGACATAAAATAGAATTAGGAAATTTTGGAAATTGGAAATTAATTTCTTAATTTCTCAATTTCTTAATATCAATTATTTTCTTCGCTTAGCAATGAATTTATTATTCTTCTTTGGATTACGGGTCTTAACTCCCAATGCGTGCTTGCCCCATGGAGTTTTTGGGTATTTCAAACCAATTGGGTTGTGACCTTCTCCACCACCATGCGGATGGTCAACTGGGTTCATGGCTTTTCCGCGGACCTGTGGACGTCGGCCCATGTGTCGGACACGGCCGGCTTTACCGATACGGACATACATCCAATCCAGATTTGAAACCTGACCGATTGTCGCATAAGCATTCCCAGGAACTCTTCGGATTTCACCGGAAGGCATTTTCAATAAAGCGTATTCGCCTTCTGTGGCCTGAACGATAGCATAAGTGCCGGCAGCACGGGCAATTTTTCCACCATGACCGGAAAGCAATTCAATGCTGTGGATGTTAGATCCCAGTGGAATATTCTTGATCATCATACGGTTGCCTGGTTTGATGTCGGTTCGTTCGCCGGTGATAATTGTGTCGCCGACTTTCAATCCATCTGGAGCTAAAATAAATCGCTTTTCCCCATCACTGTATGCAACTAAAGAAAGGAAAGCGCTGTGGGTTGGGCTGTATTCTAAAGTTTGAACCTTAGCTGGAATATTCATTTTCTCGCGGGCAAAATCAACCATGCGGATTTTTTGCTTGTGTCCGCCACCCTGGTGTCGAATTGTTATCTTACCTTGGTTATTGCGACCAGCTGCTTTTGCAGTAGACACGATCAAAGAGCTTGGAGTCTTAACCCGTTTGTTCAATACCGAATAATCCGTAACAGAATGGATACGGCGGCCTGCAGATGTCGGTTTATAAATCTTAATTGCCATAGTAGTTGGTGACAGGTTTCAGGTGACAGGTCACAAGTACTTGTTACTTGTCACCTTTCACTTGTTACTATACTCCCTCAGCGAGCCCAGTGATCTTCTCGCCTGCTTTTAATGTTACGATTGCTTTCTTCCAATCAGAGGTGCGGCCAACAGATCGGCCATAGCGTCGCATTTTTCCTTTGATGTTAAGGATATTCACGTTTGCAACATGGACATCATAAACACTTTCAACAGCTTGCTTAACAGAAATCTTGTTGGCTGTTGGACTAACCTTGAATACATATGTACCAGAGCTAGAAAGGGTATTGGTTTTTTCGGAAAGGTGGTGGTTTACCAAGACACGATGGGCGCGGCCGGTGTCGCCTTTCAAAACAATATTTTCCTGGGCTTTGCCGGAATCATCTTTAACCATGTCCAAAACATTATCCTTCTTTTTGGAGGTCTTCTTGGCAGGCTCTTTTTTTCCAGTGATTCGATCTAAAATACTCATATTACTTTAAATAAGTTTTCTCAATAATTCCAACGGCGTCCTTGGTGACAATGACGTCGTGGTTAAGCAAATCGACAACGTTTAATTGGTTAGCAGCCAAAACTTTTGACTGTGGCAAATTGGCAAAAGCGCGTGCCAGTTCGGAACTTGGTCGATCAACAATCAACAATAACTTCTTACCTAAAGATGCTTTGCCGGCCAGTCCGGTCAAACGCTTGGACAATTCATTAGTCTTGCTGGTCTGGTCAATGCTATCAATGACAACCAATTTTTTGTCGTTAACTTTATCAGTCAAAATTGTAAACAATGCTTTGCGGAATGCGCTGCGGTTCAACTTGATCGAAAAATTGCGGTTAGAGCGTGGACCAAAAGTGACTCCACCGTGTCGCCACAATGGAGATCGGACAGAACCAGCGCGGGCGCGGCCTGTTCCTTTTTGCTTCCAAGGCTTTTTACCGGAACCGGCAACTTCACCGCGGTTCTTAGTGTGGGCAATGGCGCGGCGATTGTTGTTGCGTTGGGCGCGGACAGCAAAATGAACAATGTTGGCATCAATTGTTTCAACACCAAAGACTTTTGGATTCAAATCCAAATCTGAAACTTTTTCTCCGGTTTGATTGATGACTGCAACTTTACTCATATTTTTGGGCTAAGTATTGTGGGTTGTCGGTAATAACACCGTCAACTTTCAATTCCTGCATTCGTTGTAATTCTCTGGGTTCGTTAACGTCCCAGACGATAATCTGTTTACCTAACGTTCTCCATAACTTAATGGTCAGAACGTTGGCTAACAAATATTTTGGATGGACAGAATAGAGGTTAATGCTTTTGGTTAAGTATCGAAGTAGCGGTAGTAAATGTAATTCACCGCGGCCGATAATTAATCCTAACCGAACCTTCGCATCCAAAGCCCTGATTTTCTTTAAGACCGACGGGAATGTCGAGGAAATCAAAACTTCAGACGTAAAATTCTTTATTGCTTCAAGAAACTTTTTTTCGATGCCGTAAACTTTAATGTGAAAGTTTATTGGGATCGTTATATTTGCGAGTGCCTCTGCCAATGTTGGAATTTCTCGGCCCTGCGCCCGACTGATTGCCTTAAGTTCGGCAAGCGTCGTTAGTGCGACATACTTGTGGACTTTGAATAATCGATGGAGACTATAATCGTGGATAATGATCATTTCGCCATCTCGAGTTTCGCGAACATCCAACTCGATCATGTCGGCTTTAACTTCTTGTGCTTTTGTAAAGGAACGGATTGTATTTTCGGGCTCCAAACTAGCGGCGCCGCGGTGGGCAATGATGAGCATAATGCTAATTACGAATTATATTCGAATTCACGAATGGCGAATATTTATTCGGATTTGTAGAATTCGCATCTCATTCGCCATTTGTATTATTTACCCATTGTCTCAATTCTGACGATTCCACCTGGGGCTCCGGGAATGGCACCTTTAATCGCAATCAGGTTTCGTTTTACATCAACATCAATAACTTCCAAGTTGGTGACGGTGCGGACACCGGACATTCGCCCAGCCATGCGCATACCTTTTCGAACGTGTTGCGGAAAACGTCCACCAATAGAACCTACAGCGCGAGGATGGTCGTGACCGTGGGATGCTGGTGCGCCATGGAAACCATGTCGTTTGATAACACCGGCAAAACCTCGACCCTTCATTTCGGCAGTAACTTTCACAAAATCACCGGCAGAAAAAGTATCAACTTTCAAAGCCTGGCCTCTTTCAAAAGCTTTGGCATCTTCTACCCTAAACTCCATGAGCTTTCTAAAGTTTCCCAATTCCTTTAAATGGCCAGTCAACGCTTTGCTCAAATTCTTGCTTTTACCAAAACCGACTTGGACCGCAGTGTACTTGTCCTTTTCCGCAGTTTTGACCTGGGTGACTTTGACTCCAGAAGACTTGAGAATGGTAACTGGAACAACTCGGCCGTCTGCGGCAAAGATTTGGGACATATGAAGTTTTTCTGCAACGATGAATTTCTTCATAATTTTTTCTATAAAAAAACCATTCAGATCCCGTAAGAATAAGAAACCTGAATGGTCCTTCTATCTTGGATCGCCGTTGTCACGTTATCGTGACCAGCACAATCTCTCACTATTTACTTGTTACTGATTCAGATCCTGAATATCGACCATTGAGGTCGATTTCAGGATGACGCTCGCTTGTGCTCGCGTCACATTTTGATCTCGACATCAACTCCGGCTGGCAAATTGAGGCTTGATAAAGCATCAATAGTCTTTGGGGTTGGGGTGCCGATATCAATCAATCGTTTGTGAATGCGCATTTCAAACTGCTCCCTTGCGTTCTTATGAACGAAGGTTGAACGGTTGACAGTATACTTGGTTTTCTCGGTTGGAAGGGGTACTGGCCCTATAACCGTGGCTCCGGTTCGCTTTGCGGTCTCAACAATTTGTCGGGCAGACTGATCAATTAACTTATGATCGTAAGCTCGAATTTTGATCCGGATTCGTCCTGATTCAGCAGAATCTTGTGGCATTCAATTGGAAAATGACTTAATTACTTAAATATTTTGACAACTTCGGTATTTTACACAAAATTGCTTCAATTGTCAAAGGCCCAAAAATAGGACCCGAGGAGCGTTAACTCCCCAGGTCCTATTTCAACTTATTTACTGATTTTGAGTACTACACCAGCGCCTACGGTGTGACCGCCTTCGCGGATAGCGAAGCGCATCTTTTCTTCCATAGCAACTGGGGTAATGAGCTTAATCTTAAGGGAAACTGTATCACCTGGCATGACCATTTCTTGGCCAGCTGGCAATTCAACTTCTCCGGTCACGTCTGTGGTTCGAATGTAGAACTGAGGCTTGTAACCTTTGAAGAATGGAGTGTGACGTCCGCCTTCTTCTTTGGTCAAAATGTAAACTTCTGCATCGAATTCAGTGTGTGGTGTAACAGAGCCGGTTTTGGCCAAAACTTGTCCGCGTTCAACTTCTTCTTTCTTAGTACCGCGAAGCAAGATACCCGCATTGTCGCCTGCGCGACCTTCGTCGAGTTGCTTGTTAAACATTTCAATACCGGTAATGACAGTCTTGGCGGTTGGTCGAATACCAACGATTTCAACTTCATCACCAAGCTTGACCATGCCGCGTTCGATACGGCCAGTAACGACTGTACCGCGACCTTCAATTGAGAAGATGTCTTCGATTGGCATCAGGTAAGGCTTTTCGGTTTCGCGAACTGGATCTGGGATGTAAGTGTCCAAAGCCTCAACTAATTTTTGGATTGCTGGTTCGCCCAGATCAGAAGAATCACCTTCCAAGGCCTTCAAAGCAGAGCCTCGAATGATTGGAGTGTCTTTTCCTGGGAAACCGTATTTGGTCAAAAGGTCACGAACTTCTTCTTCAACCAAATCAAGAAGTTCTTTGTCATCGACCATATCACACTTGTTCATGAAAACGACAATGTAAGGAACACCGACCTGCTTGGCCAAGAGAATGTGTTCTCGAGTTTGGGGCATTGGTCCGTCTGGGGCTGAAACGACCAAGATCGCACCGTCCATTTGGGCGGCACCGGTGATCATGTTCTTGATGTAGTCAGCGTGACCCGGACAGTCGACGTGGGCATAGTGTCGCTTGTCGGATTCGTATTCGACGTGGGTGGTGTTAATAGTAATACCACGGGCTTTTTCTTCCGGAGCATTGTCGATCTGGTCATAGCCTCGAGCTTTTGCTTTTCCGGTTTTGGCAAGCACCGTTGTAATGGCCGCAGTCAAGGTGGTTTTACCATGGTCAACGTGACCGATGGTTCCAATGTTGACGTGCGGTTTGGAACGATCAAATTTTTCTGCCATTTGAATAGTCCTTTGCCTAATAATGAGCGTGTATGTCGTCCTAAGCTAAGCGAAGCTAGTCTTCTTAGCGAAGATATCCTTCGCCAAGTTCAGGAGGAAAACAGCAAATCTATTAGGAAATATTAATTATTTATCAAACTCAACTCCTAACGATTATTTAGGAATTGCTTGGCTATTATAAAGTATTTGCAGCGCTTTGTAAAGGATCTAGAGTTTTCCACAGGCTTGGTCAGGTTCAAACCACGAGTTTTGACGGGATATTGAAAAAAGGCTAAAATAAGCCCACAAAACCTTAAGGAGGTGTTGTGTATATTGCAGCTGTAGTCCTGATTGTCTTAGTAATGGTGGTTGCTGCAGCCCTTCTTCTCAAGTATCGTGGAGAAGTTTAGGGCACTGACCTTCGCCATCACGACCTCGAGCCTAGCATGCGCATGCGTGCTAGGCTTTCTGTTTTCACCAGGATATTTTTTTGTTAGAATGTTTCGGTGCTTGAACAACGTTCGGGAGGTCGGGATGAAACGTCGTTTTGTTATTGTGACACTTCTCAGTTACGGGGCGCAGTTCACAAGCTACGCCTTTCTGTTCGGACCCTTCGGAATTTCCATGCCCAAGGCTTTCCTTGCTTCATTGCTTGTGAGCTTTCTGGTCTGGATCCCCTTCTACTACAAATCCTTCTTTCCGTTCTTGCGAACGGATCAAAAAACCAAATCGGAGGAAACTGAACCTGTTTCTGGCGGATTGCAATCCGATCCGCTCAACTAGAACCAAAAGAACGACCGCTTGGCCTGCCAGGTGGTCGTTTTACTTTTCCCTCCGGACATGCTTAAATTACGTGGTTAAGGGGGAAGCATGTCCGATACCCTGATCGCAGTAGGAGTCCTTGCTTGCCTCGCAATCATTTTCGGGTTCTGTCGAGGTGTAAGCAAAGTCAACCACAAGGAGAACTACAGAAACCCTGGCGATTTCAAATAGGAGGTCCGGTGACAACTGACCAGAAAAAATGGGCGTTGTACTTGCCTATGCTGTTGACCGGTGCCATCCTCCTCATGATTCTGTGGGGACAGCACCATCCGTGACAGGAGGATCCCAATGTTCAGCAAAGTGCCTGCCGACTCGGAAGGACCACCAATCGACCCGACGAGATATCGCGCGGACCAGCAGGTGCTGCGCGGCGACACGTTCAATCTGAAACCGCTCAATTTCCCTCAGCGGCCAAAGAAGGATCCCAAGCAATCAAGCTACACCTGGCAATAGATTTCCCGACGCGTAAACGACAAAGGCCTTGTTCTCAGAACAAGGCCTTTTGATTTTCCTCAACCTTCCATTCACTTCCCCAAGTGGCAAGTAAATGAATAGAAATTTT
>JANWIA010000018.1 GCA_025450105.1 Candidatus Doudnabacteria bacterium | reverse complement strand
TTCGTAATGACCAAGGTCTTGGTCGGTTTCCATGCCGTCTTCGGTCACAAAAACCTCGCCGTGTTCCTGCGGGCGAATGGTGCCGGCATCGAGGTTGAGGTACATATCAACTTTGACTGGAGAAATTTTGTAACCCTTGCCTTTTAAGATTGCGGCGATGGATGCTGCGGTAATCCCCTTGCCTAATCCGGAGATGACACCACCAGAAACAAAAATGAATTTTGTCGATTGTTTTTGTGAACGTTTATTGCGTGCCGGCCTCCGAGTCTTTCGTTTGATCATTGTGCTTGTATGTCTAAGTTGATTACTGCTTTAAGGTTTGTGCCAAATCTTAGTTCGGCGGTGGCTGGGCCCAAATTTTTTATGGCCTGTGCCAAGACTATTTGTTTTGGGTTAATTTCGATCCCGAGCTGGTCTTTTATGGCTTGGGCGATTTGCGATTCGTGGATAGCCGCGAATAAGTGGTCTTTACTGGCCTTACCCCTTATTACTAATTTAACTTGATTTAGCTGTTTCATCAAGTCCTTGAGTTTTTGTTCGTCGCGGGCCGATTTTTCCTGTTTTTCCCTGGCTTCTTTGGCTGAGTGCGCGATTAGCGATTGCGTTGCCGGAACCGCCAGTTTTTTGGGCATTAAAAAATTTCTGGCATGTCCGTCAGAAACTTCTTTAATGTCACCAGCGCGGCCAAGTCCTGATACGTCTTTCAGCAGTAAAATTTTCATAGTAGTAACGAGTGTCGGGTTTCGGATCACGAGACCCGTTACGCGTTACCCTTCACTTCTATCGAATTATATCCTTAAGTATCGACGCATTGCAATACTCGAAGCCACGATACCCATGGTCAAACTAAACAGCAAATTCGTAACGAGAATTTTCCAGAATAAACCCTGGACATAGGCACTGCCCAATTCGTAAGGTAGTTTTAGTAAATGCGAAATGTTTTGGCTCAATAACGGAATTAATGAAAGGACCAATAACGAAATAAATGTCGTTGCAATCAGGGCGTACATGATTCCTTCTACTATAAACGGCGCGCGGATATACCAGTTCGTGGCCCCAACCAAGCGCATAATTTCTACTTCTTCCCGACGATTGTAAATTGTTAAGCGGATTGTGTTGAACATGACCATGACAGTGACAATGGAAAAAACGACAATCAGGAGGATGCCTAAGTTGGTTACGACTTGGAAAATTTTCAGGAGTCGGTTGATGACGGTTTTGTCGTCCCGAATGCGTTCAAAGTGAGGTGCAAAGCGATCGGACGCTAAAATGCCGCTAATCGCATCGTATTGCGACAAACTATGGGCTTTAATCGCAAAGGAATTAGGTAAAGGATTTTCACTATCCTTAAATTCATCCAAAGTCTCAAGTAGTAAAGGTTCGTCCTTGTGGGCCTCGCGGAACTTATCAACCGCTACGTTCTTAGGAATAAATTCGACCTGCTTAATTTCCGGCATCAATTCCAATTCGGCTTTAATGTTGCCGATTTCAGTATCAGAAACATTGTCTTTAAAGTAAACAGAAATCCCGACCTTATCCTGAATTTGCGCCAATGAGAGTTGGGTTGCAGTATAGAGCAAAAAGATTGTTGAAATTGTTAACAGAGTTATGGCCATAATTAAAGTTGCTCCCAAAGACAACCAAATGTTTCGGAAAAAATTGGTCAGGCCGCTTTTGATTAACCTTTTGATAATTGTTGGGCTCATAGGTTAGAGTACGTACTTTCCTTTTTGTTGGTCGTAAATGATTTGCCCTTTTTCTATTGTGACCACGCGTTTTTTGATACTGTTCACCAAATCTTTGGCGTGCGTGGCTAAAATAACGGTTGTACCGCTCTTATTAATTTTCAGAAGCAGTTGAATAATATCCCACGCATTGATTGAGTCTAAGTTCCCTGTAGGTTCGTCACCCAATAATAAAACTGGTTTGTGAATTAAGGCGCGGGCAATGGCAATGCGCTGCTTTTCGCCACCCGACATTTCGTGTGGGAAAGATTTGGCTTTCTCTTCCAAGCCAACCATCTCGAGAATTTTGGGCACTTCCAACGCAATGACCGAAGCTTTTTCCCCGGCAACTTCCAGGGCAAAGGCAATGTTTTCTGAAGCAGTTCGATTTGGCAGAAGTTTGATGTCCTGAAAAACTACGCCGATTTTTCGGCGCAGATAAGGAATGTCCGTGCGGCGGATGCGGGAGACATCAATATCGTCAATTAAAATTCGACCAGAATCCGGTCGTTCCTCGCCTATAATTAAACTAAGTAATGTGGATTTGCCTGCCCCAGACTGCCCAACGAGTGAAATAAACTCACCTTTATGGATTTCTAAGGAAATATCCTGAAGGGCATGGGCTGGTCCAAATGTTTTTGTTACTTTGTCGAATTTGATCATTTATTTTTGCAGGTGTTCTAAATACATTTTAACACATTCTGAAAGATCCCCGTTTAATACATTTTCTGCGTCCGAGGTTTCGTATCCAGTTCGGTGGTCCTTGACCATTTTGTAAGGGTGAAGGACATAAGACCGGATTTGATTCCCCCATTCAGCGCTATGGAATTCGCCACGGATTTTTAATTTTTCCTGTCGCTTGCGTTCTTCTTCCAGCGCGGCAATTTTTCCGGCCAAGATTTTTAGCGCCTGTTCCTTGTTTTGTGCTTGGCTGCGTTCGTTTTGAATGGTCACGGTTGTCCCTGTTGGCCTGTGAGTGGCTCTGATCGCCGAATAAGTTGTGTTAACAGATTGCCCACCATGGCCCCGTGAAGTTTTTGCTTCAATTTCTATGTCGGCCATGTTTAGTTTGAACTCTTGTTCATCAAGGACTGGTAAAATTTCCACCAAAGCAAAAGACGTTTCCCGCGTGTGAGTGGAGTTAAACGGTGATTGACGAACTAAGCGGTGGACTCCGGCTTCACTTTTAAAATATCCATAAGCATACTCGCCAATAATTTCAACAACAACACTTTTAATACCTGCTTCTGTGCCGCGGCTCTGGTCAATGATTTCAGTTTTGAATTTTTGTTTCTCGGCAAAGCGCAGATACATGCGCAATAACATCTCAGTCCAATCCTGGGCATCGACTCCCCCAGCGCCGGCGTGGATGGAAAGCAAGACGCTGTGATTGTCGTATTTTTCAGAGAGAAATGTGGCAACTCTATAGTCCTCGAATAACCCCTTTATAACGCGAAATTTGGCCTTTAAATCGCTTTCCAGGGTCTTATCGGACTCTTTTAAGGCCATTTCCGCCAAGCCCTTTAAATCCTTAGTTTCGGACTCCAAACGTTGCCACCCGGAAACATCTTTTTTTAGCCTATCGAGCTCCTTTGCAGCGTCTTTTGCTTGATGTGCGTCTGACCAAAAATCCGGCGCTGACATGGCGTCTTCAATTTCTAAAATCTTTTGTTTCTTTACGCCCAGCTCAAAGATGCTCCTTCAGGTCCTTCATGCGGCCTTGTAAGACATCTAAGTCTCTAATTAGCTGTTCCATTAAATCCTTTCGTAATCGGCAAAAGTGAATTTACCGTGTGGTTCCTCAAAAGTTTTTTTCCATTGTGACCAGTCGATTTCCGGGAATTTTACATCACCTTCGATATCTTCGAGCACATGGGTTAAATGCATTTTGTCGGCTTGATCAAACAGCTGGTTATAAAGTTGTCCTCCTCCAATGACCATAATTTCGGTTTCGTCGGAATTGAGGATACTTTCAAGATCATTAACGACCACAACCTCTGGGGGTAACTGTAAATCTGTCTGCCTGCTCAAAACAATATTCTTCCGATTTGGTAATGGTTTTCCAATGCGGGCGACGATAGAATCAAAAGTTTTCTTGCCCATGAGTACTGTTTTGCCAGTAGTCAGGGCCTTGAATCGGCGAAGGTCTTCTGGTAAATACCAAGGCAAAGCATTTTGATTTCCGATTACGCCATTTCGAGCGACTGCGGCAACAATTGTAATTTTTGGTTTCATTGGTTTATCCTCCATCCTGACGAATGTCAGGATCTAGATCCCGATAAATAAGTTGGGGATGGTTTTCTTTAATTCTTTTTTCCTTCATACAATCCACCGGAAACACTTAAAGTGGCTTTAATCATTGAATGAGGGTTGTAATCGACGAGCTTAACTAATTCTGGTTTGAAATCGTCGATGGTTTTAATTGCTGGATCGAGTTCAACCTTTGGAAACGGATTTGGAGTTCGGGTTAGTTGTTCCTTAACTGCATCCAAATGCGATTCATAAATGTGGACGTCGCCAAAAGTGTGAACAAACTCTCCTGGTTTGTATCCCGTAACTTGTGCGAGGATCAGCGTAAGTAAAGCATATGATGCGATGTTGAATGGTACACCAAGAAAAATATCGGCACTGCGCTGGTAAAGCTGCAATGAAAGTTTGCCATCAATTACATTGAACTGATAGGTATTATGACAGATTGGATAGCGAGCCGCATCTTCATTTGTTGCCATGGTGTATAAGTATTCGGGGTTCCAGGAGTTCACAATTAAATTGTGGGCATTTGGATCGTCCTTAAGTTCTTGAATTGCCCAGCCCAATTGGTCGATTGTTCTACCGGTTCGAGTGGGCCATCGTCTCCAAAGCTCACCGTAAATGCGCGGCAATTCTCCGTGTTCTTTGCCAAACCCATCATCTTCTGTTAGCTTCTGGATAAATTCTTCTTTTGTCATTTCGGGAACATTCCCCGCATCCATTTTCTTTTTATAAATTTTGTAAGGGTAGTCATCCCAAATGTGCACACCTTTTTTTGCTAGGTAGGAAACATTGCTTTGGCCCGAAGCAAACCAATATAGTTCTTCGACAACACCTTTCCAAAAAACTTTCTTAGTTGTCAGCAATGGAAAATCTTTCGATAAATCAAATCGGATTTGTTTGCCAAACAAACTGTAAGAAGCGTCCCCTGTCCCACGGTCAACCTTCCTAAAACCGTGCTCTAGGATTTCCTTTAGTAAGTTTAAATATTGGTATTCAGGGTGCATGTGAGTTGTCAGTTGATTAATGAGTTGTGTAATAACTATATTGAGTGTAATAAGATGCTGTACGGCTTGGAGCAAAGTATTCTTCGGAAACCTAACTGACAACTTACAACTACCAACAGTCAACTATTCTATTGTAAAAACTTTTTCTGTGCCGTAATAGTCAGGCCAGTTCTTGTTGTAGAAATCAAACATACGTGCCAAGCGGTCTTGATTGAGTTCTGCGACTTCCAATTCCTGCATGAGATTTCTCAAATTGGTTTTGATTTGCTCCGCCTTGGAAGCGTCTTCATCAACCATTTCAAATTCGGCGAGATATCCGTAGCCTGCATTGCGATCAACCGTAATATTCGCCCCTTTATAACTATACTCTTTTCTTTCGCGCGACCATTTGGATAAATATTCAAAACCGGAATCCAGTAAAATTTTATCGAGTTCTTCTAAACTCATCTTCACCGTCGCTTCGAATTCCCGTCGGGCAGTACCATTGCTCGCAGTCGTGTCATCAACCGAGGCTTTTAAAACAAAAATAACTTTGTCATCGGCCCAACGGCTACGCATGGAAAAGTCTTTGGTTTGCTCAATAAGTTGTTCAAGTTCAAGTGCTTGTTCAGTAGTTAAATGAGTTTTGATCTTAGGAAATAAGCTTTTGAGGTCACCTCCTGCAAAATAATGATTGAGTTGTTTGTGTTCGCCAAATTCTTTGAGTTGCGGATCGTGTTGCTTCATCCGTGAAATCAAAGCATCGGCATTTTCTTTTGAGCCGAGCAATGTTTTGATTTCGATTTCAAAGTTTTGTGAACTCATTTTGTTTGTAAAAAAGTACTCATCCTGACGAAGGTCAGGATCTTGTTAGGATATTTCTTTGGTGATTTTACTTTCTGTTGTGCCTTTTTGGTTCTTATATTTTGAACTTGCCCTTTCTGTGTAACCTTTTGTAGGAGTGCTAATCTGTTCAAACAATAATTGGCATATGCGCATGCCAGGATAAAGTAGAATTGGCAATGTTCCAATGTTACTGATTTCTAAAACCAAACGGCCTTTCCATCCTGGGTCAAACTTTCCGGCGGTGGAATGAATAACAACTCCCAAACGCCCTAAGGAGGATTTTCCCTCCAGACGTCCGGCCAAGTCATTTGGAATTTCTACGTTCTCAATGGTCGAACCAAGTACGAATTCACTTGGATGAATTACAAACGGTTCATGCTCTTCCTTGATTACTGTCTCCGTCAATTCCATAAAACTTGCCGTATCCTTAACATCAATTAAAGGACGGGCGGTTCGTCGGTAAACAATAAAATCTTTTCCTAGCCGTAAATCAATTGATACTGGCCCTAGGGCAATCTCAAGCTGTGGCATTGGATCGATTTTAATTTCACCGGAGTCCAATTTTTTCTTTATATCAATGTCGGATAAAATCATGTAATTATTTGTTACGTCTAGATTTTAACAATTTTGAAACCTGCTGCCAAACCATTTCTGAAATTACTTGTCTATCTAAGAGTTTCCCTTGTTTTATGCAGTCGATTTTGGTCCAGGTGTAGTTCTGGTCTAGCATACTAAATGATTGTTTCAGCGCTCTCTTTTGATACTCTAAATCGGATTCGAGCCAGTCGCGTTTGGCCCCCTGAATGTATTTGCGGGACTTGGCATCTTTTTTTGCCACAAGTTTGTAAGCAATTTCGGGTGAGACATTTAAAAAGACAACGCCATCTGGTTTTGGCAATCCCATAATCTCATATTCCATTTTGCCAATCCATTTTACGAATTCTTTGCGCTGAATCGGACTGGAAATGTGCGCGGCCTGATGGATTTGATTCGATGACGTATATCGGTTCAGAATAACGACGTTGCCTTGAGCCAACCATTCCCTGATCTTTTCTTTAAATTCCAATCGATTGGCGGCATACAAGACCGAAGCAATGTACGGGTCCAAAGCCCCAAATTCCTTTTTTAAATAGCGTGCGACTAATTTACCAAATAAAGATTGGTATTGCGGAAAATCTAAGGCCTTGGCAGCAATTTTTTCCTTGCGCAAACGTTTAAGTAACAGTTCTGTTTGAGTCGCCTTGCCGGAACCGTCGGTCCCGTCAATAACAATCAGCATCCCTTTTTTCATATTTGTTTCCAATTTCAAAGGGACCTTTGAGGTTGTCAAAGGTCCCTTTGGTTATCAAACTTTAATTTTGATGCCTGGGCCCATGCTTGCATTCATAGTAATTGATTGAATGTATTCTTTCTTGAGGGCGCCTGGGCGGACGCTGTTAAGAGCTTCTCTAAAAGCCTTGTAGTTTTCTAAAATTTGTTCGTCTGTAAAACTGGCCTTGCCAAGCAAAATGTGGAGGTTGGCAGAGTCATCGTTCTTAAATTCCATTTTTCCGGTCGCATATTCCTTAACTGCTTTGGCGATATCCGGAGTAACGGTTCCGGTCTTAGGGTTGGGCATTAAGCCTTTTGGACCCAAGATCTTGGCAATTTGTGCCAATTTAACCATCATGGCAGGTTCGGCAATGGCGATATCAAAGTCCAATTTTTCGGTTTCCTTGATCTTTTTGATCAGTTCTTCGCCGCCGACAAGTACTGCACCGGCGTCTTCGGCTTCTTTTTCTTTGCCTGCGGATACAAAAGCGGCAATGCGTTTGGTTTTACCGGTTCCGGACGGAAAAGTCACGGTACCGCGGACTAACTGATCGCTTTTCTTTGGATCAATACCTAAACGGACGTGGACTTCAACGTTGCCGGCAAACTTTGTGGTTGAGGTTTTCTTCGCGAGTGCGATTGCTTCTTCAACTGTATACAGTTTGTTTACATCAACTTCTTTTTTTGCTGCATCGAATCGTTTACCCATAAAACTCCCTCGCCCGCAGCGCTCTCGTTTGCGAGGCGGGCGGGCTTTGTGGTTCTTGCGACTTAAGGACTAGTTAAGTCTCCCACTAGTTAATTAACTTGATAAGATACGAATTACGAATTTAGGCGAATCAGCGAATTACAAATCATTCGTTTATTTGTAGATTCGCATTGAATTCGTTTATTAGTATTATTTTACTTCAACACCCATGGAACGGGCAGTACCAGCAATAATCTTTTCGGCTGCTTCAATGTCATTGGCATTGATATCAACCATTTTTTGCTCGGCAATTTCACGTAATTGAGCCTTACTGATCTTCCCGACTTTATTCTTAAGCGGGTTAGAAGAACCCTTTTCTAAACCAGCGGCTTTGCGGATCAATACTGACGCAGGTGGGGTTTTAAGAATGAAGGTAAAGGAACGATCTTCATAAATCGTGATTTCGGCTGGGACAACAGTATCGCCCATCGGTGCAGTCTTTTCGTTAAAATCTTTAACGAACTGTCCAATGTTAATACCATGGGGACCAAGCGCAGTACCGACTGGCGGTGCTGGGGTGGCTTTTCCGGCTGCGAGTTGGAGTTTTAAAACTATCTTAACTTTCTTTGCCATAAGTGTTTCTTAATTGGTTAAATGTAATTTGCTGATAGAAGCTTCAGCAATCCGTAATTATATTTTCTTAATCTGTAGGAAATCGAGTTCTAATGGGGTTTCGCGTCCGAAGATAGAAACAAAAACCTTAACTTTACCCTTAGCTTCGTCGATTTCATTGACCTTGCCTTCATAATCCTTAAACGGACCATCCATGATTCGAACCAAATCGTTAGGTTTAACATCAATCTTGTATTTCGGTTCTTCCACGCCCATTCGCTTTTGCAGCGATCCAATTTCCGCTTCGGAAATTGGGGTTGGGATAGTTCCAGAACCGACGAACCCTGTAACGTTAGGGGTGTTTCGGACAACGTACCATGAATCGTCAGTAACAATCATTTCCACCAAAACGTATCCAGGAAAAATCTTTTCTTCAACAGTTACGCGCTTGCTGTCTTTAATCTTAATCTTTTTTTCCTTTGGGACCATGACATTGAAGATTTTATCTTCCATGCCCATGGATTCGATACGCTGTTTGAGGTTGAAGGCGACACTGTCTTCGTATCCTGAATAGGTGTGAAGAACGTACCAATGTTTTTCGCCGGTTACTTGTTGTCTGGCCAGATGGTTAAGGCTAAAGGTTTAAGGTTTATTAATGTATTTTTCGATGGCAGCAGTGAGACCAAAGTCTACAGCCCCAAGGATAATTGCTACCGCCAATGAAAATGCGATAACAGCAATAGTAATACGGACCACGTCGCGGCGGGATGGCCAGACGACCTTGGTTAATTCGGATTTTACTTCTTTTGCAAATTGGATTGGGTTAAACATGTGTATAATTTAGGCTTTTTTAAAAGGCCCTTTCGGTGGCCTTTTGTATAAACACATTCTACAGTAATGTTCCAGTTTTGGCAAATATAAAAAGAGCCTCAATTTTAGAGGCTCTTTTTACCTGGTTACCCGGCGATTTCGCTGAAGACCGGGGCGCCGTTAGTTGGCTTGCGGAATAAGATTGGTCCGAAACACTTGGTGACGCTATGTGCACCCAAAGGATCAGTGTAATAGATTGTCGCACAGTTCTGTAATGTTTCCGCACTGTCTGAGTTGGTTGAAACAACGGTCATGTCAAAGGTTACGAGCCAGTTCATGTTATCAATTCCCTTTTGGCCATTAACATTGATGGTATTGCCGTTATGCGAGACATTTTGCCAGCCGGTTCCCTTGTTGATTTTTACATTTCGCAAATCATTGATGCTGGCACTTGGCGAATCGACAATTTTGGTAATGTTTGCTGGCGCGTTGCCGCTATTAACAATTGCGATTTGGAAGGAAACAGTGTCGCCGGTTCGAATAACAGTAGAAAGTGTAAAAGGAGTTTCTCCGGTTTGGGGACTAGTAACACTAATGAGGTTCTTACTTGAACCATCCAAATCAGCCTTACAGATTTTGTTGTAGATTGGACCAACAACCTGTGAATCGATTTGAGTTGTGCCATTTACCGCACGGACAAAGTAATAGTAATTCTTGTCACCAAGTGGATTTTCCACATAAGAGGTCGTGTTGTTTGGCAGTTGTCCGGAAACATTGGCGAAGCCGGACGTTGCGCTCAAGGAACGCCAGACACTGTATTCAGCTTCCCAAGTGACGTCGTTCCAGGTCAATTTGATTACGCCACAAGTGGTATTGTTGGCAGTAACAACTGGAGCTGGCGGTGGGGGTGGGGGTGGGGGTG
>JANWIA010000017.1 GCA_025450105.1 Candidatus Doudnabacteria bacterium | reverse complement strand
TCATCTGTTCTTCAAACAGATAGGTTTCCCCATTCGGAGATCTTCGGGTCAAAGGTTGCTTGCCACCTCACCGAAGCGTATCGCCGGCTACTGCGTCCTTTATCGGCTCTAATTACCAAGGCATCCGCCATACACTCTTAAGTGTTTACTTTATTCTTGACTAGCAATTAGTAATTGCTAAATTTTTTGCCCCGTTTTACAACGACGGGGACTTGCTCTCAAACATAACCACTGAGTTTACTACGCCCAATGTTTTTTTCGCGCCTACCAGGACCTCATCAGTCCTATACACTAAAAACTTCTTATGACACTCGGAAAGAGTGCCGAAGAATTTATGTTTCTTAGATGCCGGTTAATTGTTAAAGTTCTGTCGGTTTCAGAAGTACTTTGTTTAACATCCACAACTCACCGCTCGCTTTAGGAACCGCCTTAATCAGGTTATTCGGTGAAGCAGTGAGTTCTGGATATTATAGTTGTAAGTTGATTGTTGTCAGTAACTAACAACTCTCAACAGTCAACTCTCAACTTTTTGATTCTTTGGGACTAAAAAACCGCCTTGCGGCGGGCATCATTTACTACGCATTAAAAAGCGCGCAGTGTCATGAGACCGCCTTTCGTAAAACGTTTTTGATTAGTGTGACCATAAGTGAGTTCCTTCAAATAACTACTTATTTATTCGTTAAAGCGATTATAACTTTTTCGGATACCCCTGTCAAGAGAATATCTGGATAAAATGTGGATTACCGAGATTTTGGCTAATCGCCTTATTTTGTTGGCAATTCTCGGATAAAAAAGGGCACCGATGTCTGAGACATCGGTGCCAATTTGCTGTGATGTACTACCTGTCGGGGTTGCTCTTGCGGGCGCCGCGCGGCCGGTTGGTGTAGCCTTTTTGCCGGAGCGGCATTGTGCTGCCATCATCGAGCCGGCGCTTGTCCGTGCACTCGCAGCACTTGATGGCCCAGGGCCTGGCCTCGAGACGGTTTTCGGGAATGTCGTCGGGGCAAGTGGCGCAGAGACCGAACTTGTTCTGTTCCAGACGCTCCAGCGCCGCTTCGATCTGGCGCAACTCCTGACTCTCGATGTCGAGTATGCCGGCGTTGATCCGACCGTTCTCCGATTGCACTGCCTGATCGCCGTACTCACTCATCCGATCCGATGCCGAGAGCATCGGGCCTTTCTTCTTGGCGATGTCAGCGATCAGTTCCGCCTTGAGACCGTGAAGCTTGATCTTCATCCGTCGATAGGCCTCACTCCCCTTGGCATACCGATGCTTGCGGTTGGGTTCGAAAACGGAAACTGCTTCCTGAACAGCTACGTCTTGCATTCAGACCTCCTTAAGCCCATGCACTGTCGTTTCAAAAATCGATTTTCCAATCTTAACATTTAAAACTAGTTTCGTCAACCAATGCTTAGGCTTGCCAAACAGCAAAGATTGACATTGGTAAAAGTTTGTCAGAACTTTTTTGGGTCAATGCCATTTCCCCTACCGTAATCGTTCCTTTATATTCGGCCATTAAATCTTCCAGTAAATTCCCAACAGCCAAGGACGAAGCATCAATGGAATACGTTGTCATGAAAATAAACAATGGATTATCGCTTAAAATGTTTTTGCAAAGCTCAAGAAGGTCGCGCAAATCCTTTTCGATCTTCCAAACCTGGCCCTGGGCACCGCGCCCAAACGCCGGCGGATCCAAAATGATGGCATCGTACTTTTTGCCCCGGGTTCCTTCACGTCGGACATACTTTATTACGTCATCGACAATCCATCGGACGGGCGCATCTGTTAGCCCACTCAAGTTCTGGTTTTCTCGCGCCCAAGTTACGGCGGTCTTTGACGCATCAACGTGCGTGACGGTTGCGCCAGCCGATGCCGCAGCCAATGTCGCCAAACCGGTATAACCGAACAAATTAAGGACATTGACCTCGCGCTTAGCCGCCTTAATCTTGTTTCGGATAAATTCCCACTGCTTGGCCTGTTCTGGAAATACCCCAAAATGCTTGGAAGTTTTGGCAAAGTTAATTTTTACCCGCAATCCGGCGATATTAATAGGATAATCCTTCAAGACCTTACCATTGAACTGCCACTGCCCTTCCTCGCTAGTGTACATGGCCGCGGCTTTGTCCCATTCCGCTTGCGGCAAAGTCGGCTTCCACCACGCCCTCGGTTCGCTGCGGACCATTAAAACATTACCAACCTTCTCTAATTTTTGCTTGTCCCCGGAATCAATCAATTCATAATCGGACGGGTCGTTGACCCAGACTTCAATAGTTTTCATCTTATTCGTCAAAATGTTTAATAAATAATTTACTGGATAAATAATCAATCGGCGCTAGATCATCGGTCAGCACCGGCTTGCTAATATTAAAATTTACATTTTCGGTTCTTGAGATATTCTGTCCAGACAGTTTAATAAGTTCTGGATCCGTTGTTGGTAACTTGTCGTAAGAAAAATCTTTGTCTGAGGAAGCCACAATGTAGCTGCGCCAATCATCGTCCGAAATTAAAGAAACCTTAGTGTGAGAAAAAACGCTGGCCTGGGTATTGGCAATCATCTCGGCCAGAGAATTATCTCCTTCTGGTGCGGCAACGTTCATGGCGACAATCCCATCGGAAACCAACCGACTCCTTATTTTGCCAAAAAATTCCTTTGTTGTTAAGGTCCACGGAATAACAAATTCATTTTCATAGGCATCGACAATGATCACGTCATATTGTTCCTGATCGAGGTCTAAAAAGGCGCTGGCATCCTGGTTTATAATTTTTAGTTTGCTATCGTTAAGATCAAAATATCTTTTGGAGACATCAATGATTTTGGAATCGACCTCAACGCCGGTTATCTCAACCTTGTCGCCAAAAAAATATTTCAGTTGCCCAACCATGGTTCCGCCGGCCAAGCCCAAGATCAAAACCTTTTTCGGCTGCTCCCCCTCAATCATTAACGGCAACAAATTGTAGTAATCATAATAAGCCTGGGTCAGTAAAGATCCTTTTCGCTGAAAAGATTGCACGCCCGCACCTTCATTCAATGCCAAGTATTTCAAATTGCCAAATTCCACAACACGGATAGATTGATAAGAAGATTCGGTACAATAAAGTACTTTGCAATCGGCGCCAAAAGGAACTTGTAAGCTGACCAGTATGACAATCGGCAAACTAATAAGTGCTTTTCGGCTGCCGAATAATCCTATCAGCGACCAAACAATCAATAGGATGGCAAAGAAAAAAATAGTTTTTTTAGTTCCGTAGGTTGGAATGAATAGTAATGTCGGCAAAAAAATTCCAGCTATGCTGCCGACAGTCGACACGGCAGAAATTGTTCCGGCAATGTTCCCGATCGATTGTTTCCCTAAAGAATAAATTTTTATCAAAAACGGACTAGCCATGCCAAGCAGAATCAAAGGAGCGGCAAACAATATCAGCGCGGCCAGCAGTGACGATAAGATATGGAAACTTAATTGAAACGATTTGGAAAAGGCCAATAATCCAGAAACTAATGGGCCTATCAAAAATGGTGTTAGTAAAAAGATTAACCCGGCAACTAATTGCAAGCTCAATAGTAATTGCAGTTTCGGATGTTTATCAGCAGCAACACCTCCCAAATAATATCCGAGTGCCAATGAGGCCAGCACGACGCCAATAATGTTCGACCAAACTAATAATGAAGTCCCAAAGTATGGCGCCAATAATCGCGACGCGGTAATTTCCACAGCCATAACAACACAGCCTGTGATTAGTGCTGTGCCAATATAAAAACTCGAGTTATCAATCCAGCGCATTCGTTGATTCTCCATTACCTTCCCAACAACTTAATGAATTCTTTTTCTTCTAAAATTTTCACGCCTAATTTTTGGGCTTTGTCGTATTTGGATCCTGGATTGGCGCCGACAACGACGTAATCGGTATTTTTGGAAACCGATGACACCCAATCCCCGCCCGCTTCGCGAACTGCGGCCTTAGCTTCTTCCCGGCTCATTGAATCGAGCGTACCTGTCACCACTACAGATTTGCCGGACAACGGCGTGGCTTTAATTTTAACGTTTTCGATCTTTATGCCAACCTTAATAAGTTTCTGGACCAAATCCTTATTGCGTTTCAAATTGAACCAATCAAAAATACTTTCTGTCACAACCCCACCTATATTAGGGATGGAATTGAGCTCTTCCTTAGATGCATCCATAACTGCTTCAACTGATCCGAAGCGTTGCGACAAATCAAAGGCGGTTTCTTCCCCGACGTTTGGAATGCCTAAAGCATAAATGAATTTCGGCAACTGGATTTTCTTGGCACCTTGAATTGAATTGACAATATTCTCGGCGCTTTTGTCGCCGAACCGTTCGAGCGATTGTATATCCTCAACTTTTAAACTAAATAGGTCGACAACGTCGGAAATCAACCCTTCTTCCTTAAATCGTTCTAAAATCTTTGGGCCGACAGTATAGATATCAAAGGCCGAAACAAAATGTTCCATGGCCCGCAAATTTTTGGTCGGGCAATCCAAATTGACGCAGAACAAATCAACGCTTTCTTCTTTGCCCGCTGCCCGACGTTCTAATTTTTCTTTGCAAACCGGACAAACACGCGGCATGACAATTTTCTTTTCCTTGCCGTTGCGAAGCTTTGGCAAAACCTGAACAACGTCGGGAATGACATCACCGGCGCGCTGAATAACCACAGTGTCCCCGATTTTCAAATCCAGTCGCTTAATTTCGTCCTCATTATGCAGCGTGGCGCGGGAAACTGTAGTCCCGCCCACAAAAACTGGTCGCAGCGCGGCAACCGGAGTAATTTTTCCGGTTCGGCCGACCTGGAACAGCACATCCTCTACTATGGTAGTGACTTGTTCCGGCGGAAACTTAAACGCGACCATGCCACGGGGCGCTTTGCCGACTACACCCAAGCGCTTCAAAAGTTCAGCTTGGTTTACAGAAACGACAATGCCGTCGATCCCAAATGGCAATTTGTCGCGAAGCTTGCCTACCTCATCGTAAAATTCAAAAACTTCGTCAATAGTTTTGCAATACTTTTGTTGCTTGATTGGTCGAAAACCTAACTCTTCCAGTTTTTTGTGAACCTCTTTGTGAGTCTCTAAACCAAGATCAGTAATAATATCATAGGCATAGTATTGTAAATTTCGGGAAGCGGTAATTTTTGGGTCCAGCTGTCGGATGGATCCGGCCGCGGCATTGCGAGTGTTGGCATACAACTGCTTGCCTTCCTTTTCCTGACGGGCGTTAAGCTTCTTCCATTCATCCTTTGGCATGACTACCTCGCCGCGGATCTCAACCGGCGTTTTGATATCTATTGATAATGGTACGGATTGTACAGTCTTAATGTTCTCCGTGACATTCTCGCCGGTAAAACCATCACCGCGGGTGGCGGCAATCTTCAATTCACCTTTATCGTAGCGCAAACTGATAGCCAAACCATCAAACTTCAACTCACAAAAATAGTCGTACTTCTGATCTGGTAAAATCTTCTGGATCCGTTCCTGCCAATCCCGGACCTGCTGCTTGTCAAAAGCGTCGTTGAGTGACAACATCCGGTTCTGGTGCGCAACCTTCTCAAACTTATCCAAAGGCTCCCCGCCAACCCGTTGGGTGGGAGTATTTTTGAGTTTGAGCTGTGGATATTTCACCTCTAACGCGACTAGTTCCTGTGTCAACGAATCATAAATTTCATCGGTTACGGCAGGGTCATCGAGCACATGATAGCGATATCTTAGCTCATTTATTTGCTTTGTAAGCTTTTCTATTCTCTGCTTAGGCGATTGTTCGGGCATATTTGACAATGATTTTGCAAGGGAATTTTTGTTGACGTATACTAATTGTAATACAGAACCAATAGAAACTAAAATTCAAATAGAGAGACAAAATGAGGTATATTAAACCCCACCTATCACCTGAGCTTCGCGCCCAAATTACCCCTGCCAACAGGCGGGACCGTAAATTGGCCGTCGCCGGTGTATTTTTTTTGGTACTCTCGGTGGTTCTGACGATCAACCTTATACCAAACGCCAATAGCTCCAACCGAAACACCAACAATACCGAAGCGGTGACCCCAATTAGCGACGCTGGCCAGGAAAAGGAAGTCTTGGGGGTTTCGACCAAGGAAACAACGGAAACGACAGAACAACCAAGCTCTCCATCAGTTCAGACATCAGATGACTTTACTATCTACACTGTAAAAAATGGTGACACACTCTTTAACATCAGCCAGCAATATAACGTAAAGTGGGACCTCATTGCCCAAATCAACAACCTCCCTGAACCTTATGTGCTCCATGCCGGCGAATCCCTCAAGATTCCACAATCCACTACCAGCCAGGTCACCAACAAGATCTACACCATTAAATCCGGTGACACACTAGCCAGCATTGCCAAACAATACAACATCACAGTTGCCGATATCATTGCCGTTAACCCCAACCTTCAGAAGTCTGACCTCATCACCGTCGGACAAGTAATCAAACTCCCTTAGTAAAATAAAGATAACAACAAAAACATTAATAAAAAACTCTCGGTTGAGAGTTTTTTAGTTTATTTGGATGGATCCTGAATCTGCGGGCATCGAGCCCGCGTTCAGGATAAAGCTTCGCTCAAACGAAGCTTTACTTAGGAACTGTAATATTCAAACGGCGCTTGTAGACTTCGGCAGATGCATTGCAGCTGGTAATTGTGCTGACTGCACTGCAACCGCTGGCATCGATAGTTGGGTAGTCAGGCAAGCCAGTTTGGACTCCACCAGCCGTTGAAACTTCTAAAGTAATAAAATCGTTAGGCGCTGTAATTGTGACGCGCAAACGTTCATCCGTGGATCCGGCAATTGGATCAGGGATCACAAAATAATTAATAAGGCCGTCTGTTGTGATATTCATTGGAGAACCGGTGACATTAATGTTATCCAATGTCCGGACAGTAACTGACGGCGACAATGTCCCGGATTTCATTATAAAACTAATCAGCCTAAAAAGCTGATCACCACCAGGTGGCCCCCCGGAGGCCCCGCATCC
>JANWIA010000016.1 GCA_025450105.1 Candidatus Doudnabacteria bacterium | reverse complement strand
TTATGCCAAAATATGAGCTGATGTATATACTATCTTCAGCCGTATCCGATAACGATGTGCCGGCCATTTCTGCCGAAGTCGATAAGTTCATTACCGACTCAGGTGGAAAACTTCTTACCCAAGAAATGTTGGGAAAAAAGAAGTTGGCCTATCCCATCAAGAAAACCCGGAACGGTTTTTATGTTTTAGAAACCTTCCAACTCGACGGCCGCAAGGTCCAATCATTGGACGACAAATTGCGATCCCTCGAACCGATCATCCGTTTCCTCGTTGTTAACGTTGAAGAAATGGAACGACGCGCCGAAAAGTATAAAAAGATTCAGGAAAAGATGAAGAGCAACCGTAAGCCGCAAAAGGTAGAAACCAAAACCGACGCTGCACCGGCCGCAATCGAAATTTCCGAATCTGAATTAGAAAAGAAAATTGAGAAAGCGCTTGAATCTGAAGATCTCGCAAAATAGGACTTGATGTCCGTTGCGAGTGATCTAAAATAAGCCTATAATCGAATCATAATAAATTAAGAACAAACATATGGATTTAAACAAAGTTATGATCATTGGCCGCTTAACCCGCGACCCAGAGATCCGCACCACCCCGGGTGGCGCGAACGTTGCCGCTTTCTCAGTTGCCACCGGCTTTAGCTGGACCGACCAATCGGGACAGAAGAAAGAACAGACTGAATTCCATAACGTTGTTGCCTGGAGAAAATTGGCTGAAATTATCGGCCAGTACCTCAAAAAAGGTTCCCAAGTTTATATTGAAGGCCGGTTGCAAACCCGATCCTGGGACGACAAAACCAGCGGACAAAAGCGCTACCGCACCGAAATCGTAGCCGACAACATGATCATGCTCGGCCGCGCTGGCGGATCATCCGGTAATGCTGCAACGGCTCCTTCCTCGATAATTTCTGAAGCCCCTGCCGATTCAGCACCTGCAGACATCCAAATCGATAATTCAGATATACCATTCTAAATAATTAACTCAGCTATTAATAGCGAAACGCGAAAAGCACAAAGCGAAATGCTTTACGCCTTACGCCTTATGCTTTCCGACTTAAGCCTAACTCATGCCTATCCCAACAACTCCCACAATTAAAAAACCTTGCTTGTTCTGCAGCGAAAAGATTTCGTTTGTAGACTACAAGGATACACAGTTCTTGCGCCGATTCATGTCGCCGCATGCCAAAATCCTGTCTTCAACCAAGACGGGAACTTGTGGCAAGCACCAGCGCATGGTTTCTACTGCCCTCAAGCGCGCTCGACACATGGCCCTGCTTCCGTTCGTAAGCACATAACCAAGAGACAGGAAACACGAGACAAGAGACAAGATTCTTGACTCCTGACTCTTGCGTCCTGCCTCTATTTAGGAATTACAATGTCCGTCTTAGATTTCTCTGACCTTAAAGGAACAGGTCAAATTATTAAGTATAACGGCGAACCGTACCAGATTATCTGGTCGAACTTCATGCGCACCGCGCAACGCAAACCGGTTATTCAAGCCAAGCTCCGCAACCTCATCACCGGAAAAGTCATGGAATATTCTTTCAAGTACGGGGAAAAAATTGAAGGCGCCGATGTTAACCGCACCAAAGCCCAATTCCTGTACAACGATGATGAAGGTTCACACTTTATGAACCCGGAAACTTTTGAACCAATGGTTTTGCCAAAAGCTTTGGTTGAAGACCAAATGGGTTTCCTTAAAGAAGGCAGCGACAGCCTGGTCATCCTCTTCGAGGAAAAACCAATTGGTTTGGATCTACCAGTGAAGATCGAATTGAAAGTTACCGAAACTTCTCCAGGCATTAAAGGTGACACCGCTACTGGCGGCACCAAGCCTGCAACTTTGGAAACCGGTCACGTGGTCAATGTTCCGCTCTTCATTAAAGAAGGCGATGTTATCCGAATCGATACCCGATCCGGTTCTTACGTCGAACGAGCTAGCCAATAAAAAATCCGCCACTTTGGCGGTTTTTTTTATTATCCACAGGGCTTTTATCTTGACCATATTATTTCCAATAAATACAATATATTCTTATAAGTAACCTAAAGCTTATGAACCAACTCTCTAAGGAATATTTTGACGAAAAAATGCAGGACATGTCTTCAACCATGGCCACTAAAGAGGATCTAAAAAACGTAAAGGATAACTTGAAAAACGTAAAGGATGATCTAAAAAGTATGGCAACCAAGAGTGATATAAATGAGGTTAAAGAGGAGGTAATCAAGACTCGAAAGGATTTATCTAACCAAATCGAATTGAGCGTTGAAGAACTGGCTCGTATGGTTAATGTCGGGTTTGAGGACATGAAGGGCAGACTTGATGTAAAACGTCCGAATGGCAAGCCCTGGAAGCAGTCTTGGGAATAAATTTAAAAAACCCGCTCTGCAAGCGGGTCTTTTTATTTTGAAACTATTCTACTACGACTACACTACCGAACTTGGTTGAAAGTAAATGATCATGGAACTTCCATGTGCCAACCTTATCGAATGTATAGCTGTAACTGGCACCGGCGACAATACCCTTAAGTGCATCGAATGATGGCAAATCGGTATGAGTTGGATGCGGCGCAGATGCTGGCCAATGTGGCTTGGTGTCCTTGTTGACAAAGGTTACCTTCGTCCCCTTCTTAACTGTGACGGTTGACGGCTCAAATCCAGTTGCTGTCATGTTAATCGAAACTTCCCCGGACATTGCTGGTGGTGGCGGTGGAGGAGGTGTTTGCGAAGCCGGTGGCGGAGGCGGCGGTGGATTATTTGTTGTTGTTACTTCTGTACGAGCATTGCATGCTGCGGCAATTAAGGCCACTGATGCTAATAGTATTGCAAATTTTGCTTTCATATTTCCTTTCTTAATTATAGTCTTTGTATCTTAAGCATTCGATCGCCCGCCGTCAATGTACAAAACTTGCCCAGTCACAAAGTCCGCGTCCAGTAAGTATTTTACGCCTTTTGTAATCTCTTCTGCCCCACCCCAGCGCTGTAATGGCGTCTTTGCCATAACCTCGGCATTGTCTTCTTCTGACAAATCCGGTGGTCTTAACACTGGCCCAGGGGCAATGCAATTGACCATAATGGCCGGCGCTAATTCTGCGGCTAATGATTTAGTTAATCCGACCACTGCCGCTTTGGCAGAATTATACGCCAAATAGTCTTTATATGGTTGGTTAAGCACTGACCAGTCGGAAATCAAAATTATTTTTCCTTTTACTGAATCGGTGTTCTTGAGAATTTCATCGGCAACCAATTTGGAAACCAAAAACGCGCTTCGGGCAATATCATTCATGCTGCGGTCCCAGGCGGCGAGATCTAATTTACTCCAAGGCACTCGTTCATAAGTGGCAGCCATGTGGACCAAACCATGAATGGCACCGAATTTCTTTTTTGCCTGAGCAATCAAGTCCGCCACTTGGCCTAGATTAGTTAATTCCGCCTTAACCATCAACACTTTTTGCGATTCCGGAATTGGCGGCGGATTGGTTCGGTAAGCAACGACTAAATTTGCGCCCGCGCCTAACAACTGCTCGGCAACATTTTCGCCAATACGCGCGGCACCGGTAATGATAATGGTTTTATTTTTGATCTCCATGAATGAGTCTAGGCGCCTGTATGCGAACAGCCAACTTTTTCCGGACCTTGGCCCATAAAGGCATCAATGAATTCAATAACCTTAGCTTCATCATAAGTGTCCATGTTCAGCAATCGGCCCCACGCTGCCAAAGAAATGTTGGCGTCATTGGCATCACGTGGTTCAACCAAAACATTATTGAATCGGACTGCAAAATCATTCAATTTAGTTTTCGTTGCCGCATCCACACTCGATTTGTAAGAAATCCAAATGCCGCCGTGTTCCAAGTTATGGATCAAACGTTCGTCCGGTTGGGTCACGCTGTAGGCCAAACAAGATGCCGGCTGCGGCCAATGCCATCCCGATGTAGGTGGATTTGAATTATATTTTGGATGATCTGTTGAACCTTCTTCAATGTGGATTTGGTTCAAAACTTCGTAAGCCGTGCCTGGCAAATTTGAAGTATCAACAGGCTTAGACATGGTAAACAAATAATAACCCAATCCCCCGGCAACCAAAATTACAACCAAATAAATAAGAATTATTCTCATAAAAATTGTTAATTGCCCAAGAATTATACCATTAGATTAACAAAAGAAAAACTTACCAAAACCAGACTATCCCGTGCGCCCAATACCCTTGACAAAATGGCCATTTTATGCTAATATTGATCGTTGACAATTGAGGTCAACAATCGCATACTCACAACCGAACTGAACTGAACGGAGCAGCCAATGGAAAAGAAGATTGTCCGTCATCACGACTACGATGTAGTTGAACTTCTCGAAGGAGAAGTCGACAAGTACTTCACTCGGGAGAATCCCGACAGATCTGGTAAGCACGGCTACGGTTTCGTGAAGCTCGACTCCGGCGTCTCACTCTTCTTCCATGTCCATCAACTCTCAACGGTTGATGCGTACGAAGTCGAGAAGATGAAGTTCATCCCTCGGTTCCAGGGGATCAAATCCTCGCTTCGGGATCCGGCGGTGAAGGACCGCATCTTCTTCGTTACGGAGAATGACCCCAAAGGTCGACTCCGTGTCGGGATGTGGACCTATCCGCTTGAATACGAAGGTGCGTTGCTCACCTGCGATACGCTCGAAAAGCTGGAACGTACGCGCATCGAGCGCAACCCGAACTTCAAGTGCCTCGAGATCCGGCAGCCGTCCTGCGGACCGGCGAGCAGCGCTCGCATCGTTTTCCAGGGCACCAAGGAGCAGTTCGAGCAGAAATATCCGCTGCACAAATTCAACAGGTTCGAAGATCCGATCCTGTCTGAGTCTCGCGGCGACACCGATTACATCCGGTGGTTCGAACGGGAAACGATTACCCACGACTGGGTGAAGTGCGATGATCCAAGAAAGACTCGGCTTCAGGTCACAATCCAGAAGGCCAGGGAAATTCTCTGGGCATGCGACCGCAGGGTCGTCCACATGATCCAGACGGTCTGGTGGAACGCACCGGTTCGTCGACTGACCTATGTCATGGACGACACAAAACCTCTGGTTGCCATTGGCAAGCTCGACACGGACAACAAGAGGACGATCGTGTTCAAGGAAAGTCCGGACTACCTGGAAACCACTTTCACCAGCGGTGACCTGCAGTTCGAAGAACTCTGGCGCGCCGGACACTTGGTTCCGTCCGAACAGCCGGTAGTGCAAGAATAACAACTTTCAAACGGAGGAAGTTCAAGGTAATAAACTGGGAGCGAAGGTCTATATGACTTCGCTTCCAGTTCTCTCTCAACAATTGGAAAGTGATAATTAATTTAGTTATTAGCTTTCAGTTGCTGAAAAGTAGCTGCCATTCGCATAAGGCGGATGGGTTCCACAATCCAATGCTGTTAATAAAGATCTGGTATCAACGCCAGTCGCTTGAGGAGACTCAAGTTAAATGACAGCAAGGAGGATAGTGATGAAGCGCGCTCCTCGTACGACGATCACCTGGCGGTTCGAAAACCCCATGGCCCCGGACAGCAAGAATTACATGCCGTGCCCGGCCTTGGTTGCCGAACTCGTCATTGTCACGGCGACGCTGTTTCGCGGCAAGGCGACCATGGTTGCCTGGTTTACGTCGCTGGCGAAGGAAGCAATCTTGAGGTACTTCATGTCCTCACAGCCTTCGGGGCAGGAGTTCCGCCAGAAGGTCGATGCTAGTAACCTTGGCGGATTTCGCAACGGCGACAGCTTCCGCGTACAGTTGGATTTCGATTGCAAAAAGGGTGTGGACTTCACACACACGGCTTGCGAGAAATTCATTGCTCTTTGCGATGCACTCGGTAATCCCGAGTACCGCAAGCGCTTTTACCTGCCGTACCCTGAGATCTCTCAGGTGACGATGGTGGAAGCGTACGCCGAAAACAACTGGGTGGAGTACGGCGAATACATGTGGGAGCGGTTCTTTGCTCCCAAGGCGGACGCCGCAGCTGTTGAACATCTAAGAGGAGGTTTAGGGCGTTAAGGTTTCCTGGTTCCTGAAATACCAGAGAGGGCAACAGATTCGTCTGTTGCCCTTCACTCCATAGAGTTCAATTAATTTGAACTTTGCGGAGTGAAGCAATCAAGCTTCCAAAAGTTTCAGGGGGAAAACAATGACAGCAGAGATAAAGGCAATGATTGCCGGCTTGTGTTTTGGCCTGTGGCCGCTGTTCATGAATCAGAGTGGTCTCACCGGCAAGATTTCATCGGCCGTGTTCGCGTTTCTGGTATTCGCAATCGTTGCACCCTTCGCTTTCGCCGATGGCATGTCCAAAATCGTCGAGGCGAACTGGATCATGGCAATTGCCGCCGGAATTTTCGGCGCTATAGGCATCTTGTCATTCAACGGCATGCTTGCCCAAACCCGCCCGCAAGATGTCGGGGCGATGTTCATCATCATGATTTTGGTTCAAACTGCTGTTCCAGCAGTCCACCAAATGATCATGAACGGCGTTACGCCAAGCAAAGCCGTAGGAATTCTTCTAGCATTGGTGGCCGCAGTATTGCTTTCGCGCTAGCGTGAATCGGCCACTTCACGATCAGTACGACGCGAGCGCGGCCGGTACCTTCCGTACATGACAGGCTCGGCACGCAACGAACGTCGTCCGCAAGTGCAAGTCATAACAATCGGTTCATAGCGCATAACGCGCCCACTGATTGATCGAGCAGATTCTCGATCCGCCGTGAGTTCCACATTGGGACTCACGGCTTTTTCTTTTGTACAAAAATGACCGATCGGTCATTTTTGTCTAATCATTATTATTAAAAACATCGGCACAGTGCCGATGTTTAATTTCCCAATTTCTTTATTTTTTTAGATCCTTCGCTTCGCTCAGGATGACAAGATAATTTCTATCCCCGATCCATCTTCAGATATTTCTCTGCATCCAGTGCGGCCATGCAGCCCATGCCGGCAGCTGTTATTGCCTGCCTGTAATGATGGTCGTGGACATCGCCGCCAACGAATACACCTGGCACCGAAGTCGCGGAAGGGTAATGTGCATCTTCACCTGATTCAGAAACCTTGGCTTCCTGCTCACGACCTTTACGGATAACATAACCGGCCTTATCAACTTCAATTTGGCCGTTGAAGACCATGGTGTTTGGTTTGTGGCCAATGGCAATGAACGCGCCTTCGACGTTTAAAACTTTGCTCTCCCCGGTTTTGACATCCTTAACTTTTACACCGTTCAGCCTTTCTTCGCCCAAAAATTCTTCGACAACAGTATTCATCATCATGGAAATTTTTGGGTTCTTAAGCACACGGTCCTGCATAATTTTCGATGCCCGCAAAACTTCGCTGCGATTTAAAACTGTAACCTTGCTGGCGAACTTGGTTAAATAGTTGGCTTCTTCCATGGCGGCATCGCCGCCACCAACAACAACAATTTCTTTGTTCTTAAAAAATGCACCGTCGCAAGTGGCACAGGACGAAACGCCGCGGCCGCGCAAGCGTTCTTCTGACGGCAATCCAAGCCATAGTGACGAAGCGCCGGTGGCAATGATAATAGAGTGGGCAAAATATTCACCGCTGTCGGATTTAATCTTAAATGGGTGTTGTTTCAAATCAACACTGATGACATCCTCATACATTATTTTGGTGCCAAAGCGTTCGGCCTGCTTAATCATGTTGTTCATCAAGTCCGGCCCTTGAATTCCGTCTGGGAATCCCGGAAAATTTTCGACTTCTGTGGTCAACATTAATTGGCCGCCGAATGTTAAACCGGCAAACATGACTGGTTCAAGGTTGGCGCGTGCGGCATAAATGGCCGCAGTTAATCCAGCCGGACCGGAACCAATAATTGCTACTTTGTGTGCTTGTGAATCATCCATAAAATTATTTTAATATCGAAGCCCTAAATCCGAAATTCGAAACAATATCTAATCTCAAATATCTAATATCTAAACCAGTTTAATTTAATATTTCTGTCTTTTGAATTTGTTTCGGGTTTCGATATTCGAATTTAGGATTTATTAACCTTCTTTATCTGAGTCCAATCCGATGTCAGCCCTCGTGCCCCGTGCTTTTGCTGCAGCCAATCGTAGGCGGCCAAAGCCGCGTTTGCGGCCTCGCCGGCCGAGATCACAGCTTGCTTATACGGGCCGTTGGTAACATCCCCGGCAGCAAAAATTCCTGGGACAGATGTAGACTGATCATCGTTGACCATGATTTGCCCCTGTTCGTCAGTGGCAACCAGGTCGCGGACAAATCCGGAATGGACAATGTATCCTAATTCTACAAATAATCCGTCAGTTTTCAAAGTCCATTGCTGGTCAGTCTTGATATTTTTCAAACGCAGTTCCTCAACATGGTCTTTTCCTTTAATAGAAAGGATTTGTACGAACGGCACCATCTCGACATTTTTCTTTTTACTGACGGCTTTGATCAAGGCCGGGTGCCCGCTTAATTTATCGGTCTTGGAAAGAGCGTAAGCTTTCTTGGCAAACTTCGAGGCTAATATTATAGCATCTAAATTAATGTCGCCGACACCAGCGACAGTGACGATCTTCTTTTTATAAAGCGGCATGTCGCAGCTGGCGCAGTAAGAAATACCCTTTCCTTTTAATTCTTCCTCGCCGGTGACCCCAAGGTCGCGAGGCGTTTTGCCAAACGCCAAAATTATTGCCGAGGCTTTGTATTGTTTCTGGTAAGCCTGGACCACAAAACTATCGCTAGCTTGTTTGATGCGCGAAACTTCGGCTTGCAAAACTTCTATGCCCCAATACTCTGCTTGCGATTTGATTGAGGAAACTAACTCGTAGCCGCCTGTGGCTTCAATGCCTGGGAAGTTTTCAATCAAATCGGTGTAATTGGCCTGACCACCAATGTCTTTGCCAATGACCAAAATTTTCAGACCCCGGCGCGCCGCGAACAGCGCCGACGTAAACGCCGCAACTCCCCCGCCGACAATAATTAAATCGTACATTTTATTTTATTTCTTGAGCTTCGTTTAGTTCGTGTTCTAAAATTGTGTCGTTTTCGCCAAAATGGAATTTGCCGGTGAATTTTTTTCCGGCTAACAATAACGGCAACCAAAAAATATCATCCTGCCACATTTCGCTATAAGGGATTGCGTGCAGGTCAAACCATTTTGGCCGCATTTCGTTGCTTTCCTTGGGCTCGCCAGTAAAATCTTGGGATTTGTAAATATGGGCTTCCATAACATCTTCCTGTCCCTCAAAGGAAAACTCCAAAATTCCAATCTGCTCAATTTCATGAGTCGTAACCCCGACTTCCTCATAGACCTCGCGCTTCACGGCATCCTCAATTGTCTCGCCAATCTCAACCTTGCCACCAAAACCGTTCCATCTACCGGCACCCAAACCGATTTTCTTCATGCCCAGTAAAATATTCTTGCCTTTAACCAGCATGCATAGCGTATATTGTTTGGTCATACATTTTGAAGATCAAACTGAATAATTTTTACTTCGGTATTTTCATCAACAACTTGATCCGAATAATAGGATTGATAAGTCTTAAGCATTTCCTGCTTTGTGACAAACTTTTCATGACCCTCGTAATCTTCCTTGTTGACGTGTCCCAAAGTTTTTTTGCTAACCAAAACGAGTTTCGCGGTAGCAAACCTCTGGCCAGTGCTTCGGTCGATAAAAGCAACAGTGTCCCCGACTTGCAAATCTTTCTCATCGAACAATCTCCAGGTCGAAGTTTTTTCGCCGGACAGGATCAATGGGATTAATTGTGGAACGAATTTTAATTCCTTCATATTTTATTCTTTGACGCAATGTTAACAGTATTTTCCAAAAGCTTGGCCACAGTGATTGGCCCAACCCCGCCTGGGGTTGGCGTGACAATCGAAGCAACCTTTAGGACTTCAGAAAAATTGATGTCACCAAACATCTTCTTGCCCTTGAATATTACCCCAGCATCAATGACTACCGCGCCCTTTTTAATCATGCTGCCGCGGATCAAATTATATTTTCCAACGCCGGTAATTAAAATATCTGCCTGACGAGTGATTGCGGTCAAACCTTTTGTAAATTTATTGCATGTGGTTAAGGTCACCGGCATGCGGATTAGCACATTGGTCAAAGGCTTGCCAATCAAATCGCCTTGTCCCACGACCACAATGTGCTTGCCTTCGAGTTTAATCTTATGTTGTTTTAAAATTTCCAGAACCGCGCCCGGTGTCGGTGGGACAATCGCATTTTCGCCGATCATCAATTTGCCCAGCGAAATCCAGGACAAAAAATCCACATCTATGTCTGAATTCAATTCATTTAAAATCAATTTCTTATCCAAAGCTTTTGGCAATGGCAACTGAACAATGATTCCAGATAAATTTTGCTTTTGAATTTGTTTCACTTCAACCACTAATTCGCTCAAGGAAATAGTTTTTGGAAATTTATATAACAAAAATCGCATGCCAATGCTTTCGGCAGCTTCCTGTTTCTTCTTAACGTAGGTTTGCGAGGCCGGATCATCACCAACTAAAATAACGGCCAATACTGGTCGCAAATTTTCTTTCATGATTTTTTGATGGGCGGCAGCTAAAATTTTCTTAGCAATCTTCTTGCCGTCAACAACAATTGCCATATATTATTAGTTCCCTTCCCCAACATTTTACCACTATTTGCTTGATTTGTCAGACTTCACGGAAATAAAAAACGCGCCGAATAGCGCGCAAAATTCTGCGGTTTTACCCTTCTATATACTTGAGCAGATTGGCGTAAAGATTTTGTCGGGCTTCCAATTGCTGGTTAACCCCGTTCCAAACCAATTGTTTGCTTTCCGGGTCAACCATAATTTTTTCCAACATATGTGAGGTGCTGATAATGTGCTTCATGTCCACTCCGCTGTGCCACTGCAAGACTTCGGTAGCGGCACTATCGATTGAAGTATTTTGTTTGAGCATGGCCAGTAGTGCGGCATATTCTTCCGGCATTGCACGTTCGTGCGCCAAAAATGCACCCATGGTCATTTGCCACTCACCGGTGGAATAAATATCGGACAAATCGGCAATGTAATTGCGGGTTGGCTCCTTGGCCTCGGCGCGCTCAATTTCCTCCGGGGTAATTTCCAGGCCGCGCAACAGCTTCAGCCATAATTCCTGATGATTTTTTTTGGACGAACTGCCGGCCAATTCCTCTTCTTTCTTTTGTTCCAAAATCCCCAATCCTTTTTCGGCCAGCGGGTCTGGCGATTCCGATAAATTGGCAATGGCAAACCCCAAGAACCCCGGATCACCGTCCTTGCCGCCCCAAAAAGCCTGGGCCGCCAAAAATCTCTGCAGTATAAATTTGCGGATCTTTTCGACTTTGGCCTGACTGTCCCGGATTTGCCCCAACTCCGGCCAACTTTTAACCTGGGCCGAGATGGTTTCCAAAATCCATTCCAAAAACTGCTCGCCAATATAATTTTCAATGGCGTCTTCCGGCTCGGCTAAAATTTTATGGTTGTCTGTGGTCATTTTGGTAAAATTCTTTCGCGAAATACCCTTACAATACAATCATAATTTATAGTGTCTGAACAATCAAGATCCTGTCAACAGCAAAGTCCGAAGAACCAAAAAAATTTAAGCTTGACTAAGGCATTTTTCGGGGCTATACTGCTTCGCTAACCAAAATATATGCGACTGATAATTTTTTCCCTATTGCTGACAGCAATCTACTCCTGGGATGATGTCGTTCACGGATTACTTTTTCTGATATCTAAAAAGAGTCGCAGACATTTGAAACACAAATTCTTTTTCTCGTCCAATGACCACAACGTCACCGTCATGCTCATGTTCTTTGCCATCCCTCTGTCCTTGATTTATTTTCTGAACAGTTCCGGTTCGCTGTTCTTCAAACTCAACTTACTGATAATCGAACTGCTGGCCATCGCCATTTTAGCCAAGGGTATGGTTATTTTCCAAAAACGAATCAAACACATGAACCATTACCACGGTCTGGAAAAAATCGGAGCCTTGGCCTTTGCCTCCGCCGGATTTATTTCCCCGACCTTCCGGTTATTTTACCGACACGCGACCAACGCCCCGGAATTGGTTGCCAAATTTGCGCTGTACTTAAGCCTGCCAATGATTGCCGCATCGATCATCGCCTGGTTTGGACCAAGGGATGTTATTACCGGCGACCTGTTGCCGAACATGAACAGCCTGCTGGCGGTTGCGGTGGGTGGCCTGATAATCTTAATAACAATCAAAGCCATTGAACAATACCACAAACTGTATAAATTCGATCTTGTGCCTTATGCCCGGGTGCTGCTGGGCATCGTCCTGATCTTTGTCCTGTCAGAAGGATTAGCCTAAATAAAACAACCGCCCTTAGCAGATTTTGTGCCAAGGGCGGTTTGTTGTTTGTTTCTAAACCGATGGATCGTTATTCCAAAATAAAGGCGTTGATGTAATGGATCGCGAGCAGCCAAACCATGCTTGCTGCAATTACCCCGACTACAAAGCCGGTCAATGCGGAGGCCACTACTTCACCTAATTTGTACGGAAACGAGCGTCGTTCTTCGGAAACAAAGTCTCTGGTTAGGCGATGCATAGAAGAAGATTAATGACCTATTAAATATACCACAAATTATTAGCAATCTCCAACAGGGGTTAGAATTCGGCACGGACACAGACCTGGACTGAAAAATTTTCAGCCCAGGTCTTTACTATCTAATACATGCGGTACCAGCCCCTCCATTGGTTGGCAAAAGGATCCCAGTATATAACATAACGAAGGCTGGGATCGGATCTAGACGTGGCGTGATTCAGTGTGGTGATTTGCCCGCCAAAAGAAACCTTGGCCCAACGCAGTTCCCAATTGACGTCCCAGTTGTTGTCAAAACCGTAGCTGCCCAGTTGTAGGGGGCCCATCCGCCCATCCAAATTTACGGTCTTGGTTAGGTCGGCCAAAGCCTGGCGATATTCGTCAGTGCACCCAACTGCAATTTGTGTCGCCTTAAACGCCGGGTAGCGCGGCACATCACCGTTCGGTAAAACCTTAACGTCGCCAAAATTAAAACCTCGGCAGTTGAAGACGTTCGAGGTTAAACCTTTACGTAAACCGTCCTGGACCAGAAACACTGTTTGATCCGAGGACGACCGGATGAGCATACTGTTGCGCAGCGACCAGAACCAATTAGCCAGCGGCATGCTGTCGATCTGCCACGACGGCTTGATGTTGCCGGCCAAGGGATCAAACAAAACTCGGCTGCGATCAAAATTCCAGCCTTGGTTGGCAAAAACCGCGGCCGTGATTGGTACGCGTTGCCCATTCTGGTTTACGTAAACCGTGGCGTTGTTATCCGCCTTCACCAATTCTTCCTGGCTGACATATGTGAACCGTGCAGCATACTGTGTGGCGCTGCCGATCGTTGTGATTGAAGTCAACGGCCGGCCAGAACTACTCGGCACGTTCTTGTACAAGACTATGTGCGCGTGGGCACCGTTGCCGCCTTGTTGTGCGCAAGAACTCGAGGCCGTAACATTACCCGTCGCCCCGACCTTGCCAATATACTCCCCGGCCAGGACCATGTCGCCGCTTCTTAACCCCGGCGCAAAATCCTGCAGGTGCGCGAACCGCTGCGCGAATCCTCTTTGATAATCAACCACGAGTAGCGTGTTGCCATAATAGTCCATGCTCCCGTCACGGTCTCGATTAATCTGTAATGTGCCTGAAATCCCCGTATATAGTCGCTGCCCCTGACTGAAGCAGTCGCGCGCCCAGTCCTGAGCGTAGAAATCATCACCTTGGTGAGTGGCATCGCCGGAACCTCGCGTGTAGATCCATCCTTCGGTGTCGAACGGTGGAAAAATCTTGGACACGCCGTTGCTGTTGAGTAAGACCCGGGCTGGCTGTGACTGCGCCCATCCAAGACCCTCCGAGACCAAAAGCAAAACCATTGCCAAAACCAATTGTTGCATACCAGTCCTCCTTTGGGACAAGAAATGATATTAATTTTTTTATATTATGTAGTCAAATAAAAATGCCTGTGGATTAAATATTGTCCACAGACTTTTAGACACTTAATTGATTGACAAAAAATATGATGAGAGTAAGGTAATTTATGAAGGGAGAAAAAGGAATGCATCAGTTGCGTCCGGCAAGCGTTGCTCATCCTTGCTCCTTATGAAACTTAAAGGCAGGTAAGCCTTTGATAAATTAAATAGTCATAAGACCAATGCGAAATGCACGCTTTTGCTAAAAGCCATCCCCAATTGAGGATGGCTTTTAGGTTGCTTACTTATAAGAGATCCTAAATCTCGACCATTAAGGTCTCGTTCAGGATGACCCATTTCTTGAGAAACGGGTCATTTGGTTAGTTCTCTTTTGGCACTTTCAGTTCCCTTATCAATACTTTCCTTTGCGTCGTCGGCGGCTTTGTCCAAATCTTCGAAGGCCATAAATCTCCTTTGGTTAATTATGCCCTCAAAAATTATCAAAATATTTCCCGGCGGTAAACTAGCCATTTATCCAAACAAAAAAACCGCTGTAATAGCGGTTTTAAACTTTTAATTTATCCTTAATTTTTTGGACTAAGGTTTCCGGATCCCAGTCTGTTTTCACTAAATAATCAAAAGCATGATTTTCCAAAGCTGCAGACATGGATTCGGGATTGCTGAGATTGGTTAAAATTATTACCGGTACGTCCTTACCATAACTATCCTTGCGTAATTCCTTGAGCATGGTAATCCCATCCATGCGCGGCATAATAATATCGACCAGCACCAAATGCGGATGGTGCTTGAGGGCCATATTCAATCCCTCATAACCATCCTTGGAAGTGATGGTTTTAAAACCGGCTTGGTTCAGGGTCTTTTCTAAAATCAAAAGCAGGGCCTCTTCGTCCTCGACCACTAATATAGTTTTTTGCCCTACAGATTTTGCCATATTGTTGATAAATTAATTATACACCCTGTAATTAGTTTTAAGTAACCGAAAGATTTTTACTGCCTGTGCGAGGCTGAACCCCTGTAACCGGTAAGGAAATATAGAAAGTGGTACCGGAATATTGTTTGCCGTGCGCCAATTCCTCAATCGAAGTCTCGGATGCGACGTCCAAACGATTCGGCAGCGGTTTGGCCGGCGAGGTAAACCAAATCTTCCCCCCGCTTTGGTCAATGACTGATTTAACAATGTACAAGCCAAGTCCGGTTCCGGTCGAATCTTTTTCAATGGCATTGTCGGCGCGGAATAGCTTGGTAAAAATCCCGTCTTTTTGTCGGTGAGGAATGCCGCAACCATTATCCGAGACTGCAATGACGACATTTTGTTTATCCTTGCGCATTTGGACAATGACATTGCCGCCCAAATCCGTATACTTTACGGCGTTAGAAATAATATTTGCAAAAACGACCTTCATTAATTTTGGATCGAGTTGGATTTTTGGCACGTCGCCAGAATACTGTTTTTCGATCCTCAATTTCTTTTGCTTAATCAACGGGGAGTACTCGTTCAAAGCCTGGTCCATAATCGCCGGCAGGAAAGTTTGCTCCGGCTCAATCGCCAATTTCCCCAAATCAATCTTGGATGCATTCAAAATGGCGTTGACCAATTCAACCATACTGTTGTTAGTCTGCAAAATCACGCCCAAATATTCTTTTAACTTAGGGCGAGTAACCTTGGACGCATTTTCCACTAAATATTTTGTGTACCATTTCACCACTGTCAGCGGCGTGCGCAATTGATGGGACGCAAGCGAAACGAATTCGCTTTTGGCCCGGTCAATCTGTTTTTCCTGGCTGACATCGTGGAAGACTTTCACCGCCCCGATAATCTTATTGTTAAGTACAACCGGCGAGGCCGTAACCGTAGCCGGGAATTTTGACCCGTTCTTGCGCACCAAATAGTGTGTGCCGGAAACCGTTTTTCCGGTTTGCATAGATTCGTTTAATGGGCGGGCAGCTTCTGGCACCTCTTTCCCCTCTTCATCAACAATATTGATAACTTCCATTGTCTTGCGGGTCATAACATCCCCGCGTTTCCAGCCCAACAATTTTTCAAATGCTTCGTTGACCATTATTATCCGGCTCTCGTTGTCCACCGCCACCAGCCCATCGCCAATCCCGGCCAGGAGCGCTTCGACTTTTGCTTTTTCGGATCCCAATTCTAATGTAAATTTTTTGAGTTGCTGTTCTGCAACCTTGGTCTTGCTGATGTCGCGGTAGTTGACGACAATCGCCCTGACAATCGGGTCGTGCAGTAAATTAGTAACGACGCCCTCGACCCAAATCCAAACGCCGTCGCGGCGCTTGGCGCGGACATGGAAAGTTTTTGATTTCCCGAATTGGCTCCTTAAATCCCCTAAAATTTCTTTAACCTTAGACACGTCTTCGGAATGGACTACACTAAAACCATTTTTCCCCAGCAGCTGCTCTGCAGTGTAACCCATAACCTTTTTCGTGGACGGGCTGCTGTATAAAATTTCAGCTTTATCATTTATGAGCGCCACGGCGTCACTGCTTTTTTCAATCAAGGCCCTAAACAAACGTTCGTTCGAAATCAGCCGCGCTTTATTTTGCTCCGACTGCAACAAAAAAATAATCAACAAAAACATGGCGAGTACGGCCAGGATCATGGCAATCGTTCGGTGTTCCACCAAATCAAATTCATACAGTGACTGATAGACCGCAGACATCAACAGCACCGTTGAGACTAAAATTACTAAAGTTGTTGTTTTTTTCGCTGACACTTTTTATTTCTGAACCAATTAATGCCTGTTTATTATACCACTTTCCCCGTCTTTCCCGTAACCCAGCACTCTTCACAATCCGCCCGAATTACGGTATGATATTACGGCTATATTTAACCTAAAAGGATTAAAAACGTGAATTTTGAAAAGAAAGATTTGTCAGACGGAGCATTGGAATTAGCCGTTCGTGTCACCAAAACTGAAGCCATCCCGTGGCTGACCAAGGCTGCAGCCCATATTTCGGAACACCGGCCAATAAAAGGTTTCCGCCCAGGCAAAGCCCCGTATGAAATCGTCAAAAAAGAATTTGGCGAAGCTGTAATTTTTGAAGAGGCTTTGGAAGAAATTATCAACGACACCTTCAATTCGCTTTTGGACAAAGAAAACTTCCATATTTACGGCAAGGTAAAATTTGATTTGGTACCAGTCCTATCTCCCGATGATGCCGTGGCTTACAAGGCAACCTTCACCCTCATGCCATCTGCGACTTTGGGGAACTGGCAAAACAAGAAAATTAAACGCCAGGAAGTAAAAGTTTCTGACGAAGACATTGCCGGAGCATTAGACGAACTGGCCAATATGACCACGGCCGAACAACCGGCAGCGCGGGAAGCAAAACTTGGAGACAAGGCAGTTGTTGATTTTGAAGTTTTTGTCGACGGAAAAGTTATTGATGGTGGTTCGGCCAAAGATTTTGCCCTGGTTCTTGGTGAAGGAAAAATGATTCCAGGATTTGAAGAACAAATTATTGGCAAAAAGGCCGGTGACAAAATCGAATTCCAGTTATCCTTCCCAATTGATTACCAAGCCGAACATTTAAAAGGCAAGCAAGCCGATTTTAAAATTACACTGAACCAAATTTTGGAACGAACCAAACCGATAATTGATGATGCGCTAGCTCAAAAAGTCGGTACAAAAGATTTATCCACCCTCAAAACTGCATTGACCGAAAACATCAAACGCGAAAAGGAACAGAAAGAGGAAGAACGTTTAGAAATTGCGGCCATTAAACAGATTACCGAAACTGCTAAATATGATTTGTTGCCGCAAGCAGTGATCAATGACGCAATTTCTGAGCTGATCCATGATTTTGAACACTCACTCGCCCATCAGGGTGTGAAGTTTGACCAATATTTACAAACCTCCAAAAAAACCATGGAACAAATTCGCAAAGATTTTGAACCGCGGGCGACGGAACGGGTGAAATCCTCGATTGTCATGGGCAAATTAGCCGAAACCGAACAGATCGAAGTTACGGCCCAGGAGGCAGCAGCGGAAATTGAAGCGCAAAAGAAGGCTCATGCCAACAACCCAAATGCCTTAGCTGACTTGGAGACCCAGGAGTACCGCCGTCACGTTGCCAACACCATATTGAATCGCAAACTGATCGATTTGATCAAATCAAAAATTGTTGAATAGTTTGTTGCTTGATCTCCCTCGTAATTTCGCGTATGATTATTGTAATTAACGATTCGTTATGAATAAACTTTTCTGGATCATTGTGGTTTTGGCAATTGGCGTTGCGGCTTGGTTAATGTTCGGCAACAACAATCCGGACAAGGACAATTCGCCTTCAAATTCACAACAGCAAAATCAATCCGACACCAACGATCAATCACAAAATACCACTGCCCCAACAGACCAAAATCAGGAAGACAATGTTTGGTACGGCATCCTCAAACCATCCAACGATTCTACCCGCGGCAATTTAATGCTCGAAGTTTCCGATTCTGACCGCATTATCTATATTCACACAGCCCGCGACTTTTCTACACTTTACGGCAAATCGGTTAAGGTTAACTTTGAAGGAGACCTTACCGGGTTCAGACTCATTGATATTATAGAAGAATAAATTTCAAAAAAATCGCCCGTTTGGGCGGTTTTTTTATTTCTTAAAAGAAGATGCCACGGCACAAGGAGGCTGATCCTGTGCCGTGGCGTTGACGGGACGATGGAGGAACCGCCAACAATTGCCGCCGTTGGACTCCGCACGGCAACCAAAATAACTATATCAAATTTTTTACTAAAGAAAAAATCACCGCACTAAGTGATGGTCTTTTCTCTGGTGACCCCACGGGGAATCGAAGACGCGACTGCTGTCGCTTAGGCAGGGCAGCGCCAGACGTCCACAGGACGTTCGTCGGTCACTCGCTGCGCGCTTTTGCGCTAGCTCGCTTCTGCCCGTTCGATTCCGCAAAGTTAAAAAGAAAAACGCCCACCATAAATGGTGAGCATTTTTCTTGGTGACCCCACGGGGAATCGGTCGCAATCCGTTACGTGACGGTTGCGACGCCGCCTCATGCTGCTAGTGCAGCGCTCCGGCGGTTCGATTCCCACCGAAGCAACACTGTTGCTTCTATGGGTTAAAAAGTAATTCAATGGTGACCCCACGGGGAATCGAACCCCGATTGCCAGGATGAAAACCTGGCGTCCTAACCGTTAGACGATAGGGCCGTAAATTGTTACTGATCCTTGATATTATACTCGAAATCCCAACAAATTTCAACCCCACGAATAGGGCATTTAATTATCGTACTTTCTCACAATTGCGTTTGTGCTTGGGCGTGGCAAAATATAGGAAACCTTAATGAAAGGAGTCTTTATGGCAAATGTCTATTACCATGCAGAAGACAGCACGCGACCACTCTATCGTGCCACGCAAGTAATTTGGTATGTGCTTGGAATTATCGAAGCACTCTTGGCAATCCGCTTTATTTTGCGTTTGGTGGGAGCAAATGCAGGAGCAGGGTTTACCGATTTCATTTACACTGCCTCACATCCTTTAGTTGCGCCGTTCGAAAATGTTGTCCGCAACATCCGCGTTTCCGGCAGTGTCTTCGATTGGAACACTTTGATTGCCATGGCTGTGTACTGGTTACTGGCCTGGGCAGTTGTCCGGTTGTTCTTTATCAACCGGCCAATCAGCGAAGGCGAAGCACGACATGAAATTAGAAAAGAGAACAACAGATAATACAATTAATCACCAAAAGCCAATAACCAAAAAACAAATAATAAGCAGCACTCAAAAAAACAACATCCACATGATTATTGGATGTTGTTTTTGATTATTATTTGTTTTTTGCTATTTGTTTCTTGGTTATTTTAAAGTCATCTGGGGCATTGGTGAGAACTTGGTCGTGGCCTTAACCCGCTTATTCAATAAACGGTAGTAAGCAGCCAAACCAATCATGCCGGCGTTATCTGTACAGTATTCGAACTTGGGAATGCTGAATGATAGTTTATTTTGCTTGGCCAATTTTTCAAACTGTTTCCTGAGCAATGCGTTCGCCGCCACTCCCCCGCCAAGCATAATTGTTTTTGGGTGATATTTTTTAATCGCCTGCGACAATTTTCCAATCAATGTATCAATTACCGCTTGTTGAAGCGAAGCAGACATGTCATTGATCAATTGAGTTGTTTTTTTCTGCTTCACAAATTCATAAAGAACTGCGGTTTTAAGTCCGGAGAAACTAAAATTGAATCCTGGATTATTTAACATTGGGCGGGGAAAATTAAATTTAGTTGGACTGCCCTGCTCGGCGTGCTTGCTGATTTGCGGACCGCCCGGATATCCCAAACCAATGAGCTTTGCAGTTTTATCAAACGCCTCTCCAGCAGCGTCATCAACGGTCTCGCCAATAATTTCATATTGACCGTGTCGTTTCATGTTCACTAATAAAGTATGGCCGCCGGAAACGATGAGAATCAATGCTGGGAACTTTGGCAACCCTCCTGACTCTTGATTCCTGACTCTTGATTCCTGAATAAAATTTGCATAAATATGCGCCTCTAAATGATTAATTGGAATCAACGGTTTTTTCAAAACGGTTGCCAAGGTTTTGGCTGTATCAATCCCGACCAGCAATGAAGTCATTAAGCCTGGTCCTTGGGTCACAGCCATATAATCAATGTCAGAAAGTTTGATCGAGGCTTCTTTTAATGCCAGTCCGATTGTCGGGATCATGGCCGGCACATGCTCGCGAGCCGCAACTTCCGGGACCACGCCGCCAAACTTGGCATGTAATTTTGCCTGCGAGGCAACAATATTCGATAAAATTTTCCCGTCGCGAACAACCGCGGCCGCGGTTTCGTCACAACTAGTTTCAATTGCTAAAATATTTAAACCTTTTTTCATACGACCTAAAGTATACATTAAATTTCTTGTTTCGTTTAGTCTTGAAATAAAAAAGAGGACGTCCTGACCAGTGGTCAAGACGTCCTTGTAGCTTTGACGATCTCTAGCCGGCGGAACTCTGGGAGTTTTGTCGGTTGGAGCCTACCATCCTTGTACGCGAGGCCGCGGACGCAAGGCACATCTAGCTGTCGTTCCTTCGCGTACCTCATTGCCTTCTGGGCATGCGCGCGGAGTTCTTCAGCAATGCGATTTGCCTGATCCGCATGGCCGTACAAACTTGGCAGCAGCAAAATCGTGATCCCTATAGAAACCTTCGGTCGGAAGTAATCGATATTCAACCTTCCGTCGGTAGCATAATTGAAAGCACGATCGGTTTCCTCTCTGGTATCAGCTGAAGGATGATCCTCATAGTGATGCTCGGTGAGGTGGGCCCGGAACCTCGCCATGCTTTCCAAATAGGCAAGGTGCTTCATGACGTCGGGAGGTTCAAGTACAGACCAGTCGTTTGTTTCGTAAATCTTTTTAATCTCCTTAGCCAATTGAAAGGTCGCATCCTGGTTGCGGATAGACCGCTCCAGGACCATGAACTCATCACCACCCACCCGACCTGGGCTTACCAATTCGTTAAAGCCATGTCCATCTGGTGGAAGGTAACTTGCGAGCTTGCCTGGCTTTATATGTGAGTAAAGCAAGTAGGCCAGGTACGTAATGATCGCATCACCCACTTGGTAACCGAAATGATGTGAGTCGTTGATGAGCTTGAGTTTGTCCAAGTCTAACATCCACAATGCTGCCATGGCGTCCTTCCGTCTTTCTGTCTTGGCAACCTCACGGATGAAATCCGGCAGCAATGTCCATTCCATATAGGACTTGTTGTAAAGCCCCGTCTGGTGATCGGCATTGACTGCTTTTGCGACAACGCTCTGTTTGAGATGATCCGCGGCTTCAATCCGCTCGAGTGTTTGGGCGACCGCGTCATTCTTTACCCGTTGTTCGAATTCCGGGATGAACCGCCAGATATCGTGGAAGAGCTCAACAAGCTCCACAGCAAGCCCTGCATCTGCCAGTATTGGCTGGCGGTGCTCCGTGGCCAATTGTGGATCAAGCTCCTCGGCAGCTTTGACGCTTGCGCGCGCACGTTCCAGAATCTTCTTCTGAATTTGGGCCATTTCCTCCCGCAGATCAGCGAGGGACCTTGGCTTCACTCGCAAACCTTTATTGGATAGCATTTCAATCCTCCTACGGATTGTCATGGTACTCGGGAGGGAACGTTATTACTCAACCGCCGCAAGCCTCCTAAACTTAAGGCGATTGACTAAGTTCCCTCATTTTTCTATACTATTTATATTCCAGCGGTAAGGCTGTCACCTTATATGTCTAACCAGACGACGCTGCGAGA
>JANWIA010000015.1 GCA_025450105.1 Candidatus Doudnabacteria bacterium | reverse complement strand
TGACAAAACCTTGGAAATTAGGTTAAACTAGTTAATCATTTCTGATCGAAGAGATCGATGAAACCTTAAGGAGGTACTATGAATCACTTGCACAGACTTCACATAGTCGAGCTTTTTGCGTTTTTTGCTCTTACAATCTCGACCTTCACCTCCATCTATTTCTTTGGCGGACGGCCCAGTGGAATCGGGGAGTGGATCATGGCCATCAACAAGAACGACTATGGACCGATTGGCCTTCCACTTGTCGGCGCACAATTGATCACATGCTTCTACCTTTCCTATCGCGTTTTAACCGGATACGCTAGTCGAAGGAGGAACAACATTGGCCATTGGCGGACGTAATACTCGTATTAAGTTGAACTGGATCCGAAGGACTTCGAGGTCAGCCATCACGACCATGTCTTATCAAATCGGCGACCTACTGCTTTGGCTGCACCCAGGCGATCCGGTGATTCTCCGTGATCCCAAAGAATTTGGGACCGTCAAAGCGATCGAAGACCTAAACGGTCGGCCCGAAATCCTGGTTAGGACCCACGAGAACAACGAACGACGGGTCAAGATCCAGGACATCCACTGGTACCGTCCAGCCGCAGACCCGACATTCTGCCGGCCGACTTATGACCCCGAGCAAATCAGCCTGTGCCGGTCTGTCCCACAAAAAAATTTGGAGGAGAATTAGACTAAACTGACGCGGTTTGAGTGTTCACACATGAGTGAACCTTGAATCGCGTTTTTGTTTTAGATAGATCCTGAAATATGTTCGGGATTATCGTCCGGATGATTCTGTTTCTTCCAAGTCCCAGATTTCTTTTGATAAATGCTGTTCCAATTCTTTCAAATCTTTAAGTATCTGTTCTTCTTTAGCCGCTTCTTCTCGGGACAAAGCCTGATTAACCTTAACCTTCTTTAACAATTCCAATTCCGCTTGCATGTCACGGTTCAAAACTGCAAAGCCCCGGCGCAATGATTCCTCTGTGTCGCGGAACTGTTTCATTAACAATCCGTGCTTTCGGCGGCCATGGTAACTGTGGTACAAAACATAAGTAATCAAAATGGCAAAGGCGATTGCCACAAAAACCAGCAGGATCAAATAAATCGAAGCGTAACTTAATCTAGTCGCGCCGAATTGCACCGCGGTTGCTTCCACGCTCATTTGAATTTGCGGACTTGGCGGGCTTAGCTGATCGGAAATTTTTGTCTGGGCCCAAATCAAATATGTTCCGGCATTTAAAAACGAATCATGGCGGTAGAACCAATCCCCATTCTTGTCCGATTGGACTACTTCGGATAATGTTTCGGCACTCTTTAAATTTTGTAAGTACAAAACAACTTCGGCATTGGAGGCGCCGGATTTGCCGCCAACATAGAAAATTTCTTCGTTGGAAATATTCTTCGAAACAGTATTAATAAGGGGAGGGCCCAAAACTTCGTCTTCGGCCTGCGCGACATTGCCAAACATTAAGCTGACGGTGATGGCCAACAATACCATACCGATCTTACCATATTTGGCTCGGTATTTTTGCAATTCATCCAACTGCTGTTTAAGCGCATTTGGCATTTGGCCGCTGGCATGGTGACGGTCAACTATTCGGTGCCACAAATGTAAACGGCGGCCAATGAACAATAAAATTAGGAACAGTAACGCGGCCAGCAACCAGAACAACCACCACGGAATAATGAACAGACTCTTGAATTCAATGCCCTGGTCGGCCACGTAGCTAAAAATGGCCGTGACAATCTCCATGTGCTGCGTGATTTCTTTTATATTCCCGGCTTTGTCAAAAGCCCTAACAATAACGTCATAGTTTCCAAGCTCTAATTCATTGGTGATGTACGGACTCTGGGCTTCAATAAAAAATTCCTGGCCTTGTTCTGTTGGCGAGCCCTGTGTTGCCGGTTTCGACAACGGAACAATCTTCAGTTCGTAATGGTCCATACCGGAAAGCGCGTCGGTTGTGGCAAATTGGATAACCGGCTGGTTGCGGGTTGATCGCGCGGCCGGGGCAATATCAATTCCGAATTCCGCCGGCGCCGACGTGTCAATATTTAAAGCGTAATGGGTCGTGCCACCCCATCTCCCGTCACGCAAAGCGCGGATATGGAAATATTGCCGGCCCTCACCCAAATTTTTATAAACCAAATCGTGTTTAGTACCTTCCGAAACTTCGTCCGGGACATCGGTTGCACGGTCGGAAATCATATAACTAAACCCGTTGCTACCACCTTCATCACCCCAGCGCAAAACCACAGTGGAATTTTGATACCACTTGGTTTGGTCCGGATGCGTTTCGGAGACGACAATTGGCCCGGCCGGCGGCGGCAAAATTAAATCGAAAACACTGTTGTAATTTTGGGTCACGGTTTCCGTGCCGTTGCCGTCGTTGAGTAGGACGCGACTGGTATCAAACTTGACCACCGCCGAGCCCACGGCCTTGGCACGGAATGTCATGGTCGTAATCAGCCCTCGACTGGCGTTGATGCCGCCCGGAACGCCTCCGGTCAATTCAATAACGCCGGTTTGGTTGTTGAATTTCGGCTGGCTGGTCCAAATGCCGATAATCGATTTGCCGGTCGAGGAAGAAACCAACTGCAATTTATCCGGCGGATACTTGATGCTCAATTCAATAGTGTTGATGGATTGCCCTTGCGTGTCCAAATAAACGGAAACATCAAAAGTGCTGTCAACAACGAACGTGCCGCTGTTCGGGGAAATCGACAGCGAAGCATTGGCCGCACTCGCAGTTGGGACACTGGCCGCAAAAAAAGTCGCAGTCCCTAAAACAAAAGCAAGCGCCAGCAACGCGCTTTTAAAAGTTTTCCTCAGAATTAATCGAATTGTCATTTGATTCTGTATTTCGTTATGAGCTTTTTACACCAGAAAACAGCCAGTGCTGTCAACAGTAGGACTACAATGATTATAATGGAAAAAAACCAATTAGAAAATGGGGTTGACTGGGCTTTAGGAAGCGCGACTTTGGTCACTTCCTCGTTGCCGGCCTGGTCAACAATTTTAATTTCGACTTTGTTCCCTAAAACTAGACCGGGAACCCTTAACACTGTGTCATTAGTTTTCTGCCACGGACCAACACCAAAGCGGACTTCATAATGCGAAATACCTGATGTCTGGTCTTTTCCTGTAAAACTGACGAATGGTTTGCCATCGAAGACTGACGGGTCAGAGGCAACCGCGGCGTTAATCGGTTGCGGAGGCGTGCTATCGATCATGACGCGGTAAACTGCGGCTTCCTGCCAATTCCCTGCCGCAGCTTTGGAATTCAATTTAAAATAGTAAATACCGTCGGCCAAATTATCGAAGGTTAAAGAGTTTGCAACGTCGCTTGGCAGATCACCTGGAATCATTTCAATGTTGGAACTGAAACTATAACTGTATTGCTCGCCTGGTTTGGGCATGACCTGGATAATGACCTTGTTGTTCTTGGACCACTCATCCTGCTGCGGGTGTGTTGGCGAACCCACTAGCGCCGGACGGGCGTCGGCCGGGTTGATATTAAAAGAAATTTCATTAAAAACTAAAGTCGCTGGGGTACCGAGTCCGTCATTTTTCAGCACGGCCGAAGAAGTGTCCATGCTGATTTTTCCTTTGCCAACTTGTTTTGGTTTTATGACGGCGCGGAACAACGGAACTTTGGCGTCCTTTACCCCACTGGAAATTCCTCCGATTAAACTGATGGTTCCCCTTTCGTTATCCTCTTCCGGATTCTTAATCCACAAATCAATTCCGGTATCTGCAGGTGTGACATTCAAAACTTCCAAAGTCTCGGGAGTAAAAGTTAAATTCAAAGCCACGGAATTGATTTCATCATCTTGCGTATCCAAATACCACTCGGTAATGAAGGTTGCCTGGTCAAAAACTACCTGGTTAGCAGTTGAGGTGTAAAGAATCGCAGCCTGTACATGATTGGACCACAATATTCCAAACAGGACAACAAAAAGAAATTGAGAAATAGCGAAACTAAGAAATTTTTTCAATTTCCTAATTTCTAAATTTACTAATTTCCAATATCTAATATCTAATATCATATTTTATCCTGTCCATTCATATAACATGATAGAAAAATCTCGCAGCTCGACTTGGCCGGATTTATCAATGTCCACACGCTCGTTCTTAAACGGGGCAAATTGTTCCCAATAATAAAGTAAAATAGAAAAATCCACCAAATCGACCCGGCCGTCGCAATTCAAATCGGATCTGACGGAACAGACTCCGGGTGGCGGCACGACCACAGTCGAATCCCCAATCGTAAATGTGATCGACAAACTGTCCTGCGACTGATACAAGCCCACCAATTCGTTGCTAACCGCGGAATACTGCCCTTTTTTGTAGTTGGCGGTGTTTAATATATAGGAATAGGCGCCGCTGTTTGCGGAAACCACATTAAATGTTCCGGCCTGTGTCCCACTCATATGGATACTGACCGGGGCATTTGGAGCGGCGAACCCGGATAAAGTTAACGGATCACCCTGCTTGATTGCCGTATGGCTGCTGACTAAAGTCGGCGGCACAATAATGTTCGTCCTGTGAATAATCACTTGCGGCGCTATGGTTTCAAAAAAATTCAATGACTTTGATTTAACCCCATTGGGGTCCGTTGCGTAAATCACGTAATTATGGTTTCCCGGTGGTGGCCCGTAACTATTTAAAGCAAATTCGCCGAGACTATTGGCCGTGATACTGGCCCGAGGCGCTCCGTCACGCAACAAAAAAACTTTTGCCTGCGGATAAGCCGTGCCGTGGAAAGTTATGCCCATGGTCTGGCTGCCCGAACCGCCCCCATTCTCATTTGCCGCTCCTGTTGGTGTTGCAGTGGCCTCATTGGAAAATACCAAAAAGTTGCCGCCCGGACTTAAAGCCTTAACGATAAAAAAATACGGCGTGTCGTTGGTTAGCCCGGTTTTCGTAAAATTCGTGACTGACCCGACGTTTTCAAAAGTATAGTTGCCGGACGTGGTTCCTGTACCGACCTCATACTCATCAACAGTAATGCCCAAAAAAGTCTGCGGCACGGTCCAACTCAAATCCACTTCCGAGTCGCCAGCAGTAGCGGTTAAAGTATTTGCAGAAACCAAATAGTAATATTGGAACCCACTCCACAACTGAAAATTAGTCGAAGTTGATTTACCGATAGCCAACTGCCCAATGGATTGTCCCAGACCAAAATTAGTCGAAGTTGATGTTTCTGATCCTTCATCTATGACCGAGTCTTTCACAATAAAACTGGATGAACTGTAATCTGTGGCTAGTGCAACTGGAGCGAAAATAAAACTAAACAGGGCCAAAAAGAAAGTTGCCAGCAAAAGATTTTTCTTTTCTCTCGGGATGGTTAAATTTATTTTTTTTGTTTCAAAAAAAGCCATTTTTGCCTCATTATTATACCATTTTAGATACCAAATAGTCTAATTTTATCCCGCCCTTCTAATGTTAATAGATAGCATTATACAAAATGACCGATCGACCGTTTTTGTATAATGCTAAAATATTATTTTTACTTCTAAAACTTTAATTTGATCACGTATCTTTAATTCTGTTATGAACTCTACAAAATCAGTCGAAAATATATTTGGACCCAGCATTACACTCTTTTGAAGATTAATAAAACCTAAATCAATTAAAACTCTTCTAATAAACCTTCGAGACTTTCGATGTGTTTCGGCAACATCAAATACAATCAAACAACTACGAACATTTCGATTTAAAATCGTTGTTGATCTTAATTTTTTCTCAAGAATCTTAAGCTTCCCTTTATTAGAGAGTATGTAATATTTTGAATGCTTCCTAATCAATCCTTGATTCTTGAGCCTTCTGATTTCTGCTTCAATTGCCCAATTAGGATAACCAGTAATATATCTATAAGTTCTCAACCTATACTGATGCTTACTTTCGAGTGGTCTCGGGAACATCTGACCGACCTCAATTAAATACTCTAAAATTTTATACCCAATTTCTGTTAAATTAATTTTGGTTTTTTTCATAAGGGAGCATTATAACAATTTGGTCGATCGGTCAAAACATAGCAATAGTGGATAATGATATCATTAAGATGATCTGATCCTGATAATGCTATTTGAAATAAAAAACGCTCTGTGAATAACAGAGCGTTTAGTTTCAAAAAATTAGTTAAGACCTATGCTATTTTGCCTGATATTGTTTGATTGCCTGCAGGACTTTGGAATCTTCTTTCATATTTTCCCAGAACCAGACGTTTGAGCGTTCAATGTACATGGCATCTTCCGGGCCATGCAATTCCGATCCGAGCTTGACCAGTTTGAAGTCAGATTCTGTTGGCGCTGCCGCGGCACCTTCCTGTAATGGAGCGGCGTTGCTTCGTTGCAAATAATAGACGTTGGTTAAGACCAGCCATTTGTGTTGCTCTGTAATTTTCCCGAAGTAGACCTGACCGCTGTTCAAAAATACGGCCTGATATTTTTCCGTATCAACCGATGTTTTGGACATGAGTTTATCTCCAAACATCATCCAGCAAACAACCACGATAACTACTACCAAAATAAGAGTGACGATCCACATTAATGGATTTTTGCGAGATGCCGGCATTGGCATCGGTGCGCCTGCGAAATTTTGTTGCATGTTAGTTTCAAATATTATTATTGATCAAAACCATTATAGCACAAAGAAAAACACCCCCGCTACAAGCGGGGGTGTTTTGTTATTTTTTTATGGACTTGCGCCGCCACCGCCACCGCCAGCAATGGATCCGGTAGTCCAGTTATCACCTAACCGGCCCGCAGTGGTGCCGATTCCAACTATTCCGGTGCGCCCGGTTGAGTATGTTGAATCGGTGTGGCTAGTACGGACAACGTTACCATTAAGCCTTAAGGTTATTGTTGTTCCAACTGCCTCTAATCTTAAGGTAGAAGTAGTTGAACAAGAATCTATGAAAATAGTTGATGGCGTACCGTTGCTAAGTTCAACAAAGGTCAAAATCAGATCATCTGAACAATAGGCTGCATAACCGCTCCCTTCACCTTCTTGTAAGCGCACACCTACTCCAAGAGTAGAACCATTCTGACTGTTGATGGTCATGGTCATCTGCGAGAACTGATCATTACTTACGGTTGTACCTTCCCAAGCGGCCACAGATGTACCGGCGCTTGCGGCATAAACTTTGTTGTTTAGGATGCTGAATCCGCCATCATTTATAGCCCAACTGGAATTATGGGTTTCCAAAGCTGTGGCGTCACTATTTGTAAATGTTTCTGGCAAATCAGAACTGCCAGCACCGCCGCCTTCAGATCCACCGCCGCCGCCGGAGTTTCCGCCGCCAGATGTCGCACCACTACCGCCAGCACTACCGCCAGAGGCAGCAGCGCCTGCGCCGCGGGAAACGAATCGCCAGCAGGAATCATTGTTACCTTGATCATTACTGCTTGGATGGACCGTAATATTGGAAGTGCCGACTCCGCAACCAGCGTCTTTGATGTTGGCAAACTTAACGCTTGCGGTTCCATCAAGGATAATATTCCATCGGTCACCGGCAGAATCAGAAACCAAATTTACATATTCGGTGGCAGTTGGATTAACGGTCAGCAAATGAGAAACGGTGAAATCAGCGCCATTCTTAAATTGAATTGTTCTATGCCCTGTAATTACACTCAAATCATAGAAAGTAGTTTCGGTATCGCCGCCTACGTCTACAGTATCCGTGCTTGGGTTAAGAATAACTGTTCCTTCCGCAGCTTCAAATGTTCCATCGTTTATAAAATCTCCGGAAACAAGCAGATTATAATCATCAACAACGTCTAATGTTGAACCAGTTTCAATAGTAAGGTTTGTTACCTGGATATTTGAAGATAATTCCAAAATACTAGGATCACCGCCACCGCCTTCATTAACCTCTTCGTCACCATATGTATTCATAGCGCCAGTTGCGGCTGTGTATTCTGCTTCGATCCAATCGGCGCTTCTTGCGATATCTGAAATCCTAAATTCATCCAATCGGCCATTGAATTGATTATTAAACTGTCCTTGCTTGCCAATATTAAAGGCTTCGGCTTCATCAACTGCATTAGTGCTACCACCATTGTTAGTTGGATTGCCACCATTGTAATATAGTGTAGAATTACCACCTTCGGTCCAAGCAAAAGTGTATTGGATCCAAGTATTTTGTGGCCAGTTTGTACCATCAGCAGCAAGCACAACACGGTAGTCTCCAGTGTTACGCCAACCAACATAGAAGTTGCCGTCCTGGTATTTCTGCATGGAAAATTCACTTCCAATATCACCTTGACCCCAAACACCATTTGTTTGACCGTCATTGAACGGGTTGGCACTATACTGCCACCAGCTAACTGTTCCACTGGCATAATCAAGACTGGTTAGATCATTAGCAATATAATCCGTTTCGTTTGGTACAAATAAGGCACCCCCATCAATTTGACCGCCTATTGCACTAGCACCATTGTTAGTTCCATCGTTATCATAGCCGGTAGAATCCAACACTGACAACGAACTGCCATCTCCCAAATGCGAGACGCTTTGGAAATCGCCATCCCAAACACCTGCCGCATCTTGATTATCCGTTGCGGCATCATTGTCATAATACATATAGATATAATCTGTGTTGTTGTTACTCAAGGTTGGGACTTTGACCCAAACAAGTGACGTCCCTGCTTCATTCCATTTTTCAATTTCGTAATCCAGCGCCGTGACCCCGTCGGCATCCACGAATCGGATATCCTCGCCAGCGCTTTTTGTTTTGGCGTAATCAATTTCAGTAGATGTTACCGAAACTAAGATTGGAAAGTCTGATAAACTTCCAGTCAACCCGGTGTTGTCAAAAGTAATTTTCGTTCGGGCTAACCAATCGCCGTCGCATTCAGTGGACGAAATGTTACACCAGCCTTCTGGAGCGCCGCCTTCAGCAGCAACCGTAAGGTCACCAATATTATTTGGCGTGGAATTATTATCGATGACTGTTTGAGTTACGCCGCCAACTAGGTTAACCGTCCCAGCTCCTTTAACCACTTCCGCACCATCGGTAATTGTCATATTACCAGTCAAATCAATATCAGT
>JANWIA010000014.1 GCA_025450105.1 Candidatus Doudnabacteria bacterium | reverse complement strand
CTAACTTAAGCCAGTTCTTGTTTATCCTGTTCATATGCTGTGGATAGAAGGTGCATAGTGTGTATAAAGCTTTCAGGGGTGACAAATCGAGCAACTTCAGGTATAATACGCAGGTAATTAATTTTAGTTGACGGTTGTCAGTTGAAAGTTGTCAGATGAGTCCTAATAAAGACCACACCTTCTAACTGTCACCTCACAACTATCAACTAACAACTATCATGCAACCAACATATAATCCAAAGAAACTCCATAGAAAGCGCGTGCATGGTTTCCGCCGACGCATGAAGTCCCGCACGGGCCGCACCGTTTTATCCCGACGCCGAGCAAAGGGCCGCAAACGATTAACAGTCTAATGCAAAAAAAGTTAGTATTCCTAAAAACTGACGAAGACTTTGCCCAATTCCGACGCAGCCAACAGGTCAGTTCCAAAAATCTGCGTTTGCGGATTCGTTTCAATACTAACCAAAACATGATTCGTTTTGGTTTTATTGTTCCAAAAAAAACTTTAGCCAAAGCCGCTGACCGGAATTTAATGAAGCGCCGGCTAAAAGCAATCTTTCAAAAACATTTGAGCCATATTAAACCGTCGGACATTCTTTGTTTCCCGCAAAAATCGTCGCTCAACCTTAAGTTTAAGGATTTGGAAGAAGAAGTTTTAAATATTTTACAAAAAGGCCGTATATGGAAACAGTAAGAAAAATAAATTTAATTTTAGCCTATCCCCTAGTTGCGATAGTTTGGGCGTACCAAAAAACTTTATCACCAGACCATGGTCCAGTGAAAATCTTTTTCCCATACGGTTACTGTAAGTTCCATCCAACCTGTTCGGCCTATGCCTTTATGGTTTTAAAGAAACAAGGCTTGGTTGGATTGCCGAAAATTTTTAAACGCATCGCCTCATGCACGCCGGCAAGCATGGGCGGGATAGATTTTCCTTATCCAGAAAAACTAATTACTAAATAAAATATATGTCATTCATTGGAGATATTTTTAGAACGTTACTGGTCCACCCACTTCTTAATTTGTTGGTGTTTTTTTACAATTATATTCCAGACATTGGGATTGTTATCATTCTTTTGACCGTGGTTGTCCGATTAATTTTATTCCCGTCGTTTCATAAGTCTTTGAAGCACCAAAAGGTCCTTTCCAATCTCCAGCCAAAGATGAATGAGATCCGAGAATTACACAAAAACGATAAGGAAAAGCAGGCAAAAGCCATGATGGAGCTTTATGCTGCTCACAAGATTAACCCCTTAAGTTCTTGCTTCCCGTTGTTGCTTCAACTGCCGATTTTAATCGCTCTCTATCAAGTTTTTATGCAAAGTTTGGGTGGACACGAACTCCAAGGCATTTATAATTTCATCCACGCACCGGCAAGTATTAATCCGATGTTTTTAGGATTCCTCAACCTCTCCCACAAGAATTGGATCATGGCCGGCATCGCCGCAATCCTCCAATATTTCCAAGGCCGCATGCAACAATCAAAAACTACGGGTGGAGATTCCACTGCTCAAATTATGGCCATGCAGACAATGTATATGTTTCCACTGATGACCCTTATTTTGGGCGGAACATTATTGCCATCCGGCCTAACGCTTTACTGGATTGTCACTACCCTGTTTGGAATCGGCCAACAATATTTCATTATTCGAAAAGAAGCGCGCGAAGCATTGCATCTTGCCAGCTAAAAAGTTTATACTCCAATTATGAATGAACAAGTAAAGGAAAACTTAATCAAGCGCGTCAAAGAACTGCTGTTGCAAATGGGATTTGAAGCAGAAGTTTATGAACGCGCAGAAGAAGGCCGTACGGTTTTTAATATCAAAACCCGCGATGCCCAACTTTTGATTGGCAAACAAGGAACGACTCTGGAATCCCTGCAACATATTATTCGCGTCCTCTCCCGCAAAGATGGATTAGAAGACACGTTTGCTTTTGCTCTAGACGTTGATGACTACCGTGACAAACGAACTTTGTATTTGAAAGATTTGGCCCGTAAGGCTGCGAAGCAAGTTCGAGATACGAGGAAGCCAGTGTCATTAGTCCCCATGCCAGCCTATGAACGCCGGGTGGTCCATAATTACCTGTCCTTGTATTCTGATATTGGTTCAGAAAGTATAGGCCGGGATCCGGAACGTAAGATCATCATCCGTCCCAAATCTGGCACTATAAAGACTTAAGACGATTTTAATTTCATTGAAAATAGCTAGTTCAAAAAAATAATAACCAAGAAACAAAAAACAAGTTCCAAATAATAATCAATCACTCAATAAAACAATAATCAGCTTTTAGAGCCTGATTATTGGGTTTTTATAATTATTTGTGATTTGATATTTGTTGCTTGATGATTTACTTGAAGGGTTATATAAGGATTGCGGCTATAAACCAGAATAAAACTGCTAAATCATTTCTAAAATACGGCGTATCAAGTAATCCATGAACTAAGAGTGTGATCAGGAAGGAGCTTGCGGCCAGGGCATAGACCGTCGGCTGCTTTTTAAATCCCTTAAACAAGCTGGCAACAATCCAGGTAAAGGAAACTAAGCCGAGTAATCCCAATTCCAGCCAAAAATTTAAAATAATATTGTGCGGATAATTTAAGATTTCGCCCCGAAAATTTTGTTCCTGTAACGTTTCGCGAAACCCAAACAGCCCGTTGCCTAAAATTGGGCTAGATTTTAATTTTTCAACTGCTGCATGCGACAAATCCACGCGCGCCATACCCGACGGATCGTGGAGGGTTAACATTAATCTTTCCCGAACCGGAGTTAATATAAAAAATAAACAGATCAGGACTAACCCTAATGGGATAATTTTTTTCCAGCTGAACTGAGAGAATACTAGGACACACAAAGCGAAGGCCACTCCTAACCACGAAGCGCGGGAAAAAGTTAGGAGCAGGGCTAACGCCTGGATCACAAGCCCAAGAAATAACCAAACCCGACCAACCACAAAATTTTTCTTTACAAACAACGCAGCAAAGAAAACAAACAACGGGCCGAGGTAAAGCGCAAAGGCATTTGGATGTTCAAAAACCGAAACAATCCGACGGACTTCATCCCCGCTTCCCCAAAACTTCATCGGCAAATTTAAAAGGGTAAAAAATTGGATGACCCCGAACAGTGCTAAAGCGCTGGCCGACCAAAACAACATTTTTATTGGTAAAATGCAGTCTGCTTGTTTGAGATTCATCAACCGCAAGGCATAGAAAAACATTATTGGTTCAAAGATGTAGGCCTTGAAGTGACCAAGAGCGCGCGCAGTTTGCGGCGATACAATCACGGAAATAATTCCAGCCGCTAAAAATAATAAGACAGGCCAATTAAATTTGCCGAGCGGTTTAATCCGTTCGAAGTTTTTGAGATTGTTCGCAAAGATGACCAACAAAAAAACCACCAAGAGCAATTCCAGCAAGGTGGTGGGGTAAATAATTTCAAATCGAACTTGGAAAACCGGCAATAATGCAAGGAGGGCACCAACTGCCCAGAGTGGTTTTCGCCAACTAACTATTCCAAAGCCCAGGAGGAGAACTCCTAAGACTAAATAGAGGTTCATTGCTTGTTATTTTTCTTCGATAACTTAAAAAGATTGTTTGGCAGGATACTAATCCCGTCGCCGACAAAAATCCGGATACTGTTTTCCAGTTCATCACCCGACTTCATTTTAACTACTGCGTGTAAAGTTTGCCAACCCTCTTCCGCGTTTGGAACAGTGAAGCTGTAAGGTGCATTCGATTTAGTGCCAATCAGCTTCCCCTCCAAATATAATTCTACTTCCTGGGGTTTTTTGCCGCCGGAGACTTGTAGTTGAACCGTAATCGGGAAGGAATTTATTTGTTGGTTATTAATTGGGGTGATAAAGCTTACTCTGGTGCTGGTCTCACCATCAGGATTAACACTGCCGTCGTCTAATTCGGTTGGCGGGTAACCATAACCAGCGGCTTCGGCCCAGGCGCGAACCGGATCTTCCCAATTTGGGTCTTCCGGACGTTCGGAATGCAAAACCGTAAAGACCTGGGTTTCAATATCTTCTTCGTCGGTTTCGTCCGTGGCCAACTTTCCATTTTGGATATTAACCTTCACGCCAACATGGACATCATCGTAATCCTGGGGTACGGCAAAACTGGCAAAAATTTCCGATTTGGTGCTTGGACTGTATTCATTCGGCAATTTTCCGGACAGCGAATCAACGAACACGTGCTGGATGCCGCTTGGTTCGGTAAATTGCTCGGCCGGTGTGCCTTTTAGGGCTTCGACCATAAATTGGTGCCAAATCGGCGCAGCTGTAATAACACCGTCAGCTCCTTGGCGCATTTCTGATGAATCGTTATTGCCGGTCCAAACGCCTGCAACTAATGAAGGTGTGTAACCCACAGTCCAACCATCTTTCCAGGCCTGAGTCGTTCCGGTTTTGGCACCGACCACACGATCCGGCAAAATCAACGGAGAATTTGAGCCAAAAACAAAGCTTCGGGCGTCGTTATCAGTCATGATATTCACAATTTCGTAAGCGACTTGAGGATCCAAAACTTCACGGCCAGGATTTTCCTCATACTCTTCCAGGGTTCGACCATCCGGGTCAGTGATTTTTAGAATCGGCGTGTGTTCATGCAATGTTCCGCCAGCGGCAAACACGCCCATGGCAGAGGTATGATCGAGTAAAGTAATTTCGCAGCCACCCAAAACTAATGACAAACCGCAGCGGGTGGTATTAATGTCGGAAGTAATGCCCATATCCTTCATGGTGTCGATGGCGTTTTGCACGCCGGCTAATGCCAGAGTCTTTACAGCGGGAACGTTTAACGATCCGGCCAAAGCCTTGCGCATGGACAAGGGTCCGTTAGAGACACCGTTGTAGTTTGAAGGAGAATAGGATTGGTTGTCGCCGTAGGTTCCAAAATTTGTTTTAACATCAACCAACATTGTGGCTGGTGACATGCCTTGTTTAAATGCTGTGGCATAAACGTACGGTTTCACAGAAGACCCTGGTTGTCGGTCGCGCAGCGCAACGTTGACCTGGCCGTCGTGTTCGTCGTCAAAATAATCACGGCTGCCAACCATAGCCAAAATCTGTCCGGTCTTTGGATCAATCGCAACCAATGACGCGTTCTCGGCCTTGTTCACTTTTTCGTTCCGGGCCACGCCATCCTTCACAGCCTTGTCTGCAATTTCCTGCATCTTGTAATCCAAAGTTGTGACAACATTTAATCCCCCCTCTTCTAAGGCTTTTTCACCATATTTATCAGCTAATAATTGCTGAACATACAATACAAAGTGCGGGGCGAGAATGGAATCTTTAACTTTACTAAACGCAACTTTTTCGTTTTTAGCTTGGTCACGTTGTTCTTCTGTTATGTATTTTTGGTCGAGCATCAAATCTAGGACGAGATTTTTTCGGGCTTCTAGTCTGTCCAAATTTGGACCGTTTGGTGAATAATAGGATGGGCGTTGTGGCAACGCGGCTAAGTACGCGGCTTCGGCCAATGTGATATCGCGAGCATGTTTGCCAAAATAAGTTTGGGCCGCGGCTTCGATACCGTAAGCGTTTTGGCCGTAAGGAATTTCATTCAAGTATAGTTTGAGAATCTCATCCTTAGTGTAACGTTGTTCGATTTCAATCGACAGCACGGCTTCCTTGATTTTTCTGGTCAAAGTTTTTTCGCGGGTCAAAATGGCATTCTTCACAAATTGTTGGGTGATTGTCGAGCCGCCCTGGCCAGTTAGATTGCCGGAAGTGACGTTGGAAAAAATAGCACGAAAAATTCCTTTAAAGTTAATGCCGTTGTTCTTGTAGAAATCCTTGTCTTCAATGGCAATGGTCGCATGTTCGGCGTAATCTGGGATATCACTCAACTCAACCAATGTTCGTTTTGCCTCGCCGTGGATCTCATATAAAAGAGTTGTGCCATCGCGGGCATAAATTTTAGTGGATTGCGGAATGATCCGCGAATTCAATTTGTTTGGATCCGGCAAACTCAACGAAACAATGGCAAATGTAATACTGCCCAAAAGTAAAAATGCCCCGGCCAAATACAGCCCCCATTTGGTAGCTTTGCGCCAGGACCATTTTTCTTTTTTGAATTCCGTCGCCTTGTCCTTTAATCCTTTAAAAAGGCTGGTCAGAAATTTTTCAATTTGCGGTTTATTATTGCGGTTATTCTTGTTCCAATTTGAGTAATAGTAGCTCATAAGTAATTTATTGATTAATCCAGTACTTAAATGTTAGCTTATAATTAACAGTGATGTTAATTGTACCAAATTATTGGTATAATATTAAGTATAGAAGCACTTAATTTAAGTTTAGGAAATATTATGGATTCGATAAAAGAATTGCTAGAACGCGGGGTTGATGAGGTTATTGACCGAAGAAATCTTGAAACCAAATTAAACGGGAAGAAAAAATTGCGGGTTAAGCTTGGGATTGATCCAACTTCGCCGAATATCCATATTGGCCGGGCGGTTTTATTGTGGAAGCTTCGTGCGTTTCAGGAACTGGGCCATCAAGTCGTTTTTATTGTTGGTGATTTTACCGGGCTCATTGGTGACACTTCTGACAAGGATTCGGAACGGCCAATGCTGACTGAAGCAGAAGTCAGGAAAAATTTGAAAACATATTTTACGCAAGCATTTAAAATTTTAGATAAAAGCAAAACCGAAACATATTACAATTCCAAGTGGCTCAAGAAATTAGGCTTCATGGAAATTACACAGATGGCCGATTTGTTTGGACTGCATGAATTTTCTGCCCGCGAGCTAATCAAAAAACGAATGGATGCCGGCAAGCGGGTATCGTTGCGCGAGATTATGTATCCGCTAATGCAGGGTTATGATTCCGTTGCCGTTAAAGCCGATGTCGAGTTGGGTGGCACGGACCAGCGATTCAATTTGTTGGCCGGGCGAACCATTCAGCCAATGTATATACAAGTCCCGCAGGACATTCTCATTACTAGGTTACTTGAAGGGACGGACGGTCGCAAAATGAGTTCCAGCTGGGGCAATGTCATTAATATCACTGACGAAGCCAATGATATGTTCGGTAAAGTCATGTCAATTAATGATAATTTGATTGTAAAGTACTTTGATTTAGCGACAAATGTTCCAAAGCAGGAAGTAATTGAAGTGGAAAAAGCTTTGAAATCTGGACAAAATCCCCGCGACTTAAAAATACGATTGGGCAAGGCAATAGTAACCCTCTACCACGGCGCCAAAGAAGCAGAATCTGCAGCAAAGGAATTTGCAAAAGTTTTTACTAATAAAGAAAAACCGACTGATATTCTAGAAGTAAAGGTTAAATCGTCCAGTATTGTAGATTTATTGGTCGAAACAAAATTAGCAGAATCAAAAAGTGAAGCAAAACGATTAGTTGAGCAAGGCGGCGTGAAGTTAAATGATAAAGTTATCGGCGATTGGAAATCAAATGTCAGTTTTGAATCAGGACAAGTCCTTCAAGCCGGAAAACGAAAGTTTGTAAAACTGAAAAAGTAACAAACAAAGATCCTGAAATAAAGAACGTCAGACGTTCTAAATTCAGGATGGGTTATATATTTTCCATCCTGACGAATGTCAGGATCTTTTATTTTTATGCTTGACTTTTGAAGCAAATAGGTAGAAAATAGTTGCAAGTAATTCTTGGGGAGGACCAATGAAATACGTCGTGCACAAGCATTTTCTTATCTTGCAGGTCGGCAATGCTGATCCAAAAGATAAGCCACGAATCGAAGTCGAGGTTCTGGACGGGGACTTGCAGAGTGCCTTGGATCGTCTGATCCGCCAGGCGAAGAAGAAAGGAATCCGGGTCGGTAACATTAGAACCCACAGGAAGCACGCCGCACTTAGGCAACATGCTGCATGACGCAGCACAACAAAAAGCGGGCGATCAGTTCAATCTGGTCGCCTGTTTTCTTTTCCATTTTTCGAATTGCTACCTATTGACTAATCCAAGGAAAAGGTGTAGGGTTGAGTATCAAAAGGAGGTGTGAATGAGAGCGTTGAATCATGCGACCGACTCGTAGCTTGCAGAAGCACTCAGCAGGCTCCCCTTGCGCGAGTGGTTTAGGGAGTGGTTTATGAAACTCGTGAAGGCATTCAAGTCGGCAGCTTCAACCGTCAACACCGCGGCGACAGTCGTCAAAACCAATGCCGTGACCATAGCCATCGTTCTCAGTGGCTGGGCGGCGTTCGTGGCCTGGATTAGCAAACTCCTGACCTTCGACCCGTCGTGCGATCTGGGTTGCTGAGACGGGTCTAGTACCAGCACTCAGCAGGCTCCCCCTTGTAAGAGTGTAAGTAAGGAGGTAGTATGTTCAGCCTGTTGTTCGAAGCGGAGTCGTCCTCGGTTAATCACACTGCCAATTGGGGCGGTGGCTGGGCAGCTTTCCTGGCCTGGATTAGCAAGTTGGAACCCTGATCGGTAAGCTGTGATCAGCGACGGTTTGAAACAGGCGGCCGATCGAGAGGTCGCCTGTTTCCGCCCAACAGTTTAAAGGAGGTTACATGAGCAAAAAGGAGCTCGTGTTTGTGATCGGCGTTCTCGGGTGCGTCGTCTATATTGCCGTAGCCAACGAGGCCTACACGATCCCGGCGTTTCTTGTCGCCGTCAGCAGGCTTTAGGAGCCTGACCCAGGCAAAAAAATCCTCGTTCCACGATGGACCGGGGATTTTGCTTTTATTTAATTCGATTCCCTATTCCCGCCCAAGCTATGGCCACGGCATCCGCCGCGTCATCTGGTTTGGGAATTTTTTTTAGTTTCAGGATTTTTTGGATCATGGCCTGGACCTGCTTTTTGTCTGCCTTGCCATAACCAGTTGCTGCAATTTTAACCTGCAGAGGGGTCATTTCCAATATTTCCAAATCGTTTTCTGCAGCAGTTACTAAAACAACGCCGCGGGCTTGGCCAACCACCATGGCGGTTTTGGCATTTGCGGCGAAGAATAATGATTCAATGGCCAACCTTTGCGGCTGCCATTTTTTAATGAGTTGTGCCAAATCAGTCTTGATTTCCAGTAACCGATCGGCCAAGGTGTCATTTTTGGAAGTCATAACACAACCACAGGCCAACAGTGAAATACTCTTTCCTTCGTGCTTAAGGAAAGCGTATCCCGTTCGTTCTATTCCCGGATCGATTCCTAAAATGATCATAAATTTAAATCCTAAATTCGAATATCGAAATCCGAAACAATATCGAATATCCAATTTCTAATATCTAAACCGGGGGTTTTGGAATTTCTAAATTTAATAATTATTTCGAATTTCGGATTACGTGCTTGGATTTATAAATTGACGTTAGTGTGGACACTAACCACATCATCATCTTCTTCCAGGGCTTCGACTAATTTTTCCAACTTGGTTTTATCCGCATCTGTTAATTCTAAACCTTGGTTTGGTTTCATGATCGCTTCGGCGCTGAGAATTTTGACGTTCTTTGATTCAATAAATTTTTTAATTTTTTCCAAATCGTTTGGTGCGGTATAAATTTCTAAGCCTTCTTCGGTTTCCTTAACATCATCAACGCCCTGGTCAATCAATTCCAAAGGAAGATTTTCCGTTCCCGGTTGCTTTTCAATCAAGATTTGGCCTTTTGCTTCGAACATCCAGGCCACAGTCCCCTCGCCGCCGAGCTTGCCGTTGTTCTTTTCAAAAATTTGACGAACACTCTGCAGAGTCCGGTTGGAATTATCTGTGACGGCATCAACAATAATCGCCGACCCGGCCGGACCATAACCCTCATATGTAACAGATGTGATCGCCTCTTTACCTTCACCAGTACCGCGCTTGATGGCGCGGTCAATGTTATCGTTGGGCATAGATGCCGCCTTGGCTAAATCAACCGCAATGCGAAGTTTGTAATTGAAGGCCGGATCAGCGCCGCCGCCGGTTTGCACGGCCACGGTTATATTTTTCGCGTGCTTAGTAAAAGCCTTGCCTTTTTTGGCATCAGTAACGGCTTTTTGGCGTTTGATTGTCGCCCATTTAGAATGTCCAGACATATGATTCTATTTAAATGATACTAAAACTGTGAATTCGCCCTTAGTTTTGTTCTTATCTGAATTTAATTGTACCAAAATTTCTTCCGGAGTCCCACGCAAGAATTCCTCAAACATTTTTGTTTGTTCACGGGCAACAACAGCGTGGCAGTTTGGGAAATGTTTGGTAATGAACTCCATTGATTTGATAATACGGAATGGTGATTCGTAAAAAATGACCGTGCTTTCAGTTTCCTGGCCCATTTGTAAGGCTTTAATCAGTTTGGTTTCAGTTCGAGGAGCGAAACCGAGAAAAAGGAATCGATCGGTTGGCAATCCCGAAGCGGACAACGCCGAAGTAACTGCGGACGGCCCAGGAATTGGTGAAACTTTAATGCTATTTTCAACGCAGGCACGGACCAATCGAAAGCCCGGATCAGAAATTCCTGGTGTTCCAGCGTCGGTAATCAAACAACCGTTACCGGTTTTTAATTCTTCGATAAGTTTCGGCAAGGCTTTTTGCTCATTATGTTCGGCAAACTGGCGCATCGGTTTTTTAATTTCAAGGTGCGCTAAGAGCTTGCCGCTGGTCATGGGATTTTCGGCAATAATAAAATCACATTCCTTGAGCGTCTCAATTGCGCGCAAAGTAATGTCTTTCAAATTTCCGATTGGAGCGGCAACAATATGGAGCATGGTAGTTGAGGGGAACGGCTACGAAGCCCGTTTCGTGAGGCGGTAACGTTAGACGTGACCACTAAACGATACGGGCTTCGTTACCTTTTCACTTAACCTATTAGACTAATGATGTGGTAGCAACTTTGTCCTTATCATCTAGGGTCATGACTCGGACGCCTTGCGTGGCGCGGCCGAGGGTTGAGATTTTTGCAATCGGGGTACGCAGAGTCTGGCCCATTTTAGAGATGACGACTAAGTCATGTTCCTCGGATTTATCAATGACGTGCAAAGAAACAATATGGCCGGTCTTAGGTGTGACCTTTAATGTCTTGATACCAGAACCACCGCGGCCCTGGCGCTTGTAAAATTGTAAATCGGTGCGCTTGCCCAAACCGTTTTCGGTGACCACGAGGATCTGCAAGTTTTCCACTTTATTCTTTTCGCTGATCAAATCCATACTCATTAAGGAGTCGCCTTTTTTGATGCGCATGCCGCGGACACCGGCTGCGGTGCGGCCCATTGGACGGACATCCTTTTCCCCGAAGCGGATTGCCTGGCCATTGACGGTCGACAAAATAACATCGTCATTACCGGAAGAATGTTTAACCCAGCGCAATTCATCACCGGTTTTTAGTTTGATGGCAATCAAGCCGGAGCGTCGGACTTTAGCAAACTCTTCAACCGGGGTTTTCTTAATTAAGCCATGCATGGTACACAAAACCATATATTTGGCTGGGGTCTTTTTGGAAATTGTCAGGACACTTTGAACCGTTTCGCTGGTTGGCAATTCAAGGAAGTTAACCAGAGCCTGGCCACGCGCCGTGCGGGAGGCTTCCGGTAATTCATAAACTTTGGTTTGGAAGACGCGGCCCTTGTTGGTGAAGAATAAAATATCATCGTGGGTGTTGGTGGTGCGGAGCCATTCAACAACATCCTCTTCTTTGGTAGTCATACCAATAACACCCTTGCCGCCGCGGCCCTGGGTTTTGTAAGTGTCGGGTGGAATACGCTTCACATAACCAGACTTGGTAATGATAACCATGGTTTGTTGTTCCGGAATCAAATCTTCCGCCGTGAATTCGCCGATCGGATTCTTGACCAAGGTTGTGCGGCGTTCATCACCGAACTTGGTTTTCATTTCCGCCAATTCGGTTTTGATCACGCCCTTCATTTTCTTTTCGCTCTTAAGCAAATCTTCCAATTCTTCAATAAGTTTTTTCTTTTCCTTCAATTCGTCTTCTACTTTTTTGCGTTCCAATCCGGCCAATGCACGCAATTGCATTTGCAAAATTGCAGTGGATTGTTTGTCGGACAATTTAAACTTGCTCATCAACGCGTCATGGGCTTCTTCAGTGGTATCCGATTTGCGGATGGTTTGGATAATGGCGTCGATATGGTCCAAGGCTTTCTTTAAGCCTTCCAAAATGTGGGCGCGTTCCTTGGCCTTGTTCAAATCAAAAGTCGTGCGGCGCTTAATTACCTCGAGGCGATGCGCAATATAGTAAACGAGCATGTCCTTGAGGTTGAGGACTTGCGGTTCAATGCCGTTAACCAGGGCCAGCATGTTGACGTGGAAAGTTTCCTGTAGGCTGGAGTATTTAAACAACTGGTTGAGAATTTTGTTTGGTAAACCATCCTTCTTAAGATCGATAACTATGCGGACATTTTCATCGGATTCATCGCGGATATCCTTAATGCCCTCAACTTTTTTGTCGCGGACCAAATTGGCGAATTGTTCCAGCAACGTCGCTTTGTTTACGCGGTAAGGAATTTCGGTGATGATAATTTGATGGTTGCCTTTTTCTTCGATGATTTCGGTTTTGCCGCGCATGACAATCGGACCCTTGCCAGTGGCATAAACTTGTTTGATGGTATTCCAGTCGTAAATAAAACCGCCGGTCGGGAAATCCGGGCCTTTCACAAATTCTAAAAGATCTTCGGTTGTAACTTCCGGATCTTCAATTAATTTTACAGTGGCATCAACGACTTCATTTAAATTGTGTGGTGGAATATCTGTGGCCATACCAACGGCAATGCCCAAAGTTCCGTTCAGTAATAAGTTTGGGGCCTTGGCTGGCAAAACTTTTGGTTCCTTACGCGTGGCATCATAATTGTCCATCCAGTTAACAGTCTCTTTATCCAAATCGGCTAAAATTTCTTCGGACAGGGACATCATGCGGGCTTCGGTGTAACGCATGGCAGCCGGAGAATCACCGTCCATGGAACCAAAGTTCCCCTGGCCGTCGATTAACGGGTAACGCATGGCAAATTCCTGGGCCATGCGGACCATGGAATCGTAAACCGCCACGTCGCCGTGCGGATGGTACTTGGCCAAAACTTCTCCAACTACTGCTGCCGACTTACGATGCTTGCCGTTGTGGCGCAGCCCAAGCTCGGCCATGGCGTAAAGGATACGGCGATGCACTGGTTTCAATCCGTCGCGGACATCGGGCAAGGCGCGCTGAACAATAACGCTCATGGCATAGTCCAAATAGGACTCCTGCATTTCGTTTTCAATCGTGCGGTTGTTTATTTTCCCGATATTGTTTGCTTCAAGTTGTGCGTCAGTTTGTTTGGCCATACGTGTAATTGATTATTCTCCGATTTGCATGCTCTTATTAAGAGCTTTTAAGTTTATTGGTATTGTTTGGTAAAACGGCGCCTCGTCCCCGACCTCAAAATAAAGATTATCAAACTTCAGTTCAACATCTTTGGGCAGGGTTTTGGTCTTTTCAAAAATAAGGACGCCAAATTTTTCAGTATTCGATAAAATTTTGACGCTGAATGCTGTGCCTTGTCGGTCTTGGACAAATTTCGGATGCAAAACATCTTTGTCCGCGGTCAGAGTAATGTCTTCGGCCTTGGAAAAACTTAAAATATTGCTTGTATTGTTATTAGCCTTAAAGAAAACTTTAAATTCTTTATCCGTTTCCTCTATCCACTCCAGGCTCATATAATTTTGGGTGCCCTGAATTGAATTCGTATTCGAGGGATTAAAGTCTGGTAAAGAAATTCCGTCCAATTTTTGAATATGGCGCTGGGTAGAAAAAATCCAAAGCCCAAACAAAATCACTGCCATGACAATGCCAACCGTCCAAGCAATTCGGACGCGAACTTCATAGGGCTGCTCTTGGATTTTGGCTAAATTAAACTTCATCGCATTGGATTCAGAACCACGAGCGAGGTTGATTCGCCAGTCAGTTCCTTTTTCTTTAGGGTTAGTTTTTCCATTTCCGTGTTCTTGCCGCCCAATTCCTTCAAAAATTTATCAACTTTATCTAGATCAACACTAACACCTGTACTCTTATAGGTATGTGGGACAATATAAAATGGTTCCAGCTTGGTAGAAATTTTGGCCGCTTCTTCGGCGGTCATGACCTGTTTGCCACCAACCGGAACCAGCACAATGTCTGCCCCTTCCAAAATTTGTTTTTGGGTGTCGTTGAGTTCAGAAATTTTAATCGGTCCTAAAAAGGCAATACGGATGTCTTCGATCTCGATACAATAGATTGCTGCTTGCGGATTATTTTTCGCTTCGGCCTGGGCGCCCATGACAAACACACCTTTGATATCGTATTCACCTGGACCATTAATAGTGAACGGAGTGCCGGAAATTGAAGAGAAATTATTGCACCAAGGATTTTGCGGATCGGAACAAATAATGATGTCGGCGTTGCCGCGGACCGCGCTCAGACCCGATTCTTTCCCGAACGGATCGGTGATAATCGTAACGTCTTTGCCAGTGATTTTAAAGCTGCTTAAACCAAACCATTGAATAGTCATGTGTAAAAAGGAGAATAATGAATAAAGAATTATGAATAAAGATAGTGCCATAATTCATCATTCTTTATTCTTAATTCTGCCTTAATATTCTACCAAATTTTAGGGGTTTTGAGAAGCGTTTTTGGGGTAAATTTTTGTGGCAAAAACCCTTGATTTTTGGGGGTGATGCGAGTATAATCTAAAGGCTAAATATTGGGGCAACGGTTTATCGCCCAATCCCGATATTGAAGAAAGGATTTAGTCTGTCGCAGCGCCTGCCCTAAGGGTGGGGTTCAAAATCTATTGTTTGGACCGAATGGACTAATCATACATTTACAAATGACTGCTATTACAGCGACCACTACCGATTTTAAGACCATGGAAGACTTGTTGTCTGCCGATGGGATAGAAATCAAGGTTCCGAAAGTTGGCGATGTTTTGGAAGGCACGATTTTATCTGCCGGAAAAAACGAAGTCGTGATCGACATTGAAGGCTATGGCCTGGGAGTCGTTCGCGGGCGAGAACTTTACGATGAATCAGTTCGTTTGAGCACCATTAAGGTTGGAGACAAGGTTTTTGCCTCAGTCCAGGAACCCGAAAACAAAGATGGCAACATCGAAATGTCTTTCCGTCAGGCTGGACAGGAACGCGTTTGGTCAACATTGACCGACCGCATGAAAACTAAGGAGATCATTAAGACTAAGATCTTGGAAGCGAACAAGGGTGGATTGATGGTTGAAGTTAACGGTGTAATCGGTTTCTTGCCGGTTTCCCAACTTGCATCCGAACACTACCCCCGCGTCGAAGATGGCGATAAGAATAAAATCTTAGAAGTCTTAAAGAGCTACGTTGGCAGCACCTTTGATGTCCAAATCATTACAGCCGATGCGCACGAAGAAAAATTAATCGTTTCCGAAAAAGCGGTTAATGAAGACGAAATGCGCGGCCGAATCTCCAAGTTGCCGATTGGCACCGTGGTTGAAGGTGAAGTTTCTGGAATCGTTGATTTTGGAATCTTCCTAAAATTCGGTACCGGTTTGGAAGGCTTAGTCCACATCTCTGAACTTGCCTGGAGCCGCATTGAACATCCAAAAGATTTGTTCAAGGTTGGCCAAAAGGTCAAGGCTCAAATCATTTCCATCGAACGCGACCGAATTTCTCTGTCGATTAAGCGATTGCAAGAAGACCCATGGGTCGAATCGATCAAGAAATTCCAAGTCGGCCAAATCGTGAAAGGTAAAATCAACAAAATCATGTCTTACGGCGCTTTTGTTGAGTTGGAACCGAACATTTACGGACTCGTTCATTCTGTGGAATTGTCCACCGACGAAGTGAAGGATCCGGCTGATGTGGTAAAAATCGGCGATGAAAAAGAGTTTAAGATCATTTCGATCGAACCTCAAGAACACCGCTTAGGATTATCACTAAGAGCACTCACTGCTCCACCAGCTGCCGCTCCTGTCACTGCCGAACCTCAAGCAGAACCTGCCAAATAACAAGGCAAATAAAAATCCCCTCTTTGCGAGGGGTTTTTATTTTACTCAAAAAACTTTTTCAGTCTGGTTGTGTAGTCTTCGCATATCTTTCGATTCGGTTCGGCGAGGATCGGACAAAGTTTGCTCACCGGTTCGAGCGATCCGTAATGGAAAGCGTAAATTCCTATCATGCCGCTTACACATTTCTTGGTAAAATCGGAATTTTGCAAACAAATTGATTCCACAGATTTCGGATTGTTGATATTTTCTTTCATGGTTTGTGAGCCAACTCCTTCAACACATGTTTCCACAAAATCTTCCGGCGTATCATTGCACCAATTGAGTGCTTCAGAATAATTATTTGGATGTAGATTTAGGTAACGGGTTGGCGCGTATAAATAGCAATCCGATTTAAAATTATTCTTCTGGTCTTCGCACGGATAAAATAAATTATCGTCCTTTAGAAATTGAGTTGGATGTAATTTTTGGTCGGAACCGAAATTTTCCATAAAGACCCCGTTAGCACATGCCGATGCTGCTGACGAATCCTGATAGGCTGAACACATTTCAATTGATTTCGGCAGGTCGTTGTTGGAAAAGATCATGAGACCGTGGCCGACGCCGTGATAACATTCCCAGCCTAAATATTTGTCGGCCGAATATTGGCTACAAACGGTTTTGATTTCCTCTTCGACATTTGGGACGCTGGAAAAATGTTCTTCAATCACCCCGTGCATGAACCCGGAATTACAAAAACTGTCATTGTCCTTAATGCTTTGGGCAAAGTTTTGTAGTTTATTATAAGTTGCCCGGCCGATTTCATGGACCAGGGCGTGGCAGGATCT
>JANWIA010000013.1 GCA_025450105.1 Candidatus Doudnabacteria bacterium | reverse complement strand
TAACCTTAGATTTTAAAATGTAGACGAAGTACATTCAAAAAAATTAATAAATCGGGACGAATGCCGCGTAATGCCACTTTACTACGGGCCCACTAGATTTAGAAGTCCAAAAACTTGCCAAAGAACTGGTCAACGGATCCGTTGTTGCGGTTAATGTAGTAAAGTGCAATCAAACCAGCAAACAAAATGACGTTGAGGATGATAACCTTCCAAAGATCGCGGCGAATTTGTGAAGTTTCCTGCTGATCCTGATTGATTGAAACTGAATTTTGCTTATCCATAATAATCATTTTAATGTTAATCAGACTTAGTCAATTATAACCTTTAGCCGGCGATTTTTCAAACCATATCCTTTTGTATATAATGGGGGAGAACTAACAAAACTTCCGGCATGCCTGAAAACAATATTCAATTACTGACTTACATTGCGCTCGGTTTGGGCGGCTTTACTTTTTTGGCGCTGATCTGGGTGGCGCTGCGCATCAAGAGACTGGACCGAATCCGCAAGGAATTTTTTTCTTCTGAACAAAATTTGGATTTGGAACAAGTCTTGGTTGACCAAAACCGCCTGATAACAAAATTGCGCACAGATTTAGAAATGAACAGTGAGGAAATTCGCAACCTCCAGATTTTGAATCAATCCAATTACCAAAAAATCGGTTTCGTCCGCTTCAATCCCTTTGACGACGCCGGCGGCAACATTAGTTTTACACTCTGCTTGCTCAATGCCAGGAATGATGGCGTAGTTATTTCTTCTTTGCATGGTCGCGAAGGCACAAGGATGTACGCCAAAAATGTCCGCGCTGGGATTTCAGAGTCAAAATTAACAGAGGAAGAAGAACAAGCGATAAAGGAAGCGAAATAATATGGCAATTTTAAATCGAAAACCGGCAATGCCGCCAGGAAACGGAAATTATCCGGATACAATTGTCAGTGCCGGCATGCGAATCGAAGGCGAATTAAAAAGCAGCGGCAATATTAGTATCGACGGGATCGTTTCGGGCAAGGTCCACACCTCACAAAATTTGGAAGTTGGCCCGAATGCCCAAATAGATGCCGATGTCATTGCAAACAATGCAGTGATTGGTGGGATTGTCAAAGGAAACGTTACCGTAAAAAATTCTCTCGAGCTTATGTCGAGCGGGAAAATCTTAGGTAATATCAGTTGTGCTTCGCTTGGCATCCACGAAGGCGCATATTTCAATGGGGCGTGTCGCATGCAGGAACCAAAAACCCAAGTTGAAATAAAACAGGAGCTGAATCAAGGATAAATCAGGAGTCATGACACAGGAATCACGAGTTAAGAGTCATACCTTCTTGACTCCTGTCTCTTGCCTCTTGACTCTTAATCGTATATACCATGTATTTCTACATTGTCGACCCATCGAAACTAAACCAGAAAAACTTTGAACGAGTACAGACACAACTGTACTCGTCATTGTCTGAACACCGAATCAGCGGTGAAATTTCGCGTGTCACAACCATTAGAACCGTCCAGCAATTGGTAGACCTTGCGTTCGAGAGGGGAACAAAAACCCTTGTCACCGTGGGCGTTGATGATACGCTGCAAGAAGTTATCAACTGCGTGAAGGGCCGCGACATAACTCTTGCTTACATACCTCTAATGGATAGTGAATTGTCCCGGATCCTCGGCGTACATGACATTGAATCGGCGGCCAAGACCATTGCGGCGCGAAGAATTGAACAATTAGACTTAGGCACTGTAAATAATAATTGGTTTTTTACACGGCTGTCCTTTGGCGCAGCCGATGATAAAAATGAAAAGCCTGGTGGTATGTTTTCTTTTTTTAGTCGCGGTGCGCCAGCCCAAACTTTTGATTTAAAATTTTCTGCTGATGGCAAGTTCAACGGCACTTTAAAAATTGCAGCCGGCGTATTGATTAACGCCCGGGATAATTCCGGGGTGAAAAGTAATGTTGCCAACCCAACAGATTCAGTACTGGACCTGCTGGTGGTGCCTGAACTCAAGGGCCTTGGCGCCAAAAAAGAATTACAACGCGGGTATTTAGAAAATATTTCGAGATGTTCTGTCTTTCATGTAAGTAAAATAGAAATCTCCGGGCCGGAAAATTTAGAACTCCGTGCCGGAGGAAAAGTCCTGGCAAAAACCCCGGCAATAATTGAGGTTCTGCCAAAAGCACTTAAAATGATCGTGGGTCGAGACAGAACCTTTTAATGAATAAAAAAGAAAAAGCCCCACCAAAAAGGTGAGGCATTTTCTTTGGAGCAGGTAACGGGAATCGAACCCGTACCCCTTCCTTGGCAAGGAAGCGTTCTACCATTAAACCATACCTGCTCGATATTCAATTAATAAACTGGTAATTCCTCGTACTTTGGATTGTCATCTTTTACTGTCTCGATGTGTTCGAGTTGCAAAGCAGTAGAAAAATCTTCTGGAACCACAAAAAATCTTACTGGTCTCGCCCCAATCCGCATTCCAAACATTCCGTTAAGAGTATGGACTGGAAATTTTAGGACACGAGCCTGCTCATCAATAATGTATCCGATGCGGAAATTAGTGATGGGGGAAATTTTTAGGACCGCAACAGTTTTCCAACTTTGGATAACCTCTTCTGTCTGTTCTTCCGTTGCGTCATCCGGCAAGTGTGTCGCTTGCGGATCAGGTAAAATTTTTACCATGCCAATAGTCGGCCAATTATCTCCTCCGACTAATCCTTCCTCAAGCTTCACATTTTTCATAAATTTTTTGGTGCCTCGGGTCAGAATCGAACTGACTACGCTTGCCTCTTCAGGGCAACGCTCTACCAATGAGCTACCGAGGCTTGAACAATATTATAACAAACTTTCTGGTGGGCCCGACAGGATTCGAACCTGTGACCTCCTCGGTGTAAACGAGGCGCTCTAACCAGCTGAGCTACAAGCCCCCTGTTTCATTTCCTTGGTGCGCGGGAGAGGAGTCGAACCTCCATGCCCTTGCGGGCGCTACCACCTCAAGGTAGTGCGTCTGCCATTTCGCCACCCGCGCAAATTACCTGTTGATTATACTGAATTACGACCAAATTTTCAAGATCAATAGAAAGACCTATAAATTCTACAAAATAGCCTCAAAATAGGGCTGTTTTTTTAATCAAATTTAAGTGGCGTTTTTAGCCCATTTTCTTCAAAAAACCCAATAAATACGGGGGTTTTAGCGTTGACAAAGGAGCCAAAATATGATAACATTTATAGTTGCGTACCCCGCCCTGGCTCCGGCTAGGCGGGGGAAGGCAACATGAGCCCTAAAAAGGGGTTTAAGTCAAAAACAAAGCACTTTAACATTAAGGTCCGTTTTGGCCTCAAAACCAGACGGATCATAAAGGTCAAATCAAGCATCTTTCTTCCGTCATTCGTCCTATCCAGTTTCACTGACGAGGATGGTTTTTAGAAGCTATAGAAGGTTAATATTTGATGACAGCCCGCAGTTTTGAAAAGGGCTTGAGCAAATTCGAACGCATTATGCTCTCCGGAGCCTTAGCTGGAATGCTGTTAATTCTCTTTCCAGGTAGCGCTTCTGCTCAAGTCACAAACAAAACCTCGCTCGTCTTTGAAATAAACAACCTCCAAAATGGTGCAAATGATTTACATGACATTTTGTTCGGTGATAATAATCAACCAGAACAAAAAACCATTCCAGTAATCATTGGCCCGCAACCAGTTAAACTTGTTACTCCCGTTGCTAAGAAAATTGATTATACACTTCCGCCAAAGGCTACAGAAAAAGTTTATATGCATGAACCTGAAATTCGTGCTTACCTCTGTCCTAAGGTTGGAGATAAATGTAACACCTTCATTGCAATCTTAATGGCTGAAAACGGAACTCATGAGTGTACTCGTGATAACCGTGGATTGAACCGAAACGGATCCGTTGACGTTGGGTTAGCCCAAATCAACTGGAACCCGGCATATCATCCGCCTTACTCATTCGAACAATTGCAAGATTGTAAATTCAACTTAGACATTGCTCTTAAGAAGTATGAGGCTCGCGGTTTCCAACCATGGGCTGCGTACAACTCTGGGGCTTACAAAAAACATTTGCCAGCAGTAATTGCTGCAGCTAATGTCCAATAAATTAAAACCCCCGCCACAAAGGCGGGGGTTTTAAATTGTAAATTATTAATGGTGCCTAGGGAGGGAATCGGTCACAACTCTTTTTGCTACCGCAAAAAGGTCGCGACCCCGCCTCACGCTGCTGCTGCAGCGTTCCGGCTTTCGATTCCGTCAAAACTGCCACAGGCAGTTTTGAAATACATTGGTAATTTCTGGTGCCTAGGGAGGGAATCGAACCCTCAATCCCTTGCGGGCCTGGGATTTTAAGTCCCATGCGTATGCCAGTTCCGCCACCTAGGCAGGGCGCTCAGTTTGCTAAAAAATTATCGGCTGTCAAAATGCTACCGCATTTTGCAGCCTACTCGCTCGACCACCTCTGTGGTCTGCGCGGGTTAATTTTTTATCAAACTTCGCTTTTTGTAAAATCTTATTTTGGAGGCGTCAACCGGAATTGAACCGGTGTAAAAGGTTTTGCAGACCTCTGCCTAACCACTCGGCCATGACGCCTTAAGTCCCTAGTATTATAACGTTTCTCGCTATTTTTTTAAAGTCCTTATTATTTACTGGCTATTGCAATTAACTCTAATTATTTGTAGCATTAAGCAACGAAAGCATAAGGAGGGAATATGCCGCACATGGGCATGGAAATGTCTGCCATCGAGAGAAGAATCAGTGAAATTTCTGATCCGATACTGAGAGATCGGGTCAATAAAATTCACGTGCACCTCTTCGTATGTCTCTTCTGGCATCAGATACGAATCATGGGCACCCTTGTCGCAATTCCTGTCACGATTCTACTGGGCGCTTGGGTAGCGCAACAAATCACAAATCGTGGAATCCTTCAAGGAGCCCTCACGGTTGTCCTGTTCCTTATAACCTTCCGAGGTTACAGGCGTCAGATCGACAGTAAGATATTCAAACGGCAGGAGAAGCGGGAACTAGATTCAGTCATCCGACTGACGCGTTCAGACCTGGAGAACCGCAAAGCCCTGAACAAGGCCTGCGAGATCGATTGGCGTGTTGCTTCGTTAGGAGACCAAGTTCAAAAACACACGCTCGAAACCCAGACCCCAGCCTTTTCCAAGTGAAGAGGCTGGGTTTTCTTTTTATATACAATCTTTCCACACCGTCCAGATTGACCCACTGTATTAGATATGGTAGGGTTCGACTAGAAGTCGCACAGAATTTGAAATAAAAATCCTTTGAAACCCACACATCATGGATATCGTTACTAAAATCAAATCCCGATTAACACATCGCAATCTTTCGTTTAAAAATAAACTCAGTATTCTGATTTTTTTAATTACTCTGACTGGAATAATGTTGCCGCAACTGATGTTGGCCCACGAGCAGGAAGTTAGGCAAGCAGAAATGATTTTTGTGGTCGGAGATTATGATGAATTTTTGAGCGTCATTGAAGTCAAAGCGGAAAAAAAGTTCACACATGATCAAGTTGTAATTAAACTCAAGAACGAAATCAAATTAACTGAACGTGTTCGCGAATATTTAGAATCAGAAAATTCTCCATTGGCCGGCCATGTCCCAACTTTGCTCCAACAAAACAACTGGAAAAAAATTATTGCCCTTTCCAACGCCGAAAGTTCCATGTGCCGCAAATATCCAACCGAAACTAATAACTGTTGGGGAGTTGGCGGATCCGATCTTTGGAAAATGGGCGACAACTTGGACCAGGGAATTATTTCTATGAATCGATTTTTGAATAACTATCCTTTGCGATCCGATGTGAAGTATGCTCAAATGAGTTTTGAACGGATGAATGGTTTGTACAAGCAACCGGCGCGCGATCATTGGCTCTATAACAACCAACATGTCTACTCGGAACTGACCGCACTGGAAAACGTATTAGCCAGCCTCTAACCACTGTCATTGCGAGCGACCGAAAGGTCGCGTGGCAATCTAGTATAAGATTGCTTCGTCGTTCACTCCTCGCAATGACATGTGGCCCGCCTCAGAGAGCCCTTGTTCGGGGCTTTTTTATTAGGCTAGAATACTTTTATGAAATCAGTGCGAAATATTAACCTATTATTATTGATTGGCCTGGCCATGTGGATCTTTTTTGCCAATCGCGAAACTAAACCCGAGGTAATTGAACAATCCAGCCAGAATTTAACTGGCGAGGCTTACGCAACAGCAAAAAACCACTACGTTGGCCTGGTAAACAACTCCGGGCCGATAGCAGCCATTGAGGCCCTAAGGACAGATTCCGCAGCTGATAACAATCTGGCTAGATCCT
>JANWIA010000012.1 GCA_025450105.1 Candidatus Doudnabacteria bacterium | reverse complement strand
ATGGATTACTGAATTTATATCCTCATTCTTGGGCATATGTGCGAGAATGAGGACTCCATTGCAATCGTAAGGGAAAAACCATATAATCTGTTCTGAAACGGAGGGTGGAATGAAAACGTTTTTTCTTTTGCTGGATGGTTTGGCAGCTGCAATTCTTGCCGGATTGTTTGCTTACGCCTTGCTTTACAAACCATTCTGGGACTACAATGTCCCCTTTTTCGACAATTGGGGCTACCTGATCTCCTTGGTACCGGCAGCTTACGCATTAAGGAAGAGCGCAAGCAACCTTGGACAGATGAACGGAAAACAGCGATCAAGGGCAATCACTGACATCCTGGCGTGGTCCGTTGTTCTCGGAATTGCGATGACCGGCGGCCTGTTCGCAATCATGTTCGGGTTCGATCCAATTTCACAAGTACTGTTCGTAGTTACTCCCTTTGCGGCCATCGGACTGATCTTGCAGGCAATCTCAATCCAACCCCGGCAAAACACCTGAGCTCTACCCACACCCCGTCTCTCACGAGCCGGGGTGTCCTTTTTTAAAAACAAAAAAACCCGCTCGATTGAGCGGGTTTTAAATTGCTTATTCTTTTTCTTTCTTTTCTGCTTTTTCAGGTTTTTCAGCGGCTTCACCTTCGGCCGGAGCTTCAGGTTTAACTACGCCTTCAACCTTAGTCACATCTTCAACACCTGGTTTTTCGGAAAGTTCCTTCAATTCTTCTTCGGATCGTGGCGGAGCAACAGTGACAACAGTTTCATCCGGTTGGGCCATGATCTTAACTTTGTCGGATACTTTAAGGTCGCTAACTCGAACCGCATCTTCAAAAGTATTAAGAGAGGTTAGATCAACTTCAAAAGCGTGTGGCAAGTCGGCTGGCAAACATTCAACTTCAACTTCAGAAAGGTTCTTGACCAAGATACCGCCCAAAGCTTTAACGGCTGGGGCTTCACCCAAGAAGTGAATTGGGATGGTTGCAGTCAGCTTTTCGGTCATGCTGACGGCGTAAAAATCAATATGAGTCGCTTTGTCATTCAAATAATGATTCTGAACGTCTTGAATCAAAACCGGATAGTTCTTGCCTTCAATTGCCAATGTAACGATAGTGCTCTCACCAGCCTGTTTAAAGGCTTTCTTGAATTCCTTTTCGTTCAATTCAATGTTTTGAGGCTTGACGTTGTGACCATAAAGCACGCCTGGAAGTTTTCCGGCGCGTCGTAATTTATCGGATTGTTTGCCGACCAATGTTCTTGGCTCGGCTGTAAGAGTAATTGTTGCCATATGTTTAACTGTCGTATCTTAACATTTTTTGTAAATTGGGTCAACTCCGTAAATTACCTCTTCTCAAAGAAATAACCTGCAGCCAGTTGTTGGAGCCGCAGGTTATTCAAGTTGCCATGTTCATGACCGACCCAAGTCCCGATCAGTCATTAGAGAGATGGCCTTCATAAGCATGATCAGTTTCCGAATCGCCGCCGGATCGCCGCGGAAAAGAAGTCCTGGTTGCCGCAACCGACCCATTAGGCCCGGCAATGAACCGAACCAAGTATGTGATCGTTTCAAAAGTTCCGGTTCCCAGTAACAAGCAAGTGGGTCGAGGAAGTTTTTCTTGTTTGCCCCTTCCGCTGTCCAGTAAGCCAGATGCGCCAGGTAGTGGTGGTCCTGTGGGGTTCCCGACCGAAGCATAGAAGGCGGTCCATCGTAGTAATTCTTTTCATCACTTGCGTACCGGACAAGATCCGCGAACCAATCCCCGACCCTGGGCGGTAAGTTTGATGTTCGCAAAACCTTCTCTTTGCCAAGCACCTCCACCAGAAACTCGACAACCGCCAGACTTCGATAGGCGTATCGCGGCCGGGATTCATTGCCGTACATTTCAACCTTATCCATCATATCCTCCTGTCACACTAATATATCACAAGACAAGAAAAAACACCTTCCTATGGAGGTGTTTAGAAAAATTATTTGAGGAGTTTTTTGAAGTCGCCGTCGAAGGCGCTCAAAAATTCATGTGTGGCAAGGACTTCGTCAGAAGTAATCGGGTCGAAATTCTTGAATCTGTCGGTGTCCTGTGAGGTTAAATCCGTGACCATGCCTATTGAAAAAATTTCCGGCCCGTCAACTGCGATGCTAAAAACGACAGAACTCTTACAACGGTCACAATCGGTGTGGACCAAAAGGTTGGTGCCGGCCATTGCCTTCTCTTCCTTGCTTTCAATGACTTTAGTCTGCTCAAGATTATAGCGGTGTCCGCAGACCGGACATCGCAAGATGTACGCTAACCATTCGATGATTTTCTTGAAATCAAACTTTGGCATCCGTTTCCTTTCTTAAATTTATTGTAGGAGTAATATATTTGAACGTCAACCTGTTAAAACCCTACAATTGCCACTAATTTTGGCGGTTATGCGCCAAATCGCAAGGCCTTTTGCCGCGCAATAATGCTCTGAACTAAGCCTAAGCTTAGCAAAGTCGTCAATAATGAGCTACCACCATAACTTAAAAGTGGTAGCGGAATGCCCGTGACCGGCAGGATGCCAATGTTCATGCCGATGTTGATAAGGATTTGGAAAAACAACATAAAGAAGATTCCCAAAGACAAGTACATACCAAAATTATCCCGTGCCGAACGCACGGCGCGCAAGACCCGAAACAAGATGATGACATACAAAAGCAGAATAACAAAACTTCCGACCAAACCTAATTCTTCTGCGGTCGAAGCAAAAATAAAATCGGTTTGGCGTTCCGGCAAAAACTTCAGTTGTGATTGCAAGCCGCGGCCCACTCCCCGGCCAAATAATTCCCCGGATCCGACAGCGATAATCGACTGGATGACATTGTAGCCTTGCCCTTGCGGATCACTGGCCGGATTTATAAATGTGTACACTCGCTGCTTTTGGTAATCATGCAAAGCAAAAAACCAGGCGGCTACCGCCAAAACGAGTCCGGCGGCAATTAAAGCCATCAAATGTTTTTTGCTGATTTTGGAAAACATCAACATGGCAAACCATGTAAAGAACACAATCAGTGATGAACCAAGATCCGGCTCAATCAAAATCAAAAATACCGGAATCAAAACGTAAACAGCAGAAAGTAAAACGTATCGAAAAGATTTTAGGCGTTCGCCGTGCTGGTCCAAAAACTTGGCCATGATAATGACAATGGCCAGCTTGGCAAATTCCGCCGGCTGCAAATTAAAAAATCCCAAGTCAATCCAGCGGACGGATCCGCGGATGTTGGCGCCAAAAAACCAAACCGCCAGCAGTGCCGCCAAAATCGCCAAATAAATAAATCCGGTGACCCGCTTCAAATCCCGGTAATCAAAAAATGCCAAGTAAAACATGCCGACAAAACCGACGACTGCGACAATCCCCTGACGCAACAATAAATTGGCCTCGGTGTCGAGGGTCGTGGAATAGATCATCAATAAACCCAAAAGCAGCAGCAAAATGCTGCTGCCAAAAAGGACCAGGTCAAAGTATCGAAAATTTCCAAACCATTGTCTCATTGGTCAAAGGGCGAAACCGGCCCTTGAGTCTGTAACAGTTCCTTGTTGAAAACGTTAAGCTCGGGGGAGATTTCCGCGCGTAGTATTCCGGGCAGTATTGACGGCCACGTTAATTGGAAGGATCGCAATTCACCGGACTTAAGGTCATTAATGTTTGTGTAGTTCAAACCAACAATTTGAGTGCGTTCGTTATAAAGAATTACCGGGATATCAACCTGGGCAATCGTAAACGGACTGTTGTTTTTGAGGACCGCGCTCAATACAGTTTGCCCGTCCACAATCCCGACTTGCGTACGCTGGACGTCTATGTTAACTTCGGGAAAAGTTACGGGTTTTAAAACGAACTTCGAGCCCAAAAGAGAAAAATCAATCGAGGTTGGGGTTTTGCTGGAATTGATCCTGGGCAACAATATGTATTTGTCCGTGGCCGGTAAAATAAAACTTGCTCCGGTTACGGTAGACAGCATCGTGCCATCCAAAGTTTTGACGTCAGCGGAATACTCTAAATCCGGCACGCCCCAGTCCAAATTGAGATTTTTTAGTTTGACGTAAGGAGTGTAATTGTTATCGCCGCTCTTTAAAAATCCTTGTTCAATAATTTCCAAGGGCAGACGCTCGGCCAGTTCCGTAACCTTGGGCGCGTGATACGCACTCATGGCCACATTATAAACTGCTTCCCGCACACCAAAGTACATCGGGAAGGCGACGAGGAAAATAAAAACCTGAAAATAAATCCATTTTTTGTTGCGGCCGCGGAAACTGTCCCCAATAACCAGGCCAATTTCCTGCATCCGTTCGTTGTCGTTAAGCGCCATTTTGTTTGAATTTAGTACAGACATTATACCATTTTTTTAATTCACAGGCTTTCCACTTCCCACTCCCCACTTGCCACTATATAATAGGTTTACCCATGGCCAAATTCACCCATCTTCACGTTCACTCCCATTATTCACTCCTCGACGGACTGCCGCAAATCGACAGCCTCATTCAAAATGCCCAAAAAAAAGGTTTTGATGCACTAGCGTTGACCGACCATGGCGTCTTGCATGGCGCCGTGGAATTTTACAAAAAAGCGACTGCGGCCGGGCTAAAACCAATTGTCGGCATGGAAGCCTATTTGGCCATAGACAACATCGAAGACAAACGCGCGCGCATTGACGACGATTATTTTCATTTGATTTTGTTGGCCAAAAATTTTAACGGCTACAAAAATCTGATGAAGCTAACGACCATTGCCCATTTGGAAGGCTATTACTACAAACCCCGCATCGATAAAAAGACTTTAGCCGCCCATTCGCAAAATCTAATTGCGTTATCCGGCTGTATGCGCGGCGACATTCCCCGCGCCTTGCTTAACAATGACAGTAAGCGCGCCATAGAACTGGTTGAAGATTATAAAAAAATGTTTGGCGACAATTTTTATCTGGAAATCCAGCGCCATCAAAGTACCAATGCCGATTATTCGCAAAAGGAACGGATCCTAAACGAACGACTGATTGAACTTTCCAAAACCACTGGGGTGCCGCTGGTTGCCACCGCCGACAGCCATTACCTGGAGGAAGACGATGCGGCAGCGCAGGATTTGTTGCTTTGCGTGGGCATGGGCCGCACAGTCCAGGACACCAACCGCCTGGATATGCGCCACTCGTCCCTCGCACTTAAAACCGAACAGCAAATGATGGACTTGTTTGCGGACATTCCTGAAGCCGTGACCAATACCAAATTAGTTTCGGATAAATGCGCTTTGGAAATCCCGCTCAACGAACGCTACTTCCCGGATTTCCAAGTGCCGGACGGATTTAACGCCGACACATACCTGACCAAAATCGCCACCGAAGGCTTATCGGACAAACCGGCGTACCTTGATGGCGTGCCGCCGGATGTTAAAGAGCGTCTTGATTACGAACTGAGTGTTATCATCAATAAAAAATATTCCGGTTATTTTTTGGTGGTTGCGGATTTTGTAAACTGGGCGCGAGAAAAAGGAATTATTGCCACAACCAGAGGTTCGGCCGCCGGTTCACTCGTTTCTTATTCCATTGGCGTAACTACGGTTAATCCGCTCGATTATAAATTACCGTTCGAACGTTTCCTAAATCCAATGCGTCCGTCTCCTCCAGATATTGATATGGACTTTGCCGATAACCGCCGCGACGAAGTCATTGCCTATGTCACGCAAAAATACGGTATTGATAAGGTCGCGCAAATTGTGACCTTTGGCACCATGATGGCCCGTGCAGCAGTCCGCGACATGGGCCGGGCACTGGGAATTCCTTATGCCAAGTGCGACAAAATCGCGAAACTGATTCCGCTTGGCAAACAAGGCTTTCACATGACGATTGAAAAAGCTTTGGCCATTAGTCCGGAATTAAAAGAAGTTTTTGACAAAGACCCGGAAACCAAACAACTACTTGAACTGAGTATGAAGGTTGAGGGTGCGGCTCGCCACGCCTCTGTCCATGCAGCCGGTTTGGTTATTTCCCCAACTCCCCTGACTGATTACACTCCGCTGCAAACCGACCAGGACGGAAAAGTCATTACCCAATACGAAATGCATTCCTGCGAAGACGCCGGCTTGGTCAAGATGGACTTCCTTGGGATCCGCAACTTGTCGATTTTAGGAAACGCCATTGATATTGTTAAATACACCAAGGGCGTGGAAATTGATTTGCAGAAATTGCCTATGGATGATAAAAAAACTTTTCGTTTGCTGGCCGCGGGGAAAACCATGGGCTTGTTCCAATTAGGCAGTTCGGGCATGACCCGCTACTTAAAGGAATTGGCGCCAACCAAAATTGACGACATCATGGCCATGGTCGCTTTATATCGCCCTGGGCCGATGGAATCGATTCCAGAATATGTCCGCCGCAAACACAATCCGCAAATGGTCCACTATATGGATCCAAAAATGAAAGACTATTTGTCGACGTCATACGGAATCATGACTTACCAGGACGACGTTTTGACGACGTCGATTGAAATTGCCGGATACAACTGGGAAGAGGCTGATAAATTCCGTAAAGCCATGGGTAAGAAAATCCCAAAGGAAATGGCGGCGCAAAAGGAAAAATTCATCCAGGGTTGTATTGACCATTCCGGCTACAACAAAGAAAAAGCTTTGCAGCTTTGGAGTTTAATCGAACCGTTTGCCGCGTATGGATTCAACAAAGCCCATGCTGCATCATACGGAATCGTATCCTATCAAACCGCTTACATGAAAGCTAACTTCCCTGTGGAATTCATGGCCGCGGTCATGACTGCCGAAGCCGGTGACCCTGTGACAATTGCCGATGCATTCGAGGAATGTAAAAGCATGGGTATAGAAGTTTTGCCGCCTGACGTTAACGAAAGCTTGGGCAACTTTACCGTTATCGACGAGCAAAATATTCGATTCGGATTAAAAGCGATTAAAAATTTGGGTTCCGATGTCATTGAACAAATTAAAGAACGCCGCAAACTTGGCGGCAAGTTTGTGGATTTGGAAGATTTTGTAACCCGTATCCAAACCAGGAATTTTAACAAAAAATCCTGGGAAGCTTTGGTTAAATCCGGCGCCATGGATAAATTCGGGGAACGAGCCACATTATTGGCCAACACTGATTTAATTTTGGAAATGGCCAAACAGCAAACCAAGGACTCTAGCAGCTCACAAAATAGTTTGTTTGGTGTCGCCGCAATGCCGAAAATAAAATTGAAATTGCGAGAAGTCGAACCGGTTTCCAAAAAAGACCGCCTAAGCTGGGAAAAAGAATTACTCGGTCTGTATGTTTCCGCGCACCCGCTGGAAGAGCACCACGAAATGCTTACTAAAATCACCAAACCAATCAAATCTATTGCCACAATCAAAGGTACCGTCATTATTGGCGGCATCGTCACAAAAGTTCAAAAAATTGTTACTCGTAAAGGCGACCAAATGGCCTTTATTGACATTGAGGACATGGGCGGCAGCATCGAGGTCTTAGTCTTCCCTAACCTGTTCCAAAAATATCGCGAGCTAGTGGAAATGGAAAAAATTGTCATCATTACCGGAAAAGTTTCGGACAAAGACGGTGTGCCGAAATTCCTGGCTGATGAGATTAAAGAATACACAACCATGCTCGACAATGCCCGCGAGGCCGCCGGGCAAATGCCTCCAGACCCGACAACACCGCCAGGCCCGAATGTTGTGACTATTACCCTGCCGGCTAACGCCAACGAGGAAATTATTATGGAATTGAAAAAACTTTTTGAAACTTATCCGGGGGAACAACCAGTCAATTTGATGGTAAACCAGCAGCAAGTCAAAACACCGTTCAAAATTAGTTTGAACCAGGAACTGCGGGAAAAAATCACTGAGTTGTTACAGATATAGATTCAATAAAATAATAACCAAAAAACAAATATCAAATCATAAAAAATAATCAATATACAATACTCAAACTCTAAGGTAGGGTTACTGATTATCGGTAATTGATTATTATTTGGTACTTGTCTTTTGATTCTTGTTTATTTTACTAGACTAGTTGATATTTTTTGACTAATTGTTCAAGGCCGACTATAATTAATTTAATCAATTTCGGCATTGAAATGGCCACCAACCATGGAGCCGGACGCACACTCGAAGCGTTAAATCGAGGCAATTAAGTAATTATTGGGTGGAACCATCCGAGAGGATCCCAAGCTATCAGGCTTGGTTTTTTTAATTCTATGAAAGCACAACAAACAGAAAAACTTCACAACCTTCGTCATTCGCTCGCCCATATTTTAGCAAGCAGCGTTTTGGAAATGTTTCCTAAAGCACACCTTGGTGTTGGACCGGTTATCGAAAATGGATTCTTCTACGATTTCCTGCTCCCCCGCCCGCTGACTCCTGAAGATTTAAAGAAACTGGAAAAGAGAATGCGGGAATTGGTCAAACAAAAATTGGATTTTACGCGCAATGAAATGTCCACGCACGAAGCTAAAACTTTTTTCTCCGCGCAAAACCAACCGTTCAAAATTGAATTGATCAAAGACATTGAAAAATTCGGCACCACTAAGGCTGATGAAATTCTCAACGCTGATGGCGATTTAACCAATCTCAAAAAAGACACCGACAAAGCCAATACAGTTTCCCTGTACAAGACCGGAAAGTTTACGGATCTTTGCCGCGGCGGCCACGTCAAGAACACTTCGGAAATTGATCCACAATCATTCAAACTTGATCGTACGTCCGGCGCTTACTGGCGCGGCGACCAAGCCAACCCACAAATGCAACGCGTCTATGGCCTGGCTTTTAATTCCAAAGAAGAATTGGATGAGTATGTAAAAATGCAGGAAGAAATCGTGAAGCGCGACCATCGTGTGCTCGGTCCAAAACTCGGCCTGTTCATGTTCCACGAACTCTCCCCAGGCATTCCATTCTATTTACCGAACGGCACAATCGTCCGCAATGAACTGGAAAAATTCGTGCGCGAAATTTCCTATGGCCAAGGCTATAAGGAAGTCCGCTTGCCCCAGATGTTCGATTCAGAACTATTCAAAACTTCCGGCCATTGGGACCATTACAAGGACGATATGTTTGTCTTCAAAATCGAAGGCCGCGACTTTGGCATGAAACCAATGAATTGTCCGGGCCACATGGCGCTCTATAAAACCGGACTCTACTCCTACAAAGATTTGCCTTTACGATTTGCGGAAATGTCTATCCTTTACCGCAATGAACTTTCTGGCGCATTAAGTGGATTAACCCGCACTCGAGCGTTTGCGCAAGACGATTCCCACATTTTCGTGACGCCAGACCAAGTCAGCGATGAAGTCGCGGAATTACTTGGCCGCATTAAAGAAATCTTCGACGTCTTTGGTATGACAGTTGAAGATGTGGTACTGGCCACTCGCCCTTCTAAAGCTTTAGGCGACAAAAAAGATTGGGATAAAGCTGAGGATGCTTTGGCTAAGGCCCTAAAAAAAGCCAAATGGAAATTCGAAATCATGGAAGGTGACGGCGCATTTTATGGACCAAAAATCGATATGCGTATCAAAGACGTGCTTGGCCGCAAATGGCAGCTTTCGACCGTGCAGTTGGACTTCCAAATGCCTAAACGCTTTGAATTGGAATACGTTGACGAAAAGGGTCAGCGCCAAACTCCAAGTGTTATCCACCGCGCGCTGCTTGGATCGTTCGAGCGATTCTTTGCCATTTTGATTGAACACTTTGCCGGAGCGTTCCCTGTTTGGTTAGCGCCAGTGCAGGTAAAAATTTTACCGATTACAGACAACCAAAACAAATACGCCCAAACTGTCTTGGAAAATTTGCGCCAGCAAGGAATCCGCGCCGAACTGGATGATCGCTCGGAATCCGTGGGCAAAAAAATCCGCGAAGCAGAATTAGAAAGAGTGCCATACATGATCATCATCGGCGAAAAGGAAGTAAAAGCAAAATCGATTTCCGTCCGTGCCCGCAACCAAAAGGATTTAGGCACTATGAAACTTTCAAAACTGTCCGAAAAAATCCTAAAGGAAATCACCGCCCGTTCCCTTTAACCCCTTTTTCGCCCCTTACTCCCTTTTCTTTAAATTAAAACAGCGCCCAGTTCTTT
>JANWIA010000011.1 GCA_025450105.1 Candidatus Doudnabacteria bacterium | reverse complement strand
GTATTTATTGTTGGAGCGCTATTATTAAACCAAAGCCCAAAGCAAATTAACCCTCAAAGCAATGATGGACCAAATAACAATTGAACGAGCACGGAAGGTTGGTGACGAATTAGGTTTGGACTGGACAGTCATTGACATTAACGAATTTCACGATGGGATTAATGTCGAAATGGAACATGGCTTGATGGATGAACAAACCAATGTCACAAACGACAATTTAACCATGACCGGAAAAATTGCCTGGGCACACCTTAAAGAATTACCGGATTATTACTCACGGCTTAAAGAAATGGAAAGCGCAACATCCGAGAAAAAAATAATGAGACACTACTATGGTGATACGGTACGAAGTCTATTTATGTTCAGCGCCATCACCATGGCAATCCTTTTGCCGGTTGTAAAGCCTGTCCTGACAATGCCAACTGCCGTTTCTATCATCGCCATTCTGCTTCTGGGAATATTTTCAGGTTTAACAAATCCAAAACAACAATGGGTCATTGGGTTTAATTCCGCAATTGCCATTGTCGGATTCTTAGTATTCGAGTATTACGGTATCAATGCGTTTGTTGATGGAGAGGAGTTCTTCTTTGTCATTAACCAAATGTTGGCGCTGATTTTTCTGTTCGCCATTTACTACAATACCAAAACCTTAAGAGTAATGTTAAAAAAATAAGCCAGGAATTAAAATGTGTGAATTGAAAAAATATGAATTAAAAAACCGCCCTAGAATGGGCGGTTTAAATTTATTATTCGATGCCTACAACTTCGTACTCAGTTTTGCCGACTGTGGTTTGAACCACCACTTTTTGACCAACCTTAGCGCCAAGCAATGATTTTCCAACTAGCGATTCGTTTGAAATTTTTCCGGAAGCCGGGTTGGCTTCGTTGGAACCGACAATAGTGTACTTTACATCCTTGCCGTTAGTTTTAAGCGCCACAGTTGAACCGATCGATACCATATTATTGTTGGCGCGGTGTTCAATGATCTCAGCGTTCTTGATCATGTCCTCAAGCTCTTGGATGCGGCCTTCAATAAACGCCTGTTCTTCCTTGGCTTGGGCGTAGTCAGCGTTTTCTGACAAATCACCGTGGGAAATCGCTTCCTGGATGCGCTCAATAATTTCCTTGCGTCGTTCTTCTTTAAGGTGTTTAAGTTCTTCGTGAAGTTTCTTCAAACCGTCTTCTGTCAACAAAACTTTCTTATTCATGGTATTCGATTATTTTATAAAAGACCCCCAAATTGGGGTCCTTGATTAACAAACAAATTTTATTCTATTTCTTTTCTCTTGTCAATGCTTGGGATTATTTATTCTTGTTGCGAACGGCCTGAATTGCTTTGCGTTGTAATTTTACAAATTCTTTTTGGTACTTATCCATTTCTTCTTCCGACAAATCTTCGGCATCAACCATCGTGTCGCGCGCGCCACGGCTACCGCGAATTAATTCGTCGAGCTTTAAGTGCAATGCTTTAGAATCTCGATTCTGCGTGTTCTGAATCAAAAAGACCATGAGGAAAGTCAGGATAGTTGTGGTCGTATTAATTGCCAACTGCCAGGAATCGGAATATTCAAACGGGGGTCCAAGTAATCCCCAAACTAAGACCAAAACCAAAGCCAACATAAAGGTCACGGAAGATCCCATTATTTCGGAAATTCGATGTGCGATACGATGAAATATTTCGTTCATAGCAATATTATACACCCTAAATTACAGGTTCACTATTTTTGCCAACGGTTTTCTGCCCACCACTTAATGACGTCTTTGGCCACCGGCACGGAAACCGATGACCCTTCCCCACCACGTTCGACCAAAACTGTAATTGCAATTTGCGGATTTTCGCTTGGGGCGTACGCCGTAAACCAGGCGTGTGTTTCGCTCAAGTTGTTGGTGATGATTTGTGCCGTGCCTGTTTTCCCTGAAACCGCGACTGGAAGCGTATTCAAAGATTGGGCGCTGCCGGCAGTCACAGTTTGGCGCATGCCGTCCTGCACAACCTTAACCCATTTTGGATCCAAGAAATTTTCATTAATAACGGTCGATTGTTTTTTTACAATTGTTTTACCGTCAATATTCACAACCTCGTCCAAAATATAAGGCTGCATAATTTTTCCGCCGTTGGCAATGGTTGAAGTCCAACTGTTGATTTGCAACGGTGTGACCAATAAATCTCCCTGGCCGATAGCATAGTGATAAGTGTCGCCCAAATACCAAGGTTCATTTTTATAGGATTTTTTCCAGGCCGTGTCTGGGACCAGTCCACCTTTTTCGTTTGGCAAATCGATACCCAATGGCTTGCCCAAATTAAATCGGCGCAGCCAGTCTGCAATTTTATCCTGACCCAAACCTTGGACTTCATTTTTTGGATTTCCACCGCCAACCGTGTAAAAGAAAATATCTGATGACCGGGCAATGGCCGAATAGACATCCATTACCCCTAACCCGGCACGGTTGTAACCATAATAGGTATAGCTGCCGATCCTAATGACCCCATCGTCCAAAATTTTGGTTTGTGGGGTGATTGTGCCTTCAGTTAGGGCTGCAATGGCCAAAACTGGTTTAACCGTTGACCCAGGCGGATATTGACCTGTGGTGACCCTGTTCAACAATGGGATATTTTTGTCGCTTATCAAACCGGCGTATTCTAGGCCGGAAATTCCTCGCGCAAACCAATTGTTATCAAATCCGGGCAAAGACATGAACGCCAGGACCTGGCCGGTCTGAGGATTGGTGACCACGGCTGCGGCATTTGTCTCATTAAACTTTTTCATGGAACCAACTAAACTGTCGTACATAACCTTTTGCATGTCGTAATCGACGCTGAGCTTGATATTGTTGCCAGGAATAGCCGGAATTTCCTGTAAATTTTTTATGAGGTTGCCCTGGGCGTCGATTTCGCTCGGTTTTTGTCCGGGAATGCCGCGCAAATATTCTTCATACTGATACTCCAATCCGGTTTTACCAATGTAATCGTTAAGTAAATAATTTTGCCCGTCTTTGTCCTGCAATTCCTCTTGGGTAATTTTGCCAGTGTAACCAACCAAATGAGCAAACATTAACGGATCCTTGTAGTCGCGAATAGGATTATTCTGTACTGCAAAGCCGCTAAACTCCGGACCGTCACCGATGATGGTTAAGGCCGCATTTTTTTCCACGTTCTGGACCAAGGTCTGCGGTTGGAAACTTTCCCGATCCATTTTAGCAATGGCCGCCTGCATTTCGGATTTATCGAAACCGGTAATTTGGGCCAGTTTATTTATTTTTGAATCCAAGATTTGCGGATCGGTTGGTAAGTTTGCGGGAATGGCTACCAATTCAAAGCTCGGCAAATTGCTGACAATGGTTTTACCCTGTGAATCCAAAATCAACCCACGCGGCGCCAAAATATATTGCTGTCGAGATTTGTTACCTTCGGCCTGTGCCCGGTAATCATCGCCGCGCACGCTTTGTAAAATATAAATCCGGCCAAACAAGACGGCAAAGGCCATCATCAAAACCAAGCCGAGAAGGCGGTAATTTAAATTGTCGCGTTCATCGTCAATGACCCGTGATTCGGTTTGCCCGTCCAAAAAGACTTCATCAAAACCAATCTCGCCGCGAGACCCTTTTGATTTTTTATTTATGCCAATGTATTCAAATGGACTCATTTAAGCAAATTTATTTTTCCTGACCCAATTTTTTTGGGTAATTTTTTGAAGCAACAAGTAGTAATAATAAACTGGATAGGTAAAGACCAGTCCCAGCAGCAACGACCAAACTAACCCGTGTGTCAGCAAATATCCATATTCGATATCCCGGCCAATGCCAATGACGGTAAAAAGTTTTGCCAGAATCAATACGCTCACAAAATAGACCAGGATTGTTGCCGCGGTTGATATGAACAATATACCAATATTATAGTCCCTAACTAACCACCAGTTAATCAAAACGTAATTAACCAGGCAAGCAATGACCAGACTTAACAGCAATATTCCATCGGGCTGGCTAGAGAGAAAATCTAAGAGTACGCCGCTGGCAATAATACTGAAAATGGACAATTGCCGTCCGTCTAAAGGAATTAGCAGTGCGGAAAAAACAATGACCAATGGCGGAATTACCGGCAAAAAATAAAACTGGCTAAAGACTCCTGCTTCCAGGATGAATAAAAAAAAGATGGCCAAAAAATATAATAAGTATTTCATATTACTGAATTACCAGGACGAATCTTAATGCTCGAAGTTCCGCGGCTGGCGAAACAAAGGCTTTCTGGAAAAGTTCAGATGACGATGACTGAATACCGACGATTTCGCCGACCAATAATCCTTGTGGGAAGTCATTGCCTAAACCGGAGGTTGAAATTAAATCGCCAGATTTAATGACTTCATTTTGCGTGATCAAATCAAAGATCATCCCAAGGCCGTGTTCGCCACGGACCAATCCCCTGGCCCCGGAATCCACAACCTCGCCGTTGATAATTAAGGACGGATCAGTGATAAGTGTAACTTCTGATGTATCCCTGTAAGTCCTGGTGATTTTCCCGACCAAAATTCCTGGAGCCACAACCACTGCTTGCCCCAGGCGCAAACCCGAAACTTCCCCTTTGTTAATGACAATGGTCCGCGCAAAACCGGTTGTATCAAGTAGCTTTACTTCCGCGGCAATAACGTTATAAGTATTGTCATTATCCAATTTAAGTGCTTGGCGCAAAGTGATATTTTCTTGCTGAGCAACTTTTAGTCGGGCGTTTTCAAATGACAGTTCGTCAATTTTTTGATTCAGCTCCGCATTTTCGCGGGCGAGGTTTTTGACAATGACAATAGTTTCAACAAAATCCTTCACACGAGTCGTGCCATGCACAAAAACATTGGAGACATTGCCATGGACTTTAAAAAAAGCGCCCTTGATTACACCAAGGTAACCAAGGTTATCAAAAATCACAAAGCCGGCAACCAGCAAAAACCCCACGAAGACCCGGATAAAAGTTTTACTGTAAATAAATCTCATGGTGATATTAGATATTTGATATTAGATATTCACGACAATATCCATTATCTAATATCCAATATCGATTTCTATCTTGGTATTTGTTCGAAATCGGTAACGACCAAAACATCTTTCAAGGTTTCAATGTCTTCCAGAACAATTCCTGTGCCGCGGACAACGGCTGTTAACGGATCATCAGTAATTGTGATTGGCATTTGGGTTTCTTCTTCAATCAATTTGTCCAAACCGCGCAACAGTGCACCGCCGCCTGCCAGAGTGATGCCGCGTTCCATAATATCCGAAATTAATTCCGGTGGAGTTTCTTCCACCGCCATTTTAATATTATTGACAATAGTTTTTACTGAACGAGACAACGCCTTGCGAATTTGCTCGTCAGTCACAGTAATTTCTTTTGGCAAACCGCTAATCAAATCACGGCCGCGAATTTGGGCTTTGGTTTTTTCTTTCATTGGATACGCCGAGCCGATTCGGATTTTAATGTCTTCGGCCGTGCGTTCCCCGATCAACAAATTATATTCGTCGCGGGCGAATTGGATAATGTTTTCGTTCATTTCATCACCGGCGATGCGGATACTTTTTGAAACAACAATGCCGCCCAATGAAATGACGGCAATTTCCGCAGTCCCGCCGCCAATATCAACAATAAAAGAGCCGTTTGGGTCTTGGATCGGCAACCGGGCACCGATTGCCGCAGCCATCGGCTCTTCGATCAAAAACGCTTCGCGCGCACCGGCATTCAAAGTGGCGTCCTGCACCGCGCGCTTTTCGACTTCGGTAACGCCCGACGGAATCCCAACCACCACACGTGGACGCGATAAAAACCCCAGACTCGACTGGCTGACCTTTTCTATAAAGTATCGCAGCATCTGTTCTGTAATTTCAAAATCCGAAATCACGCCGTCTACTAAGGGCCGATGAGCCACTATATGGGCCGGGGTCCGGCCAACCATACGCTTTGCTTCCTCACCAATGGCCAAAATCTGTTTAGTTTTTTGGTTTATGGCAACTACCGAGGGTTCATTAATAACAATGCCCTTGCCTTTAACATAAACAAGGGTGTTTGCGGTTCCCAAATCAATTCCCACATCATTTGAAAATCTTTTGTATACAAAGTCTAGCAGTGCCATAGGTCTCTCTCGTGCCTATCTATTCCAGAAGGAATTTACTTAATGGTGGTTGCTTGATGTCGAGCCATTCGACTCAATATCCGGTCGGATGACCGGATGGTTTTGTTTTGTCCCCATTTGGGGGATTTTTTATGTCTAAATTGTAGGTTAAGTATTAAGTTTTGTACAATAACTTTTTTTTATTAGTAGCTTTGCGCAAACAACCATTTGCGGTGAGCCTTTTTTCCACAGGCGAAGCACTTGTAATCCTGGTTCTCGTCAATGCGGTCCAATTCAAAAACGCGGGAGGTTGCTTTGGTTTCTGCTTTCACACGATCTTCACAAGCCGGGTCTTCACACCAAGGCACGCGGATAAAAGCTTTCTGTTCGTTCAATATTCGTTTAAAATCCTGGATACCGTCTGCTTCTACGGTTAAGGACCTTTTTAAGGCTTCGGATTTTTTGTACAAATCACTTTGGATGGTTTCGAGCATGGCAACAACCGATTCTGTGGCTGAAGCCAATTTCAATTTTGATTTCTCAAAATTGTCGCGTCGAACTGCTTGGACTTCTTGAGCTTCCAATTCTTTGGCGCCCAATTCCAAGCGAAGCGGCACACCCTTCAATTCCCAATTGTTGATTTTGGTTCCTAGTGAAGATTTATAATCCGCATCAACAATGACTCGGACTTTATGCTTCTTCAAATCCTTTGCCAAATCATTTGCGGCGTCCAAAGCTTTTTGCTGCACAGTCTCGTCCTTATTGTTGATTGGAATGATTACAACTTGAGCGAACGCAATTTCCGGCGGCAATACCACTCCGGAGTCATCACCATGGGTTAAAATCAAACCACCAATGGCACGGGTTGATAATCCCCAGGACGTTTGATGGACATATTGTTTTTTACCTGTCTCGTCCAAGTATTCAACATCAAATCCTTTAGCAAAATTCTGTCCAAGATAATGTGAGGTTGCAGCTTGCAAGGCTTTGCCATCTGGCATGACCAATTCAATGGAATAGGTTAAGTCTGCACCGGCAAATTTTTCATTTTCACTCTTTAAACCAACATAAGGCGAAATCGCCAAAACTTCTTCGTAATATTTTTTATACCATTCCAAAGCCTGCATGACCATGGCCATGGCATCATCCTTATCTTTATGAACTGTGTGCCCTTCCTGCCATAAAAATTCTGAAGTACGCAAAAACGGATAAGTACGCTTTTCCCAGCGCACAACATTGCACCATTGATTGAGCTTCATTGGCAAATCACGGTGGCTCTGGATCCAGTCGGCGAATTTTTGGGTGATGACTGTTTCGGACGTTGGGCGGATTGCAAGCGGCTCAGCCAATTTTTCCCCGCCGGCGTGGGTGACCACGGCCAGTTCCGGAGCAAAACCTTCCACATGTTTCTTTTCCTTTTCAAATAATTCCATTGGCACAAAAATCGGGAAGTAAACATTTTTTACGTCATATTCTTTAAACCACGCGTCCAAAACCGCTTGGGTCTTTTCCCAAATCGCGTAACCATTTGGTCTAATGATCATGCATCCTTTAACATCCGAATACTCCGCCAGTTCGGCGCGAAGAATAACATCGTGGTACCAATCAGAAATATTTTCTGATTTTTTTGTTAACCCTTTTTTTTCAAAAGATTTATTCATATTTTTAATTCGTTTCATTCGTACTGATCCGTATATTGGTATCGATACTAATCTACGAATTCAACTAATGAAGCGAATAATTGTATCAGAATCCGCGGACGTCTTTAATCGTCACGAATAACATTAACAAGAGTAGGAGTGCAAACCCCAAAGTGTTGGCGACTTGCTCGGCCTTGGCATTCATTTTCTTGCCGCGCAGTTTTTCGATAACCAAAAACAGGATGCGGCCGCCATCAAGCGCTGGAAACGGAATGCCGTTGATAATTGCAAGGTTAATCGACAACACTGCAGTAAATTGCAAAAGGTAAATGAATCCAAGTGCGGCAACGTCCCCAGTTAAGCGGGCAATCCCCACGGGCCCGGTTAAATCAACGCCCGGACCGGAACCGGATAATAAATTGGTAATAACTTCCCAAAATGCCGTGAGCGTGCTCCAAACCAAATTAGCCGTGGCAATAATTCCTTTATAGAGCACTGTGTACCACGGGTAAGAAACCAAACCAACACTGGCCAAAGAAATCCCCAATGGGCCTTCGTCTGCAGGCGGATTGGCGCGTGGCGTAATTTTTTGTTCCATTTTAGTTTCGCCGCGGGTAATTTCATAAGTCGCTTCGGTGCCGGCAATTTGTTTGGTAATTGTTTGGACTTCTTCCAAAGAATCGATTCGCTCGCCATTAATCATTGTGATTCTGTCCCCAACCTTCAAGCCGGCCATTTCGGCAGGACTGGATTGGGCAACTTCCAACACAGCAATTGAAGAACTCTTAAGCGTTGCATTTGCCGGTAATTGTTCACCTTCATTGATAACTGTTGGCAAACCAAGGCCTAACCCTAATGAAATCAATAGCCAGGCAAAAACCACATTCATGCTCACACCGGCAACTAACACTAAAAATCTTTGGGTAAAAGATTTTGAACCAAAACTCAGCGGATTGTCGGACATTTGCCCGTCTTCCCCTAAAATTTTTACGAATCCGCCCAGCGGTATCCAGTTAATCGAGTATAATGTTTCCTTAAATTTGATCCCGAACAAGCGCGGTGGAAAACCAAAACCGAATTCCTCCACTGCCATACCAGCGCGTTTGGCCATAATAAAATGCCCGAACTCATGAACGAAGACGAGCAAACCAAGAATTACTATAAAAATTGCAATTGTAAGAATCATATATTGTTAAATTGTCATTACTTCTTTTTCTTTGGATTCGGCCAAGG
>JANWIA010000010.1 GCA_025450105.1 Candidatus Doudnabacteria bacterium | reverse complement strand
TGGGAATTTCTTTGATTGGAATCTTGCGGTCAACCAATTGGATGATGATTTCGGTATCGAAAACAAAATCGTTGGAATTTTTGGAAATGTCGATTTGGTCAAAAACACTTTTATGGTAAGCCCGGAAACCGGAATGGAATTCAGTCAGCTTAGTGCCCAAAACCATGTTACCGATACCTGTCAAAAAAATATTAGCTATGTACTTCCAATACGGCATGCCTCCGATGCGGGCATTTTGCCGAACAGCCATGCGAGATCCGAACACTGCCTTGTGGCCGCCATCGACCATTAATTTAACAAATTCAGGAATAAAAATCGGGTCATATTGGTGATCCGGATGGACCATAATAATTACGTCTCCCCCATTCTCAAGTGCATAGCGATAGCAGGTTTTTTGGTTACCACCATAGCCTAAATTTTGCTCGTGGACATACACTTTGATAGGCAAAGTCCTGGCAACTTGAACCGTATTGTCGCGGCTGGCATCATCAACCAAGATGACATCATCAACGTACTCTTTCGGCAACGCCTGGTAACAAGCGACCAGGGTTTTGGCGGCATTGTAGGCCGGCATGACCACAATGACTTTCTGTCCTTTATAAGGCATTGGGGTTGGTGTATGAATCTAAATATATTTTTTCACCAACCGGGCGGAAACCGTGACGCCAGTTCTTTTCGGTAAACCACTGGTGGACATGCCAATCAGTCGGCAAAAAACCGGCCAGCCAGACCCGGCGCGGCTGGTAAATTTTCATAATCCGATCGAGTTTGACCGAAACACTTTGACTATCAGTTTTTTGGATACGGGTTTGGTATTCGTTTTCTACGAAACCTAATGTCTGGCGAGTGCTGCCAAAATCGCCGCCATAATATTCCAATGGCATCATCGGCACGGCGGCCAGTTCCGGTCGCAGGTAATGGTTTAAATTAGTGCGTCCAGGCGAAGAAACAATAATCACCAAGTCGCCCGGCTGGTAAAGTTCGTTGATAACAGAAGCGGTTTCGCCAATGGCGTGCTGTGAATCCCACTCCCCGTCATTGGCAATAATTTCGCTGGAGTATGGCGCCAAGGACAACAAAAAAACTAAAGCCACAACTATTCCCGTTTTAGGAGTCAGTCGCGCCAAAATATATGCAATGCCCATGACCAAAGGAATAGTTATAAATAAGAGATGGCGAACCTTGATGTCTGTATAGGCCACAGAAAACGGCGAGAACAAAAACAAAACTGCTGGAATGACAATTAGGAATGCTAAAAAGGTAAATTTCTTTTTCCAGTCAGCGGTCATGTTACCCGTGGCCTTTTTAATGAGCATGACTCCCCCGCCGATAATCAAAAGCTTGGCGGCAAAAGCAATAAGAATAATTAACTGGTTCATGCGCTGCACTTTATTTAACCAAAGGACTTGGTTGGTCACTGATTCAAAAAAGTGCGATTCGCGGATTGGAAAAAAATGCCGCGACAATCCATACAAGACTTGGTTGGACAAATCAATTTTGTACAGCAGAGCCGGCAGCCAGTAAGCAAACCCGAGCATGATTGCCGTGTGAACACTTAACCAATTAATAAGCTGTCTGGATTTTTGCCCATTCGATACTGCAATTTGGTAGAACCACCAGACCGAGTTCGCAAGTAAAATAAATCCGAATGAATAGTGTAAATACAAACCAATGATTGCGCTAACGAGATAAATAATTAAATACCAGGCCTTCGGTGTAATCAAATATTTCCAAAGCACAATGCAGTCGACTAAACCAAAAAATACAAAAATGGCGTATGGCCGGGCGTCTTGGCTATACTCGATCTGCATTGGCAGGACCGCAAGAATTAGCGCGGTCAGCAGAGCGATTTTTTTATTGTCAAAAATTTCGCGGGCAAAATACCATGCTAATGGGATGGTCGCCACCCCAAAAATCACAGAAAGCATACGAATGGCAAACTCCCCCGTCCCAAACCATTCCGCCCAGTAATGGACCAAAATATAATAGAGCGGTGGATGGAATTCGACGAACTTCAAATACGTCATCATTTCCTTAATGGACGTAAAGTGCGTGGCAATATCCAAACTTAAAATTTCATCGCCCCAATACGGTTCGATGCCTAAATTGATTAGTCGCAAGCCCAAGCCAATTGCCGTGATGGCGATTAGGCTTAAAAATTGATGTTTGAGAATATAGTCTTTAATTTCAACAAAAATTTGCATATGCTTCAATATTATATCTACCAAATACTTTTATACAAAACCCCGCCCAATGCTGGGCGGGGTTTTGGTTTTGGGGTTTGTTTTTTAAAAAGGAGGGGAAGTCGTAAATCCAACCGAACTCAAGTAATAAGTTCCGGCTGGGCCAAGCGAAGTTGTTCCTTCAGTGTTAAAAGTGACTTTAAAATTGCTCCAGACTGTACCGCCACAACCGGCTAAACTGGTACCGTCCGTTTGGTAATCGTAAACTAGGCCTAACAAAATATTATTGCTGATATCGCGAGGGATACGGAAAGTTTCAACGCCGTTGCAGATCAGGACTGCGCCGGTTGATTCCGCAGCCGCCCAATCGGAAAGGTCGGGATAACCGGTACCAGTACCGTAATAAATTTCCAAACCGGTTTTGATTTGCTGCATGTCAGACAAACGCTTGGCATCCCTAGATTTTTTTCTGGATTCCGTAAAGCTAATCATGATGACCGAAAGCAGCATGCCAATAATGGCCACGACAACCAATAATTCAATTAAAGTAAAACCGTTTTGTTTTTTTGTTTTCAGCATTATTCAACAAAAATTATAGATGATATTTGGTTAAACCAGATTGATTTCTCCCCACGGTTGTGAGGAGAAAAGGAACCGGGTTCAAGATTATTGCAAACCTCGTTCTGACGCAGTGTGGGAACCAGAAGCAAATCCACCGCTTGGACCTTCCAAACAGAATGTGATGACGAAGGTTGAGGTAGAGGCACTGGTGTAGCCGTAAGTAGCTGCAGTACAAGCACCGCCGGTTAATGGAGCTGGAACAGCGCCGAGGTAACCGTTAGTGACCAATGCTGCGATACCTGCTCCAGTTGTTGGGTAGGCATTCGTGTCGTTGAAGTTCAATTCCAACGCAGTCATGATTTGGCGAACGTCTGCAAGTCGTCGAGCATCACGTGATTTAGCGCGGGCTGAGTTCAAAGAAACCAACACAACCGCGGCCAAGACTCCGATGATAGCGATAACAACCAAAAGTTCGATCAATGTGAATCCTTTTTGACCTTTTTTAAATAAATTTTGCACAGATGTCACCCCCTTCCAGTACAGAGAAAAATTAACGTAAAACATAAGGAAACAAGGCGCCTTTAAAGCCGTTTCCTTAAATCCACTATAATTTTCCTTGAGATTAATTTTTGTATCATTTCGATCTTACTGCACTTCATAATTATATATCGACAGCAATTATTAGGCAAATTCCTGAATGCTATCGACGCAATTCTGAGGATAAATAATTTATAACAAACCCTTTTCGGAAGCAGTGTGTGAACCGGAAGCAAATCCACCGCTCGGGCCTTCTAAACAAAAAGTTATAACGTAGGTTGAGGTAGTGGCACTGGTGTAATCGTAGGTGGTTGCTGTACAGGTTCCACCGGGAAGCGGATCAGGCACGGCTCCCATATACCCGTTCGTAACTAAGGATGATAAATTTTGGGCAGTCGTGGGATAAGCATTGTAATCGCTGAAGCTGAGTTCCAATGATGTCTGAATCTGCTTAATATCGGCCAAACGGCGGGCATCACGGGATTTTTGTCGAGCGGAGCTCATGGAAACCAAAACAACAGCAGCCAGGATCCCAATAATGGCAATGACCACCAGCAATTCTATTAATGTAAAACCCCGATTTGAATCAAATTTATTACGCATCATATTTATGCTAGGAGGCTCCGGCAAGGTTATAGATCGGCAACAAGATACCGGCAACCATAACAGCCACTGCCAAACCGAGTAACATCATGATGATCGGTTCAATCAAAGTCGTCATAATCTTCAAAACGCTTTCGACTTCCTTTTCGTAGAATCCGGCCAGCTTTTCCAAAATGTCCTGCAACTTACCGGTGCTTTCACCAATCTGGACCATTTGCGAAACGATTGGAGGAAATTCCGGGCGGTCAACAAAAGCCAAGGCAATACTTTTTCCGTTTTGGACCTGGTTGGAAGCTTCAAAAATAATGTCGCGGTAAACGTAGTTACCGACAATGTCGGCTACCGCGTCTAATGCTTTGACAATCGGGATACCGCCGGCGACCAGGGTGGAAAGGTTACGAGAAAAACGCGCCATGTAAATGCTTCTGACCAATCGGCCAAAAACTGGGGCACGAATTAACGCCCAGTCATAGACATATCGGCCGCCATAAGTGTGGACATAAATGCGGGTCCCGACAACCGAACCAACCATTATAAAGGCAACGATGTACCAATAGCTCTGCAGGAATTCAGTGCACCAAATCAATATCTTTGTGGTAAACGGCAAAGCGACTTCCGATTCCTGGAGGATTGCGACCATTGGCGGTAAAACATACAAGAACATCAGAAACCCGACAATGACCAAGGCCAAGACAATGAACGCCGGATAAATTAAAGCGCCGATAACTTTGGACCGCAAATCATAATCCTTTTCGATTTGGGTCGCCAAGTATAACAGAGATTCATCCAGGGTTCCGGATAATTCACCGGCGTGGACTAGGTTAATGTACAGCCCGGAAAAAACATTCGGATAATTGGAAATGGCCGCGGACAAACTGTCCCCTGCCTCAACCTTAGTTGCGACTTCGTTTATAATCCTTCGCAATTTTTTGGAACTGACCTGCAATTCTAAAATCTTCAACGATTGGACAATCGGAACTTTGGCATTGATAAGCGTGGCCAACTGTCGGGAAAACAAAACGATTTCCTTAAGCGGCACGCCCTGGAACAAATGCAACTGTTCAAAAATATCCTTTTCAGTGATCGGTAATACCTTGATGACAATCAAACCGTGCTGCTGCAAAATATCGGAGGCATTATTAAGATTTGCCGCTTCCACGGTTCCGGTTCTCAAAGTTCCTTTGGCGTCTCGAGCTTGATACGAAAAATCCATAACAGTTCTAATTAATGTTCAACTATCTCTTAATTAATGCTTCAAACAAACTTAAGTCAGAAACATACTTTTGGGCATCTTCCAATCTTACCTGATTACTGCGGACCAATTCGGCCAAGTAACGGTCCATTGAAATCATGCCGCTGGTGGTGGAAGTATGGATGACGTTTGGTAACTGGTGGGTCTTACCATCGCGGATAATGTTGCTAACCGCAGTGTTCATGGTCATGATTTCCAGGGCCGGGACGCGGCCGCCGCCAACCCGAGGCAACAAGCGCTGGGAAATAACCCCAAGCAGCACGTTCGACAACTGCAAACGGACTTGGTTTTGCTGGTAAGCCGGAAAAACGTCAACGATACGGTCAATACTTTGGGAAGCATCGTTAGTGTGCAAAGTCGCAAAAACCAAATGCCCAGTTTCGGCCACAGTCAGGGTTGTAGAAATGGATTCCAAATCGCGCATTTCACCGACCAGTACGACGTTGGCGTCTTCGCGCAAAATGGATCTTAAAGCGCGACCAAAAGTTTTGGTGTCCTGTCCGACTTCGCGTTGGTTAATCAAGCTTTTATCCTGGGTGTAAATGTATTCGATTGGGTCTTCGATGGTCACGATATTGTCGGCGCGTTCGTGGTTGATCATGTCGATCATTGCGGCCAAAGTCGTGGATTTACCATGTCCGGTCGGTCCGCAAACTAAGAGCAGCCCTTGCGGGACCTTGGCAAAATCCTTCAACTGACTAGGCAAACTTAAATCTTCTAGAGTTTTAATTTTGTTAGGCACAACACGGAGCGCTGCAGCCGGATAACCTTTTTGCATGTAGGCATTAACGCGGAAACGGGTGTTGTCCTTAAAATTAAAGGAAAAATCCAATTCTTTTTCGTCGCGGAATTTCTTTTGTTTTTCTTCCGTTTCCAAAAGGACATCAATCATGGTCCCGATGGCATTGCCGGCCAGGACGCCGTATTGCTTCAATTCAATCAGGTTGCTGTCCACGCGCAATGTCGGTGGTTTGCCCGCAACCAAATGCAAATCAGATGCATTGTTTTGCAAAACTTCGGCAAGCAACTTATTAATTTCTAGTTCAGTCGATTTGTACATATGATTGATGAATTAATTCTTCAAAACTTTATTGTTGATTAAATGATATAAAACTTTATCCATGAGCTGGTCAACCGTGACTTCCTGCGGTCGAATCCATTCGTTGGCCCCAAACTTTAAGGCATCACTGTCCGGCAATTCCCGGCTTAGTATTAAAAAGGGGGTCGCCGAAAGGGTCGGATGGGAACGAATGTATCTGAGCAGTCCTATTCCGGACAACCAAGGCAGTTCGTGTTCAGCAATGACCAGGTGCGGGTTACTGCGCTTAATTAGCCGCAAGCCGCTAATACCGTCGAAAGCTTTGTGAACCTGGAACTGTTCCTGCAATCTTCGGGAATAGACGTCCGATAGTTTTTCATTTGAATGGACTAAAACAATATCGCGCATAATAGTGGGGTGACAAGTGACAAGTTACAAGTAGCAAGTAATGATACAAACTTGTTACCTGTAACCTGTCACCTGTGACCAAATAATTAATCCTTTGTGACCCTTACGACTTCTTCAACTGTGGTGATTCCGCGCAAGGCTTTCAGCATGCCGTCTTGCTTCATCAACAACATCCCCTCTTTGGTCACCGCATATTCCTGAATTTTATTGGCCGGGGTGCGGCTGGTGATTAATTCCTGGATGGCCTTTGTAATAGTTATCATTTCGTAAATACCGACACGGCCCTTAAATCCGGAATTATCGCAAGCCGGGCAACCTCGGCCCATGTAAACCACAGGGTCCTTCAAATTAAACTCTTTCTTTTCTTCATCCGTGACCATGGCCAGTTCTTTGAGAATGGTCTCCTTTACCGATTCGTCCGGTTTCTTTTCAATCTTGCACTTGTCGCAGATTTTTCGGACCAAGCGCTGGGCGGCCAATAAGTTCAACGATGCTGTAAGTAAAAATGGTTCGATGCCCATATCAATCAAGCGCGGAATGGCACCGACGGCACTGTTGGTGTGAAGGGTTGAGAAAACTAAGTGACCTGTTAACGCCGAGTTAACCGCCAGTTCCGATGTTTCTTTGTCGCGGATTTCACCGACCATGATAATGTTCGGATCTTGGCGCAAAATGGAACGCAGACCTGAGGCAAAAGTTAAACCGATTTCCGGGCGGATCTGCGCCTGGTTAACGCCATCCATAAAGTATTCAACCGGATCTTCCAAAGTTACAATGTTGACCCCCGGTTTGTTGAGCATACTCAAGATGGAATACAAGGTTGTGGATTTTCCAGAACCGGTTGGACCAGTCATTAAGAACATGCCGTGCGGTTTTTTTATCGCGTCTTGGACAATGGCCAATTGGCTGCCCATGATCCCCAAATCATTCAAGGATGGAGCACCAGTGGATTTATCCAAAATACGAAGCACGACTTTTTCGCCGATGACGGTTGGAAAAGTCGAAACGCGGAAGTCGATTGGTTTGCTTTCCAAATTAATGTGGAAACGACCGTCCTGCGGCAAACGTTGCTCGTCGATTTTTAGGTTAGATAAAATTTTGATACGGGAGATGATAGCTGAATGGACGGTTTTAGGCAAAATTAAAGAACTGTGCAGCACGCCGTCAATACGATAGCGTACACGCAAGTCCTCTTCGGATGGTTCAATATGAATGTCAGACGCGCGGCCTTCAATGGCGTGGCGCAAAATAACGTCAACGATTTTGGAAATCGGGGCTTCCTCAACAATCTTTTCCTCAATCTTGATTTCGGCACGGGAAGTTTTTTTGGTTTCGTCGGCCCGTTCCTTTTCCACGACCTCGGTCAAAGCCTGGCGAACTTCTTTGGTTAAGTTTTCGCTCTTTTTAAAAACTGATTGCCAACTGCTTTGGGAAGTGATGTAAAGTTCCAATTGTAATTGGTTCTTTTGAGACAAAAATTCTAAGGCCCCGAGTGCTGCGAGGTTGGTTGGATCAGTCAACGCGACTTTTAAAATTCCGCCGGCAATTTCGAACGGTGCGAATTTATAAGTCATCATGGTGTCTTTTGGAACTGCTTCCAAAATTTCCTTGCTGACCTTTTTCTGCCGCAAATCAACATACGGAAGATTAAAGAACGCCCCGCGGGCTGTAGTTAAATCTTCTTCCGTTAAATATTTTTCCGAAACCAAATAGTCGAAAAGATTTTTGTGCGAAGTTAAACTTTCGGATCGGGCCTGAACCAACACGTCATTGGTAATGTAGCCCTTGTCCAAAAGGAAATTTTCAAAACTAACAGTCTTTGGTTGTGGTGGTGCCACCTGGTCCATAAATCAGAAATTAAAATTAGAAGCCTGCGAACGGATCGTCCTTCTTAACTTCTTCCCCGGTTATCGTTACGCGTTCGAACGGGGTCAGACCAGTAACAGTTCCGGACTGCAGGATGGCGGTACTAAACTTATTCTGCGCCGGAAAAACCGCTGGCGCATTAAATTCAAGTTTGGCAACATCGACTCCGGCAGCAGTTACGGTTCGTGGAGTATTATTGAGCGGTTGGTTAATGGCATCAATAGCTGCACTGTCTCCCCCGCCTCCCGAAAAGAAGAACATGAAGTAAACAGTCACGCCGATACACAATAAAATGACAGCGATGTAAATGTATTTCTTATTTTTATCGTTCATATAATCGTGATTGGTTAATTATTTTTGGTAATAGGCGCGGGCAATCAACTTATAATCCATCTGTGGGTTACTGTCATCGGACTTGATCAAGTTGATACTGATAATATCCATGACCCTCAAACTATTTTCCATTTGGGCCAGGAAGGATCGAAAAGATTGGTAGGTGCCACCGGCAGATAAACTGATTTCAATGTAAGTAATCTGGTTGTCGGCAAGCTTGCTGTTAGTGCCTTGGCTTAAAGACTGATCGTTGAAGGCCGCACTCGCCAAACTAACCCCAGAGGATGAAGCGAAAGCGTCCAAGTTCGCAAGGACAGATTCAACTTCTGTTTTTCTGAGCGGCAAAATCTTTCCAGCCAAATCGGTTTGATTTTTTTGTGCTCGGTAATTGCTCAAAAATGTGTTGATGTCCTGTTCCTGTTTCTTGAGCGTTTCGTTTTCCTGTTGAACCTGCTCTAGAACAGTTTTGTTCTCACCCAAGTTAGTCCATTGCGGATAGGTAAAAAAGTATCCGGCAACACCTATAAGTAGGACAACGATTAATGGGGCAAAGCCTCGAATTTGGTTCATACTATTTCTTAATTAATAATGCTTGATTGATAGAATAGTCGAGTGAAAAAGTATAGCCGGCCTTTTGTCCGGATGATCGCTGGGCGGAAAGCAAATGGACATCGTGGACATCCGGATTAGAAGACAAAGACAGTATCAGTTTGCCTAAGTTTGTAAAAGTATCGGTTAAACCTTCCACATGGACGCGGCCATCGGTTTTCATGGTAACCAAATCGTACTCGGAGCGCTTAAGCACGGTGTCCTGGACGAGATTGAAAATACCGGACCAGTAAACGTGTGTTCTGGTTAACTGTTCAATATTTTGTAACTGGGCCTGAAAGCCTTTGGCATCGGCCAATTCCCCTTGATTAGAATCAAGTTTGGCTTTGATGGATGTATTTTCCGCTCTGAGTTTGGCAGTTTCGGTTTTAGTGCTGCTGTTGAGGTAAACCAGCACGCCACCGTAACCAAGCACTGCCAGAAGAACGGCCATGAGCACCCCAATAATAAGGCTGTTCTTGCGATCCCAAGAAACTGTTCGATCCTTTAATTTGCTTTGAAGCAGGTTTATGTCTTGCATAATATTTTAATAATTTTCAATATTCAGTTCTCAATTTTCTGATTGAAAATTGAAGATTGCTAATTACTTCCTCATGGACAGTCCGACCGCAACTGCCAAATTTAATCCTAATGGTTCAATGATTGGTTTTAATTCCGGCGGATAAGCGACGTTGGCCCATGGATTGGCCAATACGACTTGCTTGCCGAGTGATCCAAAGTAATCGGTAATCGACGGTAGTTTGGCTCCAGCACCAGAAAGAAGGATCTGATCAATCCTATCCCCTTTGCTTTCGAACAAGCTTACCAGTTGGGCGGCTTCATTTTTGATAATGTCCAATATTGGCCGGATTACTTGCGGGATTTGCTGGCCTTCAGTCGACAATCCAAAATCTTTTTTGAATTGTTCGGCGCGGGAAAAATTGATTCCCAAACTTTGGGCGACGCTGGTGGTGACTGTGTCCCCGCCAACGTTCAAGTTTTTGGAAAATCTCAAATATCCGTTGTCGACCAGGTTAATGCTGGTGTTTTTGGCACCAATATCAACCAACAAAACGGTTTTGTCATCTTCGTTGACCAAGGATCGGATCAAAGACAGAGCTTCGATTTCCAAGGCTAACGGTTCCAAACCAGCAGTTTTAAAAACTTTCAGGTAATTTTCAACAACAACATTCGGCACAGCGGTTAACAAAACTTTGTTTTTATTGTTGTCGACCTTGCCCATGTTTCCAAGGTTGGTTTCCATGTTAATCCGGGGTTTTTCAACGATGATGCTCCATGATAAAGCGACTTCATCCAGGGGCAATGGCACATACTTCTTGGCCTCGAATTCAATCGCCGCCTTTAATTCCGATTCCGGAATTTTTGGCATCTCAATTACAGATGTAAAAACCGCAGAATTGGGCAAAGAGGCGACAATTTTGTTTGTTGTTGCTTGGGATTTTTTGATTAGGTTCTTTAAAATCTCCGCCGTGTGTTGAATTGCAGACTCACTGTCTTTGGCAGAAATTTGGTACGAAACGTTAACGATTCCGTATGTTTCAAGAACGAATTTGTTGTCCTTTGGTTGGAGTTGGACGATTTTAATATTGGATGTGCCAATATCAACGCCGATGTGACTTTTGTGTTTACTAAATAGCATTTTGTTTCTGATTTGTTTCGGAAAAAGTTTGGCAGCTTTTCTCAAAGTTCTCCTTAAGCATAATGAAAAATACTTAATATGTCAAATTTTTTGGAGGACAGGCGCTGCCTCACAATCAAAAATGACTTGGCAGTATATTCCTTTGTGGATAAATCGTCAAGTCAATCCAAAATAATGTTTTTGATGATAAAAAACAAAAAAGACCTTTCCATAATCTGAAAAAGTCTTCTTTGGTGGACCTGGGGAGAATCGGACTCCCACATCCCGGATGCAAACCGGGCGCACTACCACTATGCTACAGGCCCATCTGACCTCGTAAAGTTTATTATTTTTTACCGAATCGGTCAAGGACTGGTGCCGGCTTTGCTTCCAAAGATTTCCACTGCAACCAGTTCCCCTTTTGGGGTGATGTTAATCACTTTCATTTGAGGAAATCGGATTAGTAACCGATCCCGATTTTTTTCCAGAAGTTTAGAGTTCATAAACACCGTAAAATTATTTTGACGCGGCAAAAAATTCACAAAAGCATTTGTATCCACCACTTGGGCGGTTTGCCCTGACCCGACAACAACATTCATCCAGGCTTGCCATTGCCAATCTTCCCCCCAAGAGTAATATGGATAATTTTCATCCGAGGCCAAATAAAATTTATAACCCTTAATGCTTTTTCGGGCTTCAATATACCTGGCCGTGCCGCCAACATTGTCACCAGACGCCAATCCGCGGTCTACAAACGTTCCAAAAATCAATATGTTGGCAACTAAAATCGCGCCAATCGTCCCGGCCAGTAAACTTTTATGAAAAAATGGATGGGAAAATTTTATTTTTTTAAATAACCATTCGATTGTGCGGACAATTACGGCCGCGCCTGAAACCACAAAGTAAGAAAAAAATGGTAAAACTACAAACAATCTGGTGTAGTTTGGGGTTTTGTTAACCACAAAAGCAAACAGCAACCACAAACCAATGAACGCGGAAAAATTTAATAGGTCGTCTTCTGTAAACTTCCGGCGGATTAATTTGAATGCGGCAAAGGCCACGCCAATCCACAACAACACGCCGCTGATTGGATCGACGAAACCAAATCCCGGGTTGTGATAAATGTAACCCAGGTCGGCAACCCGATTGTTAAAGGTGCCCAAACCGTTTTTGATATTGATAATGATCCCCTCTTTTATGGTTTTGGCCACAACCCAATTTTTTTGCAGTTCCTGCCCTTCCCTGTAGAACAAAAATCTTTCTCGAGAAAATTTGGCAGCACCCGGGTCCGGATGCTTGAATGCATCAACAAACAAAGGCAGAATCACCAAGACAAAACCAACCACAGTTACCGCCCCGAGCTTGGCGAGCAATTTGAAGCTGTATTTTTTTCGCATGAAAAGCATGACCAGAAACAAAAAACCGAACCAGATGAAAATCAAAATGCGTCCCGGCTGGTAAACGTAGAACGAGAATGCGGCGACGCACCCACCAAGAAAACTTAAAAATAAATTCTTCTGTTTTAATCCCAAATACAGCAACGGCAACGCCATGACCTCAACCAATAGTGCGGAATTATCCCGCATGGCCATGCGGCTAATGGCTAACAAGGAGTGGTTGGCCCCCAGAACGATTGCCCCTAAAAACGCCGGCCAGGATTTCCAGTATTGCCGGAACAGAAAATAAGTAAAAATAATGATTGCCATTGCCATGGTCGCATGGACAATGCGCGCATGCAGGACATCAATGCCGCCCAATAATTTTTGTGCCCAAGCCGTGGCGATAAAAATAAATGACGCGAACCCAAAATAATCACTGTGTCCAAAAATATCTGGATCACTCTGATGCATTTTTTGGAAGAGCATGATTGTTGGCTCATCCGTGTTCATCTGCACCGGAATTTCGTAAAGAAACAAAAAATAGAGCGGAACAAAAATCATCAGTAAACCGTAAACAGCATATAGGTCTTTATTGTTGAAATGATTTTTAAAAGAAATCTTTTTTCCCCATAATCCCATCCCCGCTACTGCTAAACCCAGCAACCAAACCGCTAAAATCCAAAAATGGAAATCAAATAGATAATAATAAAAAGATGCGGCAACGGTTATGGCAATTCCCGCAACAAAAAGTATTGTGTTGTTTTTGATTTGTTTCAAGGGTTTATTTTGCGCCGCCGAAAATTGGAATCAACGGCCCGGTAATAATTCCAAACATGCCGAACATGTACATGAATGCCAAAAAAATAATCAGTAGGCCAACGAGTTTGTATAAGGTGTAAGTGCCGCCGAGTCCCCCACCTAAATGTGTTTCGGCCCATGGAATTTTGCCAAAGGTTTGGACCAGTATAAAAGTGTACTTGATGAGTAAGATTCCGATTGCGACCCAAACCAATCCCCAAATAATGTGCATATTTTTATTTTTAAAGCTTACTTACATTATAATCTATCTATAGGCCGCTTTACAAAACACAAAAAAACTGGTAAATTATCAAGGCAATTCTGTACTTTTCAAGGATTCATGCGGGCGACTAGCTCAGGTGGTTAGAGCGCGTCACTGATAATGACGAGGTCGATGGTTCGAGTCCATCGTCGCCCACCAGTAAATTACATCAAAAATTAAATCACCCCTTGTCGGGGTGATTTTTTTATTCAACTACTTCGCTAACGCCAGTGCATCCGCACTCGTTGCAGGCAACTCCAGTTTCGTGAGTGTGGCTGCAAATCTGACACATATCCATCATAAAATTTATAATTAATTTTCTGCACGTAAAGAGTATACCTAAGTCTTGCCCCCGCGTCAAAGCTATTGGATGACCAATGGTTGGGACAATAACCAAAGGGTCGTGATGGTAAATGCAATCATCAGTATCATCATCGGATACTGGCTGCGCATGACCATTTTTTTATCGCCAAAATTATTGATGGCTAGGACATGGGCATACCAGGTCCCAACGATGTGGGCTAATACGACAAAACCGATTTCTATGAACCAAATTGTTTTGGCGCTTAAAATCAACGTGGCATCCGCCAAGTCTGTAGTGGAAAGTAAATTCCAACCCCAGCCAAAGGGATCAGAAAGCAATGCCAACATTTGCGGCAGGCTAACCACGACCAAAGAAAAACTATGGGCTAAAGTGTAGCCAAAGGCAATTGGGATTAATGAAAACGAAAAAGTTTTGGCCAAGGTTTGCCAGGGAATTTGTCCTTTGGTAATGAGCTTCATCAACCAAATGACAAGCAAGTACATCCCAATGAAGGGCAACGGTGAAAGAATAAGTCCGATTGTGTTAAATAGTGCCGGGCTGCTAATTTCAAATCCCAAACCATACAAAATTTGAAACCAAATCACGGTTTCCTTAAAGCTATCAAAGCTGGTTGCGGCCAACAGCAACGCTGCCAACCAAAGCCCGGCCCAAGTCCCCGCAAAATTCCTCAACCTGGTCCGGTTCGATTCGAACAACAATGATCGTTCGTCGTCAGACACCGACAAATTCGAAAGCTTGCCGATGAAGCCAAAATAAACCGAGAACAATTCAGCGTTTTGGAACCAATTGCTAAAGGACCGCGGCAGAATAATGTTCACCAAAGTATAGAGCAACAATAAACTCCCAATTATTCGAGGAACAAAGGAGTAACCGGAAGCGAGTTCAAACCAAAACAGACCCAAGACCATAAACACCCCAATCCAGGCGCTGATCCGCTTTGATCCATAAGCATCATTTCCCCACAACCATTCAAATAATATTTTCCACGGGTTAATTTTCTGCCAGATGTTGCCGATTAAAATGCTTAGCAGTGACACGCCGATTATAAACCAGACCCAAAAATACAATGGGGTGATATTTTCCAGTGGACTTTGGTCGCCAAAAAATCCAGCGGCAACCAACAGAACCAAAAACAGCACTGCAATGGTCCGCAAAATCATCAACAGCGGTTTCAACCAATGGATGTTGTAAGCTTTATTTTTCAAATCTGCTTCCTTTTTTTCTCCAGCAAAAAATGAAAACAGAAAAAAAGAAACTGCCACGGCTAATGCCGCAGCAGTTAAATAATATTTTAACGGAATCGGAAGCGTATAGACCTGCCCAACCCCATGTGCCAATCCAATCGCCGGCCACAAGGCCAGCGCCAGCGCAGCAAAACCAATTTTCTTCATGCTATTTTGGATAGACTTCGATCACACCCAAAGTAATTTCTTTGTTCTCAAATTCATATTCGAACCGGCCAGTCTTATCTGCAATGAAGGAAATGATTACCGAACCTCCGGCCACGACGTCCTGTCGCAAATTATATCCGTGCAAATGAACTTCACCTGCAACGTCAGATTTAACGGTCAAGTTGACTAATTGCCCTTCCTTGACCTGACGAACCTCTGGATCAAAAACAGCTTTAGAAGAATAGTTTACATTAATTGCGACCGGGCCCGTGCTTGTTGAAGACGATCCTGAAGGCGGCGGTGGTGGTGTAACTTGGTTATTATTGTTGGTCTGGTCTGTATTTTGCTGTTGTTGATTAGTTGCCGGTGCAGGAGTTGATTTGTTCATCCAAAACACAACCCCTAACACAATAGCCAGCCCAACCACAGTAAACGCTAAAGATTTTTGATTCATACAATTGAAATTAATGACAAAATTATCTTATCACATTAGCCCTTAGAAATCTACGTGCAGGTGATTGCCGACGTCATTATGTACCAACCGGTCCCATTCCATTTGTACCAGCCATCTGGGCGTGGCGGGTTCATGGTCGGCCCCCAATACGCGCCGCAACGGATTGCCGGATCCAAAAACGCCTGGTTAGTTGGGATTGGAATTGCCGGTGGCTGGGTAGTTGGCGGTGGCGTAACCGGCGGCGGATTGACCGGATAGTAAACGGGTGGAGGTGGATTCACGGGATAATAAACTGGCGGTGGCGGATAAACCACTGGTGGCGGTGGTGGGAAAACCGGTGGTGGTGCCGTTGGAGGCGGCGCGGCTGGCGGAGCTACCGGCAAAGTGGTTTTGAATAAGTTCGGACAATTAACCGCAGTTAACGGTTCCCAACCAAGTCCGTTCCATTTGTACCAGCCCGGTGCCAATGGCGGGTTCATGGCTGTGCCCCAATAAGCGCCACAACGAGTGGCGGGATCCAAGGCATTAAGCGGATCCGGATGAGTTGCCGTTATTGGTTGGGAAAAAATCTGAGCCGAAATTGGCGAGACCGCAATCGCGACTGCAAAAATTGCTGCAGCACAAACTGCCACAATCATATTGCGCTTGATTTTTCCTCCTTGGCCACTGAGATTAAATATTTTCATACTTTAACGATATGCTTTTGTTTCCGACGCCACAATGTTTAGATTAACTCAAACCTTTGTGAAAATGTGCAAAAAAATGTGCCCTTTTGTCTGACGCAAACTGACCAAAAATGATCAAAGAAAAAAGGCCCGAAGTGGATGATTATCCAAATGGGCCTTTCGGCTACAAACGATGTTTCGGCATTGCTTGCAGGGTGAACTGTCTCCTGCGAACCAGGCTTGCTGCATTGTCAGCAGCGACTCTCATTTCCCCGAATCGTTCCTTGAGATCTCCCGTGGTTCGCTCTTCTAGCCGACCGGCACAGTTGCGCAACCCTATCAGGACTCGATTCAACTGCTTGAGGTTCTCCGCGTTATCGCGTATATTGGTCTTCTCCTCCGGCACGTCCTTCGAATCAGGATTGCCGAACGTCCTAAGAGATTGAACCAACGATGTTAATGCGTGATTAATGTTCTTTCTCCTCCGTTCTTTTTGTTCTGGATCGCCATTCGAGAAACAGTCAATGAACTCAAACCAAGCCCTTTCGAGCCGCTGATAATCCATCAACCGGTCCCAACGGTATCGTCGCATGTCATTAACGAGCATGAGCTCGCCCAGCCAAAAGCGCAACTTCCGAAATGAGACCATGGTTCCTCCTTACCGGTACCACTTCTTGGTGATTTTCTTTTCTATCGGACTTTTCTCCCGCAAGAAGGTAAATCCGCAAACGTAGTAGATCAGAAAAACGAACATCCAAGTGAAGCCTAGCAGGATCAGAAACGACTCTTCGAATTGGAAATCTGGCACCATCAACGCCATAAGACCGACGTTCACGCTGCCAATAACGACTGCCAATACGAGAAGTTTTGTGTACCTCACTATCATAAAGATGATCTCAGCGACGATGTACGAAATGAGGAACAAGAGCATGAATCCGGTACCTGTGCTTAGGTCAATGAGGACCCTAACAACCTTTCTCATTAGAACCCTCCTTAAGG
>JANWIA010000009.1 GCA_025450105.1 Candidatus Doudnabacteria bacterium | reverse complement strand
GTAGTTATCCATTTTTATGCCGTGGATAAGTGGGACAAATAGAAAACGCTCCGAATCGGAGCGTTTTCTGGAAAATCTATTTTACTGGCACTGCTTCCGGTAGGCGCTGAAGTTCCAGATCAATGGTTCGGTCAAAGCAGAAGCGACCACTGGTGTGGATCCAGCTTTGGTCGTACCCATATGGATCCTTGATGACCGTTGTTGGTGCAAAGGAATTCATCCCTTCGTTAACACTTGGATAAGCAAACTGGGCACAAAGCTGGAAGTTCAGCGCATCCTTAACAATATATTCATACGGTTGGTTGGTTTTTGGATCAGTTGGAACAGTAAAGCCGGCAATATTATCGTTAAGGTCAGCCATGGTCTTTGGCAATTCATTTTTCTGTTGCCAGTAACTGACGACTCGGTTTTGGATGGCGCGCAAGTTATCCGAACGGATTTGATCAAAATTAAGATCACGTTGTTTTTGTGGCGAACCAATAATTGTGTAGCTGCCACCGACAGCGATTAAAATAACAAGTGTTACAACCCATGAAAGAATATTTAACTTGGTTCGATCCCCTGGTGCACGTTTGAGGTCCCATAAGTAATAACCGAACACGGAACCGGCGACAAACAAAACTACGGCAATCTTCAGAAGGAAATTAATTGTTAAGTCGCCGCCCAAGAAATTGTAAACCAAAACGATGACATCAATAATCAAAGTTACGGCCGAAATAAAAAGTGTTAAGTAAGTAAACCATTTTCGGATTTTAATATCCTTCTTTGCCGGGTCTCTCTCCGATTCGCGGTTAACCATTTTTGTGACGATCAAATAGACCGGGAACATTACCACCAACACGGACGCCGACCAGCGGACACTGTTGAGTACACTTTGGTAGTAGTAAGTTAACTGATCCGGATGCAAATGATTTACATATTGGAACAAAAGAGTAATAAAACTGACAACGCTCCCGTAGAGCGTGACGAGTCCAAGCAGATGCATAAAGACATCTTTTGGTGTGGTCTTTGCGGTTCCAACAGTATTATTCTGTGGCATTTCCATGTTTTTTAGGGATTTAATGATTGCTTAAATTATACGACAGTTATTAGGAATTGTCACAAATAAAAAACCCCGCTCAAATGAGCGAGGATTTTTTATTTAACTATTATCGAGTAACCTTGATATTGTTGGTGCCGGCTTCTGGATCTTCTCCATCAGCTGCAACTGTATATCGGCCGTTCTCAAGATTAATTTTATATCCAGTTGACCAAGTTGTTGCGGAACAATCATTAATTTGAGTCTCGTTAGGTGATGCATTTGCTGCTTCAGATGGCTCCATTGGTAAAGCTGCAATATATGTGGTAACCAAACTGTTTGAGCTACAAATATCAACCATCCCCGATCCCTTACCAATTTCTTGGAAAGTACTTGCGTCTGAGTCCACACCAAATGTAGCCGTACCTTTTGAATCTGCAACTTTTTGACCAATTGCGTTCAAAATAGCATTAACTTCACTGTGTCTTTCAGAATTTCTTGCTTGTCGAAATTGTCGTGCTGGGTTGATAGCAATCAATACGATTCCTGCCAACACTGCGATAATACCGATGACGACCAAAATTTCAATAAGAGTAAAACCTTGATTATTATTCTTCATGTATCCTGGTAAGGATCAATATGAATATCCGAAGCGCGAGCATGGTAAGCCAAATCAATCAAGAGATTAGTAAGGACAACAATCGAAATGCTGGAACGCGTCAATTCGTCGGCAACTTTTTGTTTCAAAATCAAATGGCGACTGGCAGGTACAGCGGTTTCTGTCTTCCTTGGAGTCACAGGCAATTCGGCCTGGACCGATTTCGGTGAGGCCGGTTGGTTGCTTTCAATTGGTCTGGTTTTGCCGCCAAATCCAAAGGATTTTTTGATTCGAATGTCGACCATATACTAAATAATTATATAGAAATTTAACCGCCACTCCTAATACCAATATTAGATTCCAACTCTACCACAAGCCTTGTGCTTTGTATATGCGGCGACCTGTGCATAAAAGATTGATCAGTTTCTCATAAACCTAAGCATTTGTCAAGGTAAGAGGCAAAACAAAACAGCCCCAGTGAAGGGGCTGTTTTTTTATTTTTCTATTTATTTTTTGATTCGGTTAACGGATGCACTGGCCGAGGCGGAATTGCCTGCCTTGTCCATAGCATCAACCCTGATTAAATGACTACCAGCCGGAACATTAGAAATGTTCCATCTGTAAGTGCAGCTAGTAGTGTTACTGCAGGTTTGCTTCAAAACATTATCGATGTAAATTTTGAGAGATGCAATACCCGAAGCATCAGAAGCTGTTGTCTGAACCTGGACATTACCGTTGCCGGTAACTTGGCTGCCGTTGACTGGAGCTGTGATCGAAACAGTTGGTGCTGTGGTATCAGCAGTGCCGCCACCATTATCTGTCACGGTATAAGTGACAGTTGCAGATTGTGGACTGTTGTCCGAATTATTGGCTGTGACATTAATTGCACAAGTGAAAGTCCCAACGTTTGAAGGCGAATCAACAGATACTGAAGCTGTTATTGTGTCATCAGAAGCAACGGCTCCTGCAGCTGGTGAGATATGACACCAGTTTTGATTCGTTGATGCAGACCAAGTCAAGCCAGCATCACCATTGTTTCCGATTACAAGTGATTTAGCAGCAGGAGTTGTTCCTCCGGAAACGCCGGAGAAAGCTAAAGATGCTGGAGATAAAGTAATGTGACTAAAAGTTGGTGGAGGAGGAGGTGGTGGTGGGTTTGGAGCCGGTGGTGGAGGAGGTGGCGGATTTGGTGCTGGTGGCGGAGGTGGAGGAGGTGCAATGGTACCGCATGCAGGTTCTGGACCTACCGGTTGCCAGGAACTTCCATTCCACATATGCCATCGGGCATCTGTGCCAAATACATAGACCACTTGTTTAGCCCACAAATATTGAGTGCCATAACCGCCTCCGATAGGAATGCCGTTACGCAAAGTTTCATTTGTTGAGCTGAGACTCCAAGTTAAACCAGCTGCATCTACGATCGTTGCACCTTTCGTACAATCTGGTGAAGTTGGTTGAGGGTTATAAATACTATAAGTGCCTGAAGCGGATCCGTTACGTCCTGTAGCTGAGGCATTTAGAGAAACTAAGTAGGAGCCGTCAGGACTGCCGTTACCGGAAGTTACTGTAAAGTTAACGGTTGCGCTGGAACCAGGGTTTAAAGTAACTGAATTGTTCAGGCTACTGGTCCAACCCGCCGGCACTGACCCGTTCAATGAAAATGAGGTTGAGGAACAGGTCGAGGTATCAGTGTTGCTAATTCTCACTTGATAAGTGAGTGCCTGGCCAGCGATACCACCCTGTGTTGGGTTGATAAAGCTGACACTTGGATTGCCCGGGATACAAGGCGCCGGACCGCCAAAATTAACCTGAACGGTTGCGCCAGTTGAATTATGTGAGAGTTGGGTAATTGTCACCCCGTTGCTAGTATAAAACGATTTACCATCAGCTAATACCGAAAGGAAAGTTCCGTCCAACGGATTCATATCCAATCTTCGGGAATCCGGATTGGCTGTTCCTCCCAAAATTACACCTACACCTTCCCAAACATATGGTTCAGCGCTGGTATCAAATCCGATCGGCTGGCGGTACTCAACATAGTTATATTCACTACCACTGCCGCTTGCGATTTTCAAGAATTGCGTGCTTTGAGTAGCACTTTCTGTTGGCGCAATTGTGTAGGTTCCGGTTGAGGTTACAGTTTGGAATTTGCCCCAGGCAAGTTTAGATTTGTGGGCAGCACTCAAGTGGCGATGTACAAAGCTAATTCCCATTACATCATAGGCATCGCCATATTCGATATAGTTGCATCCACCAGACTCACATGGCGTAGCACCGGCATGGTACATTCCAAGGTTATGGCCCAGCTCGTGGTTTATGGTGTAGCCGTTAATGGAAGAAATCCAGGTTCGAGCCCCGCCGACTTCACCCAAACCAGACCAGCCACCACAAGCGTTAGGCATAATATACATGCGGTGATTGTAACTGCCTAAGTTAAAAATCTGACTTGCCGCACTGTCGGCAGCGGAAGAAATGGAATTGTAATCGCACCCACCAATGGATCCGGAAATCGTTAACCATGGTGTTGCTGTACCCGTAAAAGATGTTGAACCAAAAGAGTTTGCTTGGTAATAAGCATTTGGGCTCTCGGAGCTGGTTTCAATCCAACCTTTTACATCTTGCGGTGTAAACGGTTGAGACGGATTGTTTGCAAAATTTACTAAAATTGCCAAAACTTTTCGTTCGCCTGACAAAGCTGCAACGGTTGTAGCGCTGGTTGTCTGGAATGTAGATCCCCCGGCAGCAGCGATCGCAATGTCGGTGTTAAGTTTAACACCTTGAACTTTGATTTTGGAACCTGTGTTAATTCCAGGCATTCCTTTTGCAAAATGAAGATCGTAGTATTCTTTTCCTTCTTTCCCGGCAACAGTCAAAACATAACGTGTTTTTGATTCAGACGCCGGTCTGCCTTGAAGAGCATCGATATGAAATTCCGTAAAAGTACCTTCTAATGCAACCTGCTCTTCCAATAAAGCTCGAATTTCAACCGGCAATTTGCCAGTGATTTCTTTTGGCAATGCTTGAGCGACCACTTGTCCTGGGTCGTCCGTCATCAATCGCGTAATTAACTGCTGGCGACTGTTGGCAGTTGCGGTAAGTCTTTGGATAGCGTTTGCCAAACCATTGTTTGGTGCTATTTCGTATTGTTTTGATAATTGCAGCAAAGCCGTGTTCATTCCACCTAATTGGTTTGACTGCTGTTCATTCTTGGCGTCAGAAATATTTAAAGTTAATGTAATATCCTTGTCTACGCCAATTAATACGGCAACAAAAAGAGTCGTGACGATCACGACAAAAACCATAAAATGGTAACGGCTGCGGTCCGGATGCTTATGCCACTTGGCGTAGCCCGGGCTGCTCTCTACAAAAAATTTATGCAAATTTTTCATATTTATTTCCTGGCAAAAAGAAGACTCTCCCCTATTTGCCTATTTAATTGTTAATTTTGTTTTTGTTTCGAACTTTTTCGAACTTTGTAATTTAATTATAGCACAAAAAAGTTTTTTTGTCTAGCTTATGCGATTCTTAGGATCAACATCATTGCGACCGCAAAGCCGACCACCGAAAACAAAACGCTGAAGATGAACCAGGTAGAAGCACGCAACCTCGTTACGACTAAAAATTCTTTGTCGAATTTTTTTACGAACTTGTCGATTTTCATGTCAACATCGGTTTCGCGCAGCAATTTTTTGGTAACGATGCCGTAAAATTTTGTTAAATCGGATAACGACACGATTCCGCGGAGATTATTGTTGCCGTCAACGACTGGCAACGGATTATTATTGGGATTTGCGAACAACCGTGCTGCTTCTTCAATTGAATCTTCAACACGAACGGTGGTTGGGAACGGATTCATGACATCTTTAACCTTCAATTCCAAAATTTCCTGCAACTCTTTGTTGATTGGCGAAGAATCTTTCTTGTAAAATTTCATATCCGAAAAAAGTTTCAGCAAAGTTTTGAGATGCAAATAGGAACGATCGGTGACTAAATGTCGTTCGCTAAAAATTCCGGCGACTCTTCCCGCGGCATCAACCACCGGCAAACCGTTGAAGCCGTGTTCTGATAACATAAATGCCGCCTCGGTCACCGGCGTATCCATATTAACCGAGACTACCCTCTCGGTCATGATGTCATAAATTGTTTTTCCTTTGGACATTGTTTGTTTCGTAAGATTTTTTTCCTATCTGCATTTTACAATTTTAATACAGCGTTGTCCAAGGAACTTTGACGAAAATCACAACCTCCATTAGAATGAATCATCGCATCGCGATTACCGGATAACCGGCAAGTTTCTGTCCAGGAGGACACATGACGACTGTTGGAAAGATCCTTAGGCTCTATCACCGGCAAGAATTGCCATCGATCGGATGGAGATACAGAAAACCTTTCCTGCGCCGAAGGATTCAGGTCTGGGCAACAACGACTTGGATCATCGTATGCCTCACAACCCCTGCTTTTGTCCCAATGAATGAAAAAACTCTTGAGGCATTGATGTTTGCAGGAGTGTTCGCTCTTTCGTTTTACTGGCAAACCGGCCGGTTCAAAGTTACGAAACTGAGAGCTGAAGAATTCCTGGTCCAATACGAGAACGCTCTACATGCCCTCAACCTCCATGCTGCAGCCTTCGCCGAGATGCACCAAGGAGAGCGCATTGTCCTGGCAAAAACGCGCCTGATCGCTTGGGCCGAAAAGTATCACACACTCAAACATTCAGAGAACCTTGTAATACAAAAGGAGCTCAAGGAACTCGAGGAGGAATTCAGACTGGCCATGAACGCATTCGTAAGACTCCAACTGGTCGACCACCTCGGCGGAATCGAGGTCTACGTCGGATCACGGGCCATGGTCCTGTAACAACAAAAACGGCTGCACTCCCAAAGAGTGCAGCCGTTTTTCTTTTTATTTGAACTATCTCCATCCTGAATTTATTTCAGGATCTTGAATTAGATCCTGAATATCGACCATTGAGGTCGATTTCAGGATAACGCTTCGCTTGTGCTCGCGTTACTTAGTTTTTTCTTTCGCAACTTTCAATGAATTCAATAAATATTGGCCGGTATAGCTTCGTTTAACCTTTGCAACATCTTCCGGGGTTCCAACGGCAACGACTTCCCCACCTTTGTTACCGCCTTCGGGGCCGAGGTCAATAATCCAATCAGCATTTTTGATAACATCCAAGTTGTGTTCAATAACCAAAACTGTGTTGCCCTTTTCTACCAAGCGGTTCAAAACGCTGAGCAAACGTTTAACGTCATCGAAGTGCAATCCAGTTGTTGGTTCGTCCAAAATATAAAGTGTTCGGCCAGTAGAAGCACGGGACAGTTCCGTAGCCAATTTAATGCGCTGCGCTTCTCCGCCCGACAATGTCGTAGCTTGTTGGCCCAAATGCATGTAGCCCAAGCCGACTAAAGACAAGGTTTCGAGTTTGCGCGCAATCAACGGCACGTTGCGGAAGAAAACATTGGCTTCATCAACCGTCATTTCCAAAACATCGGAAATCTGTTTGCCTTTGTAATGGATATCCAAAGCTTCCTTGTTGTAGCGCTTGCCTTTACATTCCTCGCAAGTCACGTAAACATCCGGCAGGAAATGCATTTCAATTTTAATCACGCCATCGCCGCCGCAAACTTCGCAGCGTCCGCCCTTAACGTTAAAGGAAAAACGGCCGGCCTTGTAGCCGCGCATTTTGGCTTCCGGTGTGGCCGCAAATAAATCGCGGATATAAGTGAAGACGCCAGTATAGGTGGCTGGGTTGGATCGTGGCGTGCGGCCAATCGGCGACTGGTCGATGTTAATGACCTTATCAATGCCTTCAATACCCAAAATTTTCTTGTGCGCGCCCGGTGATTCTTTGGCGTTGTAGAAATAGGCGGATAAAGCCTTGGCCAAAATTTCGTTGAGCAAAGTCGATTTGCCGCTACCGGAAACACCGGTCAGACAAACAAATTTGCCAAGCGGAATTTCCACGTCCACGTTCTTTAAATTAAACTCCGAGGCACCGACAATCTTAATTGATTTGCCGCTGCCGGTGCGTCGGGTTTTTGGAACAGGAATGACTTCGGCCCCGGACAAATATTTGCCGGTCAAAGAATTTTTATCCTTTTTGATTTGTTCCGGTGTGCCTTCGGCCACCAATTCCCCACCGTGTTTGCCCGCACCCGGGCCGATATCAATGACCCAGTCGGATTCAAAGATGGTTTCTTCATCATGTTCAACAACAATAACCGTGTTGCCCAGGTCACGCAGATTTTTTAAAGTCTTAAGCAAGCGGGAATTGTCGCGCTGGTGCAAACCAATGGACGGTTCGTCCAAAATATAAAGCACGCCGGTTAAACCGGAACCGATTTGCGTGGCCAAACGGATGCGCTGCGCTTCCCCGCCAGACAAAGTATCAGCGGATCGGTCCAAAGTTAAATAATTCAGACCAACATCCTGCAAGAATTTAAGGCGGGAAACGATTTCCTTTAAAATCTGATGCGCAATCTTGGTTTCCTTTTCGGTCAGCTTCTTGGTTAATTCAACTCCGAATTTTACCGTATCATCAATAGTTAAATTAGCGACGTCGACGATCGATCGATCATCGATAGTCACGGCCAAAAATTCCGGTTTGAGTCGGCGGCCGCCGCAGGTCGGACATTTTTTGGTCCGCATGAACTGTTCAATTTCACTGCGCATGTAATCGGAATCAGTTTCGCGGTAGCGGCGCATCAAATTCGGGATGACTCCTTCGAACGGAGCCGTTCGGCCATTGCCATATTCATCTTCGAAGGCAATTTTTTCCGTGCCCGTGCCATACAATACGGTTTCGATCATCTTCGGCGGCAAATCTTTGACCGGCGCATTAACGGAAAAATTATAAACTTTACTTAAGGCCATCAAAACGCGAGAATACCACGACATGCGGGAAGTGGTTTTGCTCCACGGGCGGATGGCACCTTCGGCCAAAGTCAATTTCTTATTTGGGATGACCAGTTCTGGATCAACTTCCAGGCGGGTCCCCAAACCGGTACAGTCGGAACAAGCGCCGTGCGGCGAGTTAAAGGAAAAATTACGGGGATTAAGTTCCGGCAAATTCATATGGCCTTCCGGACAGGCAAAACTGGAAGACAAAAGAATGTCTTCTTTTTCATTTTTGATGATAATGACCGTGTCGTTGCCCAAATCGAGCGCGGTTTCCAGAGAATCGGCAATGCGAGCGCGGTCGCCTTTATCCAATGCAATACGGTCAACAATAATTTCCAAAGAATGTTTCTTCTTTTTGTCGATAGGCATATTCAATGCTTCGCTGATGTCCATAATTGTGCCGTCAAAGCGAACGCGTTGGTAAGAAGATTTGCGCGCCTCTTCCAATAAATGTTTGTGCTCGCCTTTTTGGTCGCGAACAATCGGCGCCAGAATCATAATCTTGGTGCCTTCCGGCCAGCTGGCAATTTGGTCAACCATTTGCGTCACGGTTTGACCGACAATTCGTTTGCCGCAAACGCTGCAGTGCGGAATACCAATCCGAGCGTAAAGCAATCGCAAATAATCGTAGACTTCGGTCACAGTCCCAACAGTTGAGCGTGGATTATGGGAGGCGGATTTTTGGTCAATGGAGATTGCCGGGGACAAGCCTTCGATTTTGTCGACGTCTGGTTTATCCATTAAACCTAAAAATTGTCGGGCGTAGGCCGACAAAGATTCAACGTAGCGACGCTGGCCTTCGGCGTAGATGGTATCAAACGCCAAAGATGATTTGCCGCTACCGGAAAGACCGGTAATGACAACGAGTTTGTTTCGGGGAATATCAACATCTAAATTCTTTAAGTTGTGGACACGCGCACCACGGACAATGATTTTTGGTTCCATAGAATTTATTTGTCATTCTGAGCGTAACGAAGAATCTGACAAAGATCCTTCGGCGACGCCTCGTAAGACATAGTTATAGAGGTCACTTTCAGATTTTAAAAATAGATACGCTTTTAAACCCTCGGAACCTTACAGGTTAGAGGGCCGCCAAATATGTAATTTTCAAAAGCTCACACAGTATATAGCAAATTTTTGCCCGGTGCAAGAGTGTAAGGCGGGGATAAAAAAGAGGCCGTGGACTTGAGAAAGCCCACGGCCGGCACCGACTAACGGAAGATGTAGATGACGTCCCCTTCCACGACCGCATAATTCTTGCAAAAGAGCCAGAAGTGACCAATCACGAATTTTTCCGGTTCCTGCTCACGGATCGCCTCCATTACTTCCAAATGGAGGTCGGCGCAGTTCTGTCGCGGCACCGGAATGGTCGCTTCCACACCCTCCATGAAATAGTGCACAAAAATCTGTCCTCGGGCTGGGTACTTCTCAAATCCTGGCCAGGTGTTGAGCTTTTCGAAGTACACCTTCTCGTTGCCTGTCCACCTTTGCCGCACAGCGAGAATCCAAGGATAGTCTTTGAACAACCTGCGCCTGCGACGTGCCAATACTCCCATTACGGGGTTTGTTGCTGTGATCGTCGTCATACCTGAACCCTCCGGTTCTTTGAGGCCATCCGACCGTCTGGTATCCACTCGAACCATTCGAGTGCTCATTAATATAAACCATAAGTCTTTTTAGTGCAAAATAAAAAAGAGGGTGATGGAACCGAAGTTCCACCACCCCACGAGCCGAAGCCCGATTAGCTTGTTTTCTTGCGCCGACGAACCTGTGTCGCGATGCCGACCAAGCCCATGCCCATCATGAGCAGGGTCGCCGGTTCCGGCACCTCCCCAGATACCTCGCCGTCGTTGAAGGCGAGGTACGAATTGTCGATATTGTATTTGTAATTGATGCCCCCTTCGGCATTCGGCATCCAACCATATCGGTTGCCGCCGAGAATCGCAATGAGGTCAGTCAGGGTGCTGAGCGTCCACGTGTGGAGTGTTGTTCCACCCGAATCGAGGATACTCAAGTCCACGGCCAGCACGCCGCCGTTGTCATAGAAGTCATGCTGGAACGTGTACCAACCTTCTGCGAAGATAGCGAAGGGATCACGTCCGGGGTTCTTGGGAAACGAATTCGCACGCCCAGTGTTATTGCTGGCGCTGAACACGTACCGCGGTCCCGAACCAGTCACGTCGGAGTCGTTGTAGAACCCGCCGTTGAACGCGAAATCCCGCAGGTGGTTGCCCGACGAATTGTTGATCGCCGACGTGTAGTCGAACCGGGTGTCGTTGTTCAGGCCGTCGAACTCCAGAAAGATATCAACCGAGGTCGTGTACCCGCCAGTCGGAAAGACTGAACTGTACCCGCCCCAGTTGGTTGCCATGGTCGTGCCCGTCCCATGGAAACCGCCAGTCGCCGAAGTGATGCCCCCGGTGCCCGAAGGTACCCGCGTGGCATCGAACGTACCGCCGAAAACGTTCCAGCCGGAATTGTCCGTTTCGAACCCGTTCGAGAACTGAATGGTCGCAGCCTGTGCCGTGGAAGTCACGAACATCAAGGCGGCGAAGACCGAAGCAATGCAGCGAAGTCTCATCGAGATCTCTCCTAGGTCAAACAAAAAGCGCGCACACCATGTGCAACGCAAGTTCACACAAACTAAAACTTATTTTCCCCTCCTTTGACACTGGTAAGCAACGATGAAAAAGTTTAGCAGAAAAAGGTGCTCCGGTCAAGAGCTAAACGCAAATGAAAATCGCCTTGAATGTGTGTTGCCAAACGCTCAAGGCGATCAGTTTTAAGTTCCGACCAGATTGCTTCTGCGCTCCCTCAGTTCACGACTGTCGAGCCACCATTCGAGGACCAAGAAAAGGCTCGTAAGAACAAACCCAAAATGGAGACTCAAGAACCGCGAGGTCATCCAAACCGAGTCCGGTGGCTGAGTATACCAAATCATGATCGGCCAGGCATTGGCCAGCAGCTGCGCGGCGCCGAAGCTGAAATAGAACCAGTGCCATTTCCTGGTTTCTGTCCAGGAGTACATCGCAACAACGGTGCCAAACAGATTGGCTACGAGGAAGATCGGCACTATCAGAACGTAGAATCTGTTGGACAGGGTCAGGTCGGCATGAACCTCGAGCAAGGTCATGAACATAAAACCCAAGAACCATGCGCCGAAGATCACCAAGGCAAACGACGCGACATATGTACGAAGATCATCGAGGTAATATCGGAATTTACGCATCACCCCCCTCCTTTGCTCCATATAATAATGGGCATTTCAAGAACGGGCAATAGCCTTGTATAATACCTTCATGCAAAAAAGTTTAGAACAGAAAATTAAAGAGTTACCGCTCAAGCCCGGCGTCTACATATATAAGGACGCCAAAGGCTTGGTATTGTATGTCGGCAAAGCCATGAAGCTGCGTAATCGCGTCGGGTCATACTTCAAAAGGAATGCGGACCACGAACC
>JANWIA010000008.1 GCA_025450105.1 Candidatus Doudnabacteria bacterium | reverse complement strand
TGTCTATGTTCAAAGAATTGATGATTTGGGATGTTAATGGTTTGATAATGCTATGTTGAATATAATGAATACCTAAAATACGGCGAACACGACGGATAATCCGCCAAATATACAGTTTCTTCTGGTAAAGAAATTTTGTTAGCGCCAAATCCACTCCAATAACAATGTCGGCGCCCATTTGTCTGGTTGGTACGGCCGGCACAATATTAACCAATCCGCCGTCAACCAAAATCCGATTATCAATAATTGCCGGCTCAAACAATCCCGGCACAGCAGTGGTTGCTTTTAGCGCTTCAATTAAATCGCCGGACGTGATGGTAATCAATTCGCCGGTTTCAATATCCGCCGCTGTAAATCCAATTTTCATTGGCAAATCTTCGAACTTTTTCCCTAAGGTTAATTTCTTGAATTCAGTTTGAGCCAGATCACTCTTAAAGTTAACTAAGCCACCGCGCGAACCGCGGATTGACCACAATTTCCATAATTTCTTGGGAGACAGGGTAAAAAATAAATCTTTCACGTAATCAACTGTACCAACCCCAAAGGCCGCGGTAATAAGCGCGCCCGAAGAGCAACCGACAATAATATCCACAGGGATATTGTGCTCTTTGAAAACTTCCAGAATGGCGACCTGCCCAATGGCCCGGCCGGAACACCCCGATAATGCAACCCCGATTGTTGGTCGATTATTTTCCATGTGTACTTAAAATAATTTCAGCGATTTTATACGCGGCGTCATGAGGCATTAATTCTTGCATGTTTCTAATCAATGATTGTTGGCGTTGGTCATTGAACTTGGCACTGTTGACCACTCGGACCAAAGTTTCGGCATTAAATTCTTCTTTGTTGAGGACTATTGCCGCGCCACGTTTTTTTAGAACCTGGGCATTGGCTTCCTGGTGACTGTCCGGCATAGGCACAATAATTGCAATTTTTCCCAGAGACGACAATTCACCGATCGTCGACAATCCGGCCCGGGAAATAACCACATGCGCCATTTTTAGGATTGTAGGAAATTCACGGCCTAAAAATTCATATTGATGGTAATCAGGATGCTGGAATTTAATCATTTTCCCTGCTCCTGAAACGTGCACGACTTGGTGAGACTTAACTAATTCAGGTAAACATTCTTCCACCACCGAATTAATTTGAATCGCGCCTGTGCCGCCACCAAGAATCAATAAAATCGGCAGCTTATCATGAAGCTTAAAAAAATCTTTGTGAGGCAAATCGTTATTGGAAAATTCCGCCCGGACTGGATTGCCGACCCAGTAAAACTTTTTGTCCTCATACTTTCTGGAGACGAAATTATTTGCCGTTTCCTCAAAGGAAGTAGTGATAACCTTAGCGTATGGCGCTATCATCCGATTGGCTAAGCCCGGCTGTACATCTTGCTGATGAATAATTATTTTTATTCCTTTGGATTTTGCCGCTTTGGCAATTGGAACTGAAGCATAACCGCCAACGGAGAACATAACGTCAGGCATGAAACGAGATACAATTTTACGGGCAAGGACTAAACTCCATACAAATACGAAAATATCCGAGATATTTTTCAAGGAAAAATACCTTCGGAATTTTGCAGCAGGGATTGCGGCGAATTTATATCCGGCATCGGTAACCAATTGCCGTTCCGGTCCGTGGTTGGTTCCGACAAACAAAAATTCAGCCTGCGGGTTCAATCCTTTTAGTTTTTCAGCGACTGCTAAAAGTGGCACAACCGGACCGCCACTGCCGCCGCCTGCCATTAATATTTTCATGTTAGTGAATTCTCATAAACTTTAATTGTCTCCTGGGCCGCGATCTTCCAATCAAAATGTTGGCTGCGTCGCAATCCGGCGTTGGCTAACTCTTCCCGCTTCATTGGCTTGTTCAATAAATCTTCTAAAACATCGACAATATTATCAACGTTATGCGGATCAAAATATTCTGCGGCCTGGCCCATGACTTCGCGCAGAGTTGGGATATCGGAACAGGCAACGGTTGTGCCGCAGGCCGCGGATTCCAAAACCGTCAAACCAAAACCTTCCTCAAGCGACGGCAAAACCATAATGTCCGCGGCATTGTAAAGTAATTTTAAATCAACGTCATTAACCCGACCCAATGCTTTGATACGATCCTTATGATTGATGGAAAAAATCTGCTCGCGGATTTCCGGATAATATGGATCCTCCTGTCCTGCTAGCACTAATTGGTAATCAAACCTCTCGGCAATTTTATCAAACGCCTTGGCCAAATTCGGCAAATTTTTATACCTTCGCCAAACGCCTACATATAATAGATAAGGTTTGGTGATTCCAAAATGGCTGGAAATTTCCTTAAAAGCCTCGTCTTTACTGACCATTGAGTAACCCGAAGCAATTCCTTCATATACTACGTCGATTTTGGTGGAAGGCAACTTAAAATAACTGATGATTTCGTTCTTAGTAGAATTGGACACTGCAATGATTTTTTTTGCCGATTTAATCGCATTTATTAAAATAAAGTTATAGGCCATGCGGTGGATGATTCGCGATTTCTTTTTGCCGGGAAATTTAGTGTGGGTCAGGTCGTGGATTGTCACAACAAACGGACGGCGATAAAGTACCGGAAGATTGAAATGAGGAAAATGCATTAAGTCCAATTTGTATTTATTTAAAATGAAAGGCAACCGAATCTGTTCGGCAACACTGTAGTGCGCAATGCCGGTCGCGACCATTTCGCAATTGAACGCTCGGTAAATCTGATCAATGCTTGGGCTAATCTTGTTAAAAAACAAAACATATTGGTTCTTTTTATCGGACGCCAAAATCTTAGTCGTCAATTCCTGAATATAACGACTTATCCCCGATCCCCCTTCCAGCATTCGTAAATCTAATCCAATTCTCATTTTTTAAATTCCAGATATTTCTGGTCTACAAAATCCTTAATTCTTTTTTGGAAAATCTTCTTGCCAAATCTCTGGGCGTTTTCTCGAATCTTATTAATGTCGTATTTCTTTGGGTCGAATCTCTTTATTGCCTCAATAATACTTTTACTGGTTTGTTCCGGAAAAAAATCTCCGGTTACGTCCTTCGTGACCAATTCAAGCGCTCCACCCGAATTGAAAGCTAGAACAGGAGTACCGCAGGCTTGGGCTTCGAGCAAAACTATTCCCGCATCTTCTTCCGCCGGAAAAACAAAAGCTTTGGCCTCGGAATAGAGTCTACGCAATTGTTCGCCGTCAACGCGGCCTAAAAATTCAATGTTGCTTTTAGCCCGTGCTTTCAAGTCCTCGGCAACCGTTCCAGTTCCCACGATTTTAAGAGGTAGGCCTAATTCATTAAAAGCATCAACCAAAACATCAATTTTCTTGTATGGTTCAAGACGGGTCGCTGTCAAAAAATAATCTTTCTTGGCCCCGACTGGCTGGAAGAATTCTGAATCCACGGGCGGATAAATCACCACTGAATCCCTATCATAATATTTTTTAATTCGATCCTGAACATTTTTAGAATTGGCAATCATGAATTGTGGCCGTTGTGCGGCCTTATAGTCCCATTTTTTAATTCCGTTTAAAACAATTTTTCCCAACCAGCGGAACAAGGCTGGATATTTTTGTTTTTCAAGGTACTCCGGTTCTGTCCAAATAAACCGGGTGGGGGTGTGGCAATAGCAAATGTGGAGCTTGCCCGGAGCAATCGCGCCTTTGGCAAATGATGACGAATCAGAAATTACCAGATCGTAGTTGTCGAAATTGAAATTTTCAATGGCCAGCGGCATCAGCATCAAAAACAACCGCGGGTGCTTGTGCGCCCAGGGCAAACCGTCGACCCAACTGATTTTCTTTTCAGCGTGTTCAAACAAATCGTTGGTTTTGTTTCGATCGTAAAAAATTAGATGCAGAGTCGCATCCGGCCAGATTTCCAAAAAATTTTCCAGGACTTTTTCTGCACCGCCCAATTGGTGCAAAAATTCGTGGACTAAAGCAATTTTCATAATTAGAGAATAGGCAGAAGGGAGTAGGCAGCAGAGAAGAAGAGATACTTCTGCCTTCTGCCTATTTCCTACGATTAGTAGTCAACCTTAGGTCTGTGGCCCAATAAAATCAAAACCGTTTTAAAAATAATGTATAGATCTAAGCCTAATGACCAATTCTCAATGTAGAATTGGTCGAGTTTAATTTCCTCTTCCCAGGAAATTTCTGGTTTTTCCGAAGCCTGGGTAATTTGCGTCAGTCCCGTGGCACCCGGCTTAATGACAAATAACTTTTTGTAGCTGCTACGGAACTTGTCGACTTCCTTAACCATGTGCACGCGTGGACCGACCAAACTCATTTGTCCGCGCAAAATGTGCCAGAGCTGCGGCAACTCATCAATTTTAGTTCGGCGAATAATTCGGCCCACCGTAGTCACACGCGGATCATTCTTAATTTTGACGTACGGACCAACACGGGAATTTTTCTTTTCAATCTCTTCGCGCATTTTATCACCGCTGACAGTACCTTCGCTCATGTGGTGGTACATGGACCGGAATTTATAGCATTCGAACGATCCCAAACCCGCAGCGCGTTGCTGGTGAAAGAAAACCGGACCCCGGTCATTTAATTTAATCGCGATTGCGGTCAGCAAAAAAATTGGACTGGTGGCAATCAAACCAAAAAAAGAAATCCCTATATCCAAAAACCGTTTAATAAACCGGCCCCAGCCGTCGAGCGGCGTACTCTTAAGAACGATCATTGGCGTGCCGGCGATGGTTTCTATCCCGACGTTTGTGCGCGCCGTCTCAAACATGTCCGGCACAAAATTAAATCTAATATTGTAGTCGCGGCAAAACGCCAACAATCTTTCACTGACCTCTTTGGGCAGATAAGGATTGCTCAACAACAGTTCATCAATGCCTTCGCTGCTGCGGATGCTTTCCAGTTTTTGCAACATGGCATCAATGTCCCCTTCCCATTTGATGGTGGCGATAATCCCGTAACCTAATTCGGGTCGAGCCTTAATTTCCTCAACAATATTAGCATGTGGTGCAACCGGATCAATAACCACTAACCGATGTAACCCGATTCCCCGCTTAAGCATGCGGCGCTGGATGAACAACAAAATCATACGGCCCAAACTGACCAAGACAATTGTCAGCAACCCGGACATCAAAATAATTAAACGTGACGGGAATACGGTTTGGTTGAAAAAGAACAGTATGACGATGATGAGTAGTCCAGAAGAAACTGCCAAAAAGATTTTGGTTAATTCGACGCTGATTTTTCTTGTGCCCTTGAGATTGTATAAACCGGCAAAGGCCAAAAGCATAATAATCAATGGCACGACCAAAAATAAAACTTGCACGTAATCGCTTAGTGCAAGGTCATATAGGATTGGTCGAAATTCCGCTAACTGAAAGCGCAAATAAAACGCGGAAACTCCCGCCAACAAAATCATTACAATGTCAGATACAATCGCTGCGAGATTGAAGAGTAGTTCGGATTTTTTCATAAATTAGCCTCCGCATTATACCATTTTTTGCATGAATTTCAAAACTTTGACTTTTGTATGAATATTAGATAAGTTTAAGACCTGACACACAAGGAGGAGTGCTTGTCTACCAAAGTGCAAAAAAAGATCGGTGAACCCGAGGATCCTCTGGTACGAATTGTGGTTAATGGTTTGAGGCATGCCGAAGACCGGCTGCCTCTGATCTACCAAGGATTCGACGATCTCATGTATGCCTGTCAGGTCCGCGACATTCCAGAAACGAGGCCCTGGTTCAAAACCGAACTGGAAAACATCCTCAGTGATGAGCAAAAAGCTCCCGAGAAAACACGCTGGCGTGATCTGTCCCGCGAACAGATTGTGGCAGCGGCCGGCCGACAGATCCCCGGCCACATTTTAGAATACCGCGACCTGTGGCTGCGCGTCATGACCTATCCTCGATTTGCCGCTTTGGCAGTTTGGGCCATGGCCGAAAAGACCGAAGACGCCATCGAGTTCTTCGGGATGTGGTGGGACACCGGTCCCCGCAACCACAAACATGAACTAAAAAAGTTCATCCAAACTATCCACCAAAGTGGAACAACGCCTCAGCAGATAATCCTGCATCTGCGACACATAGGACGGCGTTGGGAGAAAGACCTGCGATTGGAAGTCAACGAAGCATGTAGGGACTTGAATTTCCCTGCCCTGCCGTTCCCGCCAGAGGGACCCGCGTCTTAATTGACCGGGTCCTATTCTTTTTTACAAACAAAAAACCGCTCCAATTAAGGAGCGGTTTTAGTTCTAAAAATTTAGAATCGATCGCCGCCACGTCCGCCACGTGGACCTTCGGTCTTTGGGCGGGCTTCGTTAACAGCTAATGATCGGCCACCGAAATCTGTTCCGTTGAACATTTCGATAGCTTTAGCAGCTTCGTCATCAGATGACATTTCGACGAATCCAAAACCTTTGGATCGGCCGGAAAACTTATCTACGATAACTTGAGCGCTTACGACAGTACCAGCCTGAGCGAAATGATTCTTCAATTCGTCAGAAGTGGTTGCGTAAGGCAAGCCGCCTACAAATAACTTCTTCATTTGTAAAGCCTTCAAACAAAGGAAAATTTACTAAACGCAAACTTGAACCCTTGTTGATAATTTAATGAACTTTCCTTCGACTAAGGAAACGAGATAAGTGTATCAGAAAACCGGTCCGAAGTCAATGGCTGGCGTATGGTATAAATTGACCAATAGTGGTATATTTCGTCCAAGATCTAAGGAGGCTTATGTATCTTGTGAAATCGTCTTTGGAAAGACTACCGGGACTCATCCGCGACACTGCTGGCAACCTGCTTTTAATCGGTGAGCGCGAAGGACTTCGCGACCGAACGACATACCGTATGGATCTTGATCCGGCCTTGCTTCGGGAGACAGTGCTATCTGATTTGCTCGAATGGATCCGATCGGGAAGTGAAACCGGTGTCATGTGGGAATGCACACTCGCTGAATTGATCCAGATCATCACGAAGTGGCTGGACGCCAATCCCAACGCCGACCGCGACCAGTTTGGATTTCATGGTGAACCAAAAACCGATTGGACCAGACTCTGGGTCGAGCGTGGATCAAAGATCCACCTCTACAGCCGCCAACGCTGCGCTTGCAAAATCCTGCATCATGAATTCAATAACGGCTGCAGACGGTGCGGCCAGGGATGGTTCGACATGGAGTTCGTTCCTTGTTCATTGAGAGGACCGGACTCATACAACCTAGCGCTCTTAGGCGCAGATGGCGGTTCCGTTGCAGCCGCAGTTTGGCCAATCCGCAACTGGCTAATCATCGAGCCCGAAGAGTTCGTAACCAACCACAGGTACCACAAATCAATGTTCGGAGGA
>JANWIA010000007.1 GCA_025450105.1 Candidatus Doudnabacteria bacterium | reverse complement strand
ACAAGAACTGGCTTAAGTTAGCCATAATTTGAATGTTTACATGTTGATAACTTATTTGTTAGAATGGTTAGGCACTTAATCCAAAGAATCGAAAGAAACATGACAAATCAACAGCTATGGCAAGCAATACTAGGTAATCTGGAACTAAGTTTAAGCAAGGCGAACTTCACGACTTGGTTTAAAAACACTTCTATCATTGAAAAGAGTGAATCTGGAATCGTGGTTGGCGTGCCAAACGCTTTTACTAAAGAATGGTTGCAAAATAAGTACCATCAGGAAATTTTGAAGGCCTTAAAAACCATTGCGCCTGAAACCAAAGAAGTAAAGTACCAAATTGTTTCCCCAGCAGTGATCCAACCACAAGTTAAGGAGATTGCTCGAACATCAACCACGGCCAGGAAAGTTGATTCTCCGACACTTAACCCAAAATATACATTTGAAACTTTCATTGTTGGCTCCAACAACCAACTAGCTCACGCTGCCTCGATGGCAGTGAGCAAAAAACCCGGCTCTACTTACAACCCCCTGTTTATTTACGGTGGGGTTGGTTTGGGTAAGACTCATTTAATGCAGGCGGTTGGTGCAGATGTTGTCAAAAAGAACCCGACTGCTAAAATTTTATATGTTACGAGTGAAAAATTCACCAACGACTTCGTGACCTCGGTGCAACAAGGCAAGGCCGATCAATTCAAATCATTATATCGCGGCGTCGATGTACTTTTGGTTGATGATATCCAGTTTTTGGCGGGCCGTGAGGGCACACAAGAAGAATTTTTCCATACTTTTAACGCGTTGCACCAAAGCAATCGACAGGTTGTGATGACTTCTGATCGTTTGCCAAAAGAAATCCCCGCAATTGAGGAACGTTTGGTTTCGAGGTTCGAATGGGGGATGGTCGCAGATATTGCCGCCCCAGATTTAGAAACCAGATTAGCTATTTTACGCACCAAGGCCCGCGAGAAAAACTACACAATTGAGCCGGAAATCCTGCAGTTTATCGCCGAAACCATCCAAAGCAACATCCGCGAACTTGAAGGCGCACTTAATCGGTTAATGGTATACTGCCAACTCAATAATACCCGTCCGACAATTGACCAGGTTAAGAGTATTTTGGTTTCCGTCATTACTCCGCCCAAAAAGCGTGGGGTGTCCGCCAAAAAAATTGCGGAAGTGGTTGCGGATTTTTACAATGTCGCTCCAGAAGATCTTTTAAAACAGTCCCGAAAGAAGGAATATGTCCATCCACGCCAAGTGGCAATGTTTATTATAAGAAAAGAATTAGAAACCTCTCTGCCTTCGATTGGAGAATTCTTTGGTGGCCGCGATCACACCACTGTTATTCATGCAATTGATAAAATTGATCGTTATATTAAAGAGAAGAATGGTTTGAAGCAGGAGATTGATTTAATTCGCGACCGTTTGTACCTAAATTAAAAAAGTGTGTTTTAAAAGGTTAGTAAGCTGTTGGTAAGTGCTTCAAAAATGTGTGTAAGGTGTACGGGAATTCTTAATAAAAAATTCCAAAACCAAAAAGTGAGCAACTTACCCGGAGGTTACAAACAAGTTACATACACCAAATTAGTTTTTAAAATATTCCAAACACAGCAATTCAAAAAGGGTTCCTATACAAATACACAAATCCACAGCGCTCATAATTATTATTATTTATTTAAAGATATGAAGTTAATAGTCACTAAGGATAATTTAAAAAAAGGATTGTTCCTGGTTAGTCGAGTAGTTGGAATTGGAAACCCATTACAAGTTCTAAATAATATTTTAATTAAAACAGACCAGGGACGGGTTAAACTTTCCTCAACTAATTTAGAAATCGGGGTGAATACTTGGGTTGGTGGAAAAATCGACGAGGAAGGATCGTTGACTGTGCCCGCCCGGTTAATTAATGATTACGTAAACAATCTTCCAACCGACAAGGTTATTCTCCAAAACAAAGAAAACACTTTAACCGTCGAATCTGATAACTACCACACTAATATTAAAGGCCTTTCCGCTGATGACTTCCCACTTATTCCCCAGGTTTCTGACGAAGCCTTTGCCAAAATTGACGGCGCTGAATTTAGAGAAGCTTTAGCCGAAACCATTTGGGCCACGGCACAAAACGAAACCCAACCGGAAATCTCCGGCGTCTACATGGCCTTTGAAGACGATAAATTGCGCGTAGCCGCCACTGACCGCTACCGCTTAGCCGAACGTATTGCGGTGCTGAAAGAATCGGTTAAATCGACTCGCGACGCCATTATTCCATTTCGAACCATCACCGAACTATATAAGATTTTAGCCACCGGTTCTGGCGAAGTCGGGATTTATTTTTCCGAAACCCAGGTCCTGTTTAAGTTTGATGAAACTGAATTAATCTCCCGTTTAATTGACGGCCAGTATCCAGACTACCGACAAATTATTCCAAAAGAATATAAAACTGAAGCCGTAGTGGGCCGCGAAGAATTACTCCACGCCATTAAAGCGACTGCACTATTTGCGTCTGAGTCGAATAATATTCAGTTGGCAGTTTCAGAAAAAGAAGGAATTACTGTCAGCGCTTCCTCAGCCGCGGCCGGTGAAAACACAACCAAGGTTTCTGCAAAAATTTTAGGTTCAGACAACAACGCGGTCTTCAACTTTAAGTACTTACTCGACTGCTTAAATAATCTTACTGAAAAAAATGTGGTTCTGAAATTGATTTCCGATTCCAGTCCGGCACAAGTCACTCCCGAAGGTCGAACCAACTACACCTACATAGTCATGCCGATCAAGATCTAAAAATTCAAAAAGAAAAAACCCAAACAAAAAATAACGTTTGGGTTTTTATTTTATGCACATCAGCAACATCTCACTCGAAAACTTCAGAAATTACAAAAGAGCCGAAATTAGATTGGGCTCGGATTTGGTTTTGATCGTCGGAGAAAATGCTTCTGGCAAAACCAATTTTCTGGAAAGTATTTATTTTTTGTCGCGGTTAAAATCGTTTCGAGCGCCAGACAACTTTTTAGTTAACCACACTGAAGATTTTTTCAGCATCAAGGGAACAGTGACTCATTCCGAACCGGAAGATTTGGAAATTGTCATGCAAAAGAATCCCGCTGTGCGGCGTGGATTCAAAATTAACGGACAGAAAACCAAAAAGATCGCCTGGAACACCTTTAAAACCGTATTGTTTGTGCCAAATGATTTGAATATGTTTATTCTTGGCCCGGATGCGCGCCGAAAATATTTAAACGAGGTCCTGGTGGAAAAGGACAGTCTTTATTCAATCGATTTAGCCTCACTCGACCACATCTTAAAACAACGAGGCGCTCTTTTAGAAAAGATCCGCGAGGGATCGGCTCAATATTCAGAAATTGATTTCTGGAACCAGGAACTGGCCCAGGTCGCAGTCAGAATCAGTCGGGCCCGAAGAAATTTTATTGATTATTTAAATGATAAGTTTAACCATACCTACCAAAACCTGACCGAATTTACATCCATATTTAATATTGTCTATAAGGGTTTGAGCGCCGGGATCAGTGAAGAGGATTTTGTGCGGATACTTATTGATCACCAAACTTCGGAAGTTCGTAGTGGTATGAATTTGATTGGTCCGCACCGCGATGATTTTATGATTTTTAAGGATGAGCTCCAAAATGTTTATAACAGTTCCCGCGGCGAATTACGCGAACAGATTTTGGCCATAAAAATTTTACAGGCCCAGTACATTGCAACCGGGGACGACCGGCCAATAATTTTACTCGACGATGTTTTTTCGGAACTCGATCAGCACCGCCGCTTCCAACTCCTTAAAAATTTTACTGGCCACCAAGTTTTTATAACTTCGACCGAGCCCCTACTGCAAATAGAACAAAACAGCCACAATCAATTAATAAGGGTTGAGGCCGGACAATTCATATAAAGATTAAGGTTGTTAATTATTACAAATTGACCGATCGGTCAATTCTGCACAATGGGTAAAAAGAAAAGTCGGTTGAGATGCTGTGTCTCAACCGACTCATGTTTTCGTTATGTGAGTTAACCGACGCGGCGTTGTTCAGAAATCAGCGGGGGATGGATGGGACAGGGAAGACAAACGCCACCGTCCCGGTTCCGAAGCCACCGGCTGCCCAGGCAAATCTTGCAGTCGAGGAGGCTTTCGTGGATATAGCCCTGTGCTCCAGACTTCACGAACAGGAACTGGAGCTTGAAACCGTCCAGTTGGTCCAGACGCAATGACGAACCTTCCAGTGTCGTCATCTTGAATTCGGAGATGGAGAACCGCAACGCGGCTGTACCAGAACTCATTACAGAGGTCCAGCGCTCCGCGCCTCGGTTTTCGTGAGGTTCGATGACATTCCTCCACTGTCTTCTGAAGACCAGCGAAATTTCATCTCCCTTGATTTCGCACGACGCGTTCAGGCTAAACAGGCGCTTCCGGCCGCACGATCTGTCGAACAGGACAGCTTGGTCGTACTCGCCATTGCCATTTAGCTCTCCGAACCGTCTTAGGTTCAGGATCGAAACGTCTTGCATCGCCAAATCCTCCTTAGTGGGTGCTCTTTGAAATGTCTAGTGTAACAAGATTGGTTTGTGGGACGTAGTGCCGTGACTGCCGAGTCACAAACCTTAACCGCCCCGATACCTCTTTCTGTCTTAGGATCAGCCCACTGTCGATATTCTCGACGACAAGCATCGGAAGATCGAGTGAGTGGTAACACCTTGGTTCGTAAACCACAAGGCTCCAACAACTTGCTTCTGGAGCGTAGGTGTAAAAATCCCTTTCTGCCACCCACAAGAGTTTCAGGATGAGTTGGTCCGAGCCCACGGTCAGGCACGAGATTTCGGAGCAGCTAACGCAGGCTTCGCCAAGAAGTCTTTGGATCTGTCCGCCTTTAGAGAATAATTGGAAATCAAAGGCGGTTGCAAGGCGAACTGAGCCTTTTTTAAAATACTCAGGCTTCATACAACCTCCTTTTGGTTGAGTATACCAGAACAAAAATTCCTGCCAAGTTAGCTAAAACAAAACAGGCCGCGCTGGCCTGTAGTTATCCGTTTCCTTTTTCTTCCGGCGGCAGTTGATCGTATAAATCCAGAATCAGTTTTGAAACTTTTGTAGGATTAGCAACGTTTTCAAAAACAAATCGTTCGGTTTCACCGGCCGTTTGTAAATAAACATTACCAAAATCCAGGAAGGTTTGGATAAATCCGCGCACGTCGGCGGTCACGTCCTGAATCCGATTTAAGTGTAATTCTGAAATTGTGTGATGCATCAACCTTTTTTGGGTGATATCAACCACACGCTCATTAGTGACAATCTGGACATTTAAATAATAGAGGATCCAAATAATCAAAAGCGAGGCCAATAAAAACATTAAGTAGAAAGTTTCAACAACATTGAGAACATTAATATATGGTTCTTCAAAAATATCCGGAACAAAATATTTCAAACCAAAATGGACGACAAACAACAGGGCAAAAAACACAACCCAGGTAAGAATTTTACTTAAAAAAATGAACCAGTGCTGGCGAATGACCAGGCAGATTCTTTCATCTTCCTGCTGACCAGGAAAAAGCAACAACAGCTTCTTGGGTTTTGTTTCCGGAGCGGTCGAGACTGGTTGAATTGTGCTTGGAATTGTTTCGGGCATTAGAATTTGATTTGGTTAAGCTGGATAAAGGCAATAATGATTAAGGCCACTGACAGTACTAAATAGGTGGTAGTAATAGTGGTGACCATCATTCGAGCCCGGCTGAAACGAATAAGGCTATAAAGGGCCATTGTGGAAATTAAAATAAAAGCCGCCAACGCGACATAAAAGAGGATTGTAATAGCCTGGGTTATTAAGTTTGAATCAACGCTAAGCATTTAGAGTAAGGTTTGTTCTTTTTGTTTCTGGTTCAATGGCGCTTTTTTAAGATGATCGTAGGCCGCCGGTGTAGCCACGCGCCCCTTTGGCGTACGGGCAATCAATCCCAAGCGCAGCAAAAATGGTTCGTAAATGTCTTCAATTGTCCCGGCATCCTCTGATGTCGCCGCGGCAATGGAACTGATCCCAACCGGCCCGCCGTTAAATTTTTCAATTAAGGCCAGCAAGATGCGGCGGTCATTGGCATCGAGTCCCAAATCATCAACTTCCAAAAGTGCCAGCGCCGTTTTGGCTACATCCTTACTTATTTTACCACTTGCTTTTACTTGGGCATAATCGCGGACGCGTTTGAGTAGGCGATTGGCGATGCGCGGAGTCTTGCGGGCGCGGGCGGCAATTTCTTTTTTGCCGGCGCCATCAATTCCAATATTCAAAATTTGCGAAGCGCGTTCTAAAATTCTTTCGATTTCCTCGTCCTCGTAATAATCCAGGCGATAGGTCATGCCAAATCGGTCGCGCAGCGGAGAGGAAAGCAATCCGACACGAGTCGTGGCCCCAATTAAAGTAAACTTTGGCAAATCTAATCGCAATGCTTTGGCACCAGCACCTTTGCCCAAAATAATATCGAGGGCATAGTCTTCCATCGCCGGATATAAAATTTCTTCAATAGTTTTATTTAGGCGGTGAATTTCGTCGATGAACAAAATATCGTTTTCCGCGAGGTTGGTCAGGAGCGAGGCCAAGTCGCCGGCCTTCTCAATGGCCGGACCGGAAGTGATTTTGATATTGACCCCAACCTCTTTCGAGATAATATGAGCGAGTGTGGTTTTACCCAAACCGGGCGGACCATAAAGCAAAATATGTTCCAGAGTATCTTTGCGCCCTTTGGCTGCGTCAATCAAGATTTGTAAATTGTCTTTGATTTTTTGCTGGCCAACATAATCGGTCAGGGTTTGCGGCCGCAAGGTCGCTTCGAAAAAACTTTCTTCAGAAGAAGCAGTTGGGCTGCCCAAATCTATTTCATTTAATTCTGTTTCTGAAGTGATCATACAGATTACTAGTTAAGTGTCGGGAATCCGTCGACTTGTTTAAGTTCATCTGAGTCTTCGTCGGGATTCTCAATTTTCTTTTTCTCTTGTTCAATCTCTTTTTCTTCGTCTGTTTCATTGGCTGGTGTCTCTTCCGCCTGTGGGTTTGGGGTCGAAGCTTGGGTCACGGTTTGGAATAATTCTGGCGGTTGATAAGTGCTGTTAAAAACCTGTTCCACTGTCTGTCCGTTCATAGTAACACGTTTGGTCCAAACAGCCTTCATGGCCCCGTTTGTCTTACGGTCAAACTGGTAAGGCCCGTCTAATTCCACAACCCGGGCATCTTTAGTCCCATAGTAATCAAAGTACAGTTTTCGATTCGGCACATCAATTGTCGTCCAAACCAAAAGGTTGCCTGGCGTGTCATTAACAAACTTCATGTCCTGCACGCCTGGGTAAATCGTGGCGTCAGAACCCTGGGGTGCGTAGTAATGAACGGCGAAGGAATGGTTGCGGCGGGCCGTGATATCTAATCCGGCGTTCATGGCCGCACGGAATGCCGTGGAAGAGACCTGGCACAAGCCCCCGCCGAATTCCGGGACCACGCCAGTGCGCTTAATCACAAGTTCCGGTAAAAATCCGTGCTCGCCATCAACCTCGCCCAAATATTTATTGAAGGAAAATTCTTCACCTTGTTTTATGATCAATCCGCGGAAGCGGCTGGCACCAACATCAACGTTATGGATGCGACTTTTAGTTGAGCCGGAAAAATCCGACTCGCCGCGGGCGACCAATTCTGTAATTCCTAAATTATTTACTTGTGGTAAGGTCACGGCCGGGTAAGAAATATAAATCGGCAAGTCTAAAGTTTGAGTTTCATCAAGCAACAGCTTTTTAGTTTTCCAAACATCCAAAGCCTGGCCGTCCTGGCCCGGTTCAAATTCCGTTACCCAATCGTTCTCAACCACCATTTTTGCAGATTTTGGCAGTTGATTAATTTCTGTGGCAGCCAATTGAATGCCGGCCGCGGTTTGCGGAGCCAATAATATTTGTTTGTCGGTCATGGGCTTACCGCTCAAAGTTGAAAGCGCCACGGCGGACGGACTAAAATCATTTCGAATGTGAACCGCATTCACTGACTCAGCGGTTTGGACTTCCACGGTCCAAACCTTATCCTTGAATTTTAGCTCTGCGGCTTGTCCAAACAACGGCAAGGCAAAAAGTCCAATGACAATCATCGGCCACTTAAGATTTTTTATTTGGAGAAAATTATTTTGCATTTATTATTTCCAAGTCCCTTTTATTGTTTGGTCGAATTTTGAACTTAATTACCAAATCGCATTGCTTTTGGATTTTGGGAAATTTGTCTACCCATTCTATTAACACGATACGATTTTTACTAGCTAAAGTATCAGACAAACCCAAGGCCTGCAATTGATCTAAATGGTTAAGACGGTAAAAATCAATGTGGTAAAATTGCAGGTTTTTTATGGCGTATTCTGCTACCACGATAAAGGTTGGGCTTTTGACCCGCTTAATCCCCAGTGCTTGGGCAAAGCTTTTGGCAAAAGTTGTTTTTCCGGCACCCAAATTCCCGGCAAGGCCAATGACGACATCCTGTTTTTTTAGTTCATCCGCCAAATCAAACGCCAAATCTTTAACTTGTTTTTCAGTCAGGTTTTTGAGCCTTGTCATGCCTGCATATTACCATTTTTCCAAGGAAATCAACAAATTTTTTGACCGTTAATATGGACGTTGACGATTTTAAGGCTTTTCAGTATATTAATATGACACCCAAAAAGGGTTTCGAACAATTTTTTAACTTTATTTGAAAATGGCAACCGATCTAACCAACTCAATAGTCGAAAACATTGGAAAGGCAAGTAATTGTCTTATTCTTTTGCCGCCAAATCCGTCCGGGGATATGGTTGCTTCCGGTTTGGCATTACGCGGATTCCTGCGCAAGATTGACAAAGAAGTGGTTTTGCTTTCGCCCGGCAACATTGACCAAAAATATTCATTTTTGGAAGGCTTTGACCAGATCAATTCGGAACTGACCGTGACAAAAAACTTTATCATTGAAGTTTCCATGAAAAAAACGGCGGTTGATGAACTAAGCTACAAGAAGGAACAGGACCGGTTGTTGATTTCCTTAAAACCAAAGGCCGGAGAAATTCAAAGTTCGGACATTACATTTAACACTGCCAATTTCCCGTTCGATTTGATTGTCACAATCGGCGTCTTGAACTTCGATCAGCTCGGGGATTTTTATTCCAACAATGCGGAATTGTTTTTTCATGTACCGATCGTCAATATCGATTACCGTTCCCAAAATGAATTATTCGGCCAGTTTAATTTGATTCAGATCACTTGCAACTCCACATCGGAAGTCATTATGGATTTAATCAACCGCTACGAAGCCAATATGATTGACGGGACAATTGCCACGGCGTTGTTGACCGGAATTATTTCGGAAACGAACAGTTTCCAGCATACCCGAACCACTCCTCAGATTTTTATTAAAGCTTCCGAGCTTGTGAACAGCGGTGCCAACCAACAGGAGATCATCACTCAATTATTTAAGAGCAAGAGTTTAAGCTTCCTTAAACTTTGGGGCCGCGCTTTGGCCAGACTGACCCAGGATAATGTATTAGGAATCGCACACACGTCAATCAACCAAAGTGATTTGGAAAAGTCAGAGGCTGCTGAATCTGAAATTGAAAAAATCCTGCCGGAAATGGCGCAGCAGTTAAGAGGAGTAAAAATTCTTCTCTTACTAGTAGAGCAATCCACGACCGAAACGCGGGTCTACTGCCAATTGCCCCTGACCCTAAACCCATCCATGATCTTCGGGGGGTTTCAACCAAAAATTATTGGCCCGCACATGGTCAGGTTCACTCTAGACAAACCGATTGGTGAGGCCCAGGCCCAAATCCTCGACCTGTTAAAGAATGAAGCCAACAAATTAGCCGCATAATGCGGTTTTTTTGTAGCATTTTATGATATACTAAAAGGGCATTCGGGTGTTATAAAGAAACAAAAATATGAGCGATTCACTAAACCGAGACATTAGATTGAAGCAGGTTTATTCCCAACTCGACCGAAAATTCGAGGAAGAAGAAACCAAGCGCCACGCCCAAACTTACAAGTTGCCGTATATGAACTTGCTCGGTTTTCCGATCGACCTGTCAGTCTTGAGTGCCGTACCGAAGGTCCGGGCGGAATCGACGCAAGCGATCCCGTTTTACCGGGAAGGCGGGCGGGTCAAGTTGGGGATTCTCGCTCCATCGAAAGCCGTTGATGAACTGGTCCAATTTTTGATCAAGAAAAATTATAAAGTTGAGCTCTACGTTATTTCCGTCACCAGTTTTAAGCATTTGTTTGAAAGCTACAGTAAGGTCATTGAAATCGAACATCACGACGAAGATATTAATTTGCACGAAGCCGATTCATCGCAAGACATTAGTCTGTTAAAAAAATTAGGACAAAAAATTTCTACTGTTTCCGCGACCCAGATTATAGATTTGATTATGGGCGCGGCCATGTCGGTTGATGCTTCCGATGTCCACGTGGAACCGGAAACCCAAAATGTAAAATTACGATTCAGAATCGACGGTGTGCTGCAGGACGCGGCCGAGTTGCCAATGACCACGCACCACGCTTTAGTTTCACGCATCAAAATTCAATCGAAACTAAAATTAAACATTACCACCACTCCGCAGGATGGAAGTTTCCACATGAAATTTAACGACGTGCCGATTGACGTTCGCGTCTCAATTTTGCCTTCGGCATTTGGCGAATCAATTGTTATGCGTATCCTGCGTCAGGACTACCGCGCCCTTAAGTTTGAAGAGTTGGGGATTGCGGGTGTGGCCTACGAACGCCTGGAAGCCGAATTGCAGAAACCAAACGGCATGGTTCTGACCACTGGCCCAACAGGTAGCGGCAAAACCACTACGCTTTATGCGATCCTAAGGAAACTTAACGGTGAGGGCGTAAAGATCATTACCTTAGAGGATCCGATTGAGTACCGGATTGAAGGCATTACCCAAACCCCAATTGATACCGGCGCAGGCATGACCTTTGCCACCGGTTTGCGGGCCATCCTTCGCCAGGATCCTGACGTAGTCATGGTTGGTGAAATGCGCGATTTGGAAACTGCAGAAACCGCAGCTCAGGCTTCGTTAACCGGCCATATTGTCCTTTCGACACGTCATACTAATGATGCGGCCTCGGCCATTCCTCGTTTGCTCGACCTTGGGGTTAAGCCATTTATTTTGGCGCCGGCCATCAATGCAATCATTGCCCAGCGCTTGGTCCGTAAACTTTGCCCGAACTGCAAAGCGGAAGAAAAATTAGATGACGCAGCCCGCAAACGAGTCGATTTGATTTTAAATTCCATTTCGAAAGCGGCGAAACTTAATATTCCCAGGGACGCTAAATACTATCACAGCAAAGGTTGTGACGCCTGTAATGGTTTGGGCTACAAAGGGCGAATTGGGATTTACGAAATCTTTACCGTTACCGATGCGATTGAAAAATTAATCCAACAGCAGGCAACAAATTCGGAAATTCGAAAACAGGCAATTAATGAAGGTATGGTAACTATGGCCCAAGACGGATTACTTAAGGCTATGAACGGGATTACTGACGTGGCTGAAGTATTCCGAGTCACAGAAGCATAAACAAATTAAGCACGAAGCATTAAATTTGAAATTCGAAAAAATATTAAATTTATAAATTCCAAAAACCCGGGTTTAGATATTAGAAATTGGATATTCGATATTGTTTAGGATTTCGATATTCGAATTTAGGATTTAAATTTATGAACATTCAATGGAACAAAGTTACTTGGTATTCAAAACTGGCTGCAGTAGTTCTTGGCCTGGTAATTTTTTGTGTCGGAATTTATATTGGAACAGAAATTGAAGAATTAAAACAGCAAAATTTTTGTTGTTTACCACCAATGACAAAAATCAAACAATGTCCGGACGAATGGATTTACGATAAAATGCCAACCGTCGGCGGCAATGTCCAATTACCGAAAACCTATTTCATATTCAGTGGCGAGAGAAAAGAAATCGATAATTACGATATCGATTGGATTACCAGAAATTGTAAGGTGACGCCAACCGAAGTCCAATAACTCAAAAAAAATCATCCCGAACTTGGTTATCGGGATTTTTTTGAGATCCTGAAATAAATTCAGGATGGGTTGGGGATTAACCCGTTTTTTGTTATGATTGATTGGCAATGAGCGAATTCAAACAAAAACTTTTAATGATCGATGGGCACGCGCTGACGTTCCGGGCTTTCCACGCGTTGCCAAACCTGACTAATTCGGAAGGATTTCCAACCGGCGCGATTTTTGGTTTCTTTTCCATGCTCTTGAAATCGATTGAAGACATTAAGCCGACCCACGCTCTAGTGACTTTCGATTTATCCGGCCCAACCTTCCGCCACAAAATGGCCGGTGATTATAAAGCGCACCGTAAACCGACTCCGCCAGAGATCAACCAGCAGGTGCCAAAGATCATTGAGATCCTAAAAGCAATGGACATCCCCGTCTTTACTAAGGAAGGGTACGAAGCCGACGACCTTTTGGGTATTATGTCACGTCTTGCTCCGATAAGTGTTTTGAATATTATTGCTACCGGTGACAAGGATTTATATCAACTCATTAATAAGAACACAGTTGTTTATAGGTTTAAAGGCTTCGGTGGATTTTCCGAAACAGATTTGTATGACGAAAAAAAATTCCAGGCAGAATATGGGATCACGCCATCACAGTGGGTGGACTACAAAGGTTTGCGTGGCGATCCGTCCGATAATATTCCCGGCGTGCGTGGCATTGGTGAAAAAACTGGGCTGGATTTAATCCAACAATTCGGCACAATCGAAAAACTTTATAAGGAAGTTGAAAAAAAGAACCCAAAGATTAAAGGAGCAGTGCTTAAAAAACTGGAAGAGGGTAAGGAGTATGCCGAACTTTCCCGTCGACTGGCTTTTATTGATACCAAAGATGGTTTGGATTTTGATTTTGAAAAAACTATTCTTGGCGATTATGACCAAGGGAAAGTCATTGAACTATTTCAGCACTATGCCATCAAGTCGTTAATCCAAAAGTTGCCGAAAATTTCTGCCCAAGCGCAAAAGGTTGTGGAAGGAAAAATAATTGAACGCGATTTTATATTGATTGATACGGAAAAGAAACTCGAAGCTTTGATCCAGAATCTGGAAAAGCAAAAAGAGTTCGCAATCGATACGCAGAAAACTCTTGGACCGTTGGTTGATGCAACATTGGTCGGGTTGTCTGTAGCGTTTGAGTCGAACAAGGCTTATTACTTGCCGGTTTCTATGAACAAGGAAGTCAGTTACCTTAAAAAAATTCGCAATCTTTTGGAAGACACTAAGATTAAAAAGGTCGGCCATGATTTAAAAACCGATATTTTACTGTTGAAAAAATACGGGATTATATTGGGCGGCGCGGAGTTTGATACAAAAATTGCCTCATACCTTGTCAATCCTGGTCAGCGCAATTATGACCAGGAAACTTTAGGTTTTACCGAATTCGGTTTGCGTAAAAAAGTAATTGAAGCCTATTCCGGCAAGCCTAAGGACAAAATTCCTTTTGAACAATTGAATTTGCAGGAACAATTAACTTATTCTTGCGAAGACGTTGATGTTACTTGGAAGCTTAAAGATAAACTTCAAAAAGAATTGAAGAATAAAGGTTTGTGGAATATTTTTGAGCGCATTGAAATGCCGCTGATTAATGTTTTGATGGACATTGAACAGGAAGGAGTCTTGCTCGATACTGTCTGGTTAAAGAAACTAAGCACGGAAGCCGCAACCGAAATTACAAAATTAGAAAAACAGATCCATAAACTGGCCGGGCAGGAATTCAATATCTCTTCGCCAATCCAATTGCGCGAAATTTTGTTTGATAAATTGAATATCCCAACTGTGGAATTAAAAAAGCGCGGCAAAACCGGCGCGTTGTCTACGGCGGCCAATGAATTAGAAAAATTGCGCGGCTTGCATCCGATTGTCGATTTGATTTTTGATTACCGCGAACTGACCAAACTACAGTCCACATACTTAGAGGCCTTACCGGAACTAGTTTCACCAATCGATAAGCGCGTCCATACCAGTTATAGCCAAACCGTTGCTGCGACCGGCCGGTTGTCTTCGTCCGACCCCAATTTGCAAAACATCCCAGTTAGAACCGAATTGGGCAGACAGGTTCGTAAGGCTTTTAAAGCCGACAAGGATTTTATTCTTGCTTCATTAGATTACTCGCAAATTGAATTGCGTATTGCAGCATCACTTTCTGGTGACGCAGAAATGACTAAGATTTTTAAATCCGGCAAAGATTTTCATGCCGCAACTGCTGCCCGCATCTTCAATGTTATGGAATCGGCTGTGACCTTTGAGCAACGCCGCGATGCCAAAACCATTAACTTTAGCGTCTTGTATGGTGTTTCAGCCTTTGGATTATCGGAACGATCCGAAATGGGCCGGGCCGAAGCCGGGGAATTCATCAAACGTTACTACCAAGTTTTTAGTAAATTAAAAAAATATATTGATGGCACAATCGAGCAGGTCCGCAAGGATGGTTTTGCCACGAATGCGCTGGGCCGCTTGCGCCAGTTTCCGGATATCCACGCGTCAAACTTTTCTGTCCGCTCCGCTGCCGAACGCGCGGCCTTTAATATGCCAATCCAGTCTTTGGCCGCAGACATTCTAAAAATGGCTATGATTGAAATTGATAAAAATATTTTGGATGACGACTGCCGCATGGTCTTAACCGTGCACGACGAACTGGTTTTTGAAATCCGAAAAGGCAAAGAAAAAGATTATGTGCCAAAAATTAAAAAAATGATGGAAGATGCCTACGGATTAAAGGTCCCAATTGTTGTCGACGCAAAAATCGGTGAAAATTGGATGGAGATGGAAAAGAAATGAATAAGAAAATTTATCTAATTATTTTTGTAATAACAATCTTGTCATTTTTAGTTTCATTTTCCTCACAACTTATTGAGTCGGAGACTGACTTACCATCCAAGTACAGCTGGCCGGTATTCGTTAGTTCATTGGTATTATTATTTGTACTAGGGGTCCTAAAAATTTTCTATCCATCTGAAGTTGCTGAGGCGGATTCAGTTTTGGACAAACCTCTTTCTCCAAAGTTTTTAGCTGCCCTAGTAATAATTTTTTTAATAATACCTTTTCTAATTTGGCTGTACTTGATAAATTAGCCTTAAAAAAACCGCCCACGAAGGGCGGATTTTTATTTGATCTTAGCGACAAGTTTGCTTAAGCGGGATTTGTGTCGGGCAGCGTTATTTTTATGAATAACGTTTTTCTTAACAGCCTTGTCGAGGGCGGAGAAAGCTTCGGTTAAAGCTTTTTTGGCGTCATCGGCTTTGGCGGCTGTGACTGCTTTGCGGATTTGCTTGGTCGCAGCCTTGATCTTGTCGAGGATAATCAAGTTGATGGTTCGGCGCTTAAGATTTTGTCGGGCAGCCTTGATAGCTGATTTAGTATTTGGCATTGAAAATTGTTAGTTGAGTTTATTAGTGCTGATTTGTAGCGATCCGCCTTCGCTTCGCTTGCGACACAAGCTTCGGCGGACAGGCACGCAATACTGATTAGCTATAAGATGATAGCAAAATTCGTGTGGTTTATCAAGGGTTAGTATTTACTGCGTCCTTTGGTGAATTTGTGGCGGGTGCGGCGCTTGGATTCGCGGATCGTGGCAATTTGGTCGCGCAGTGACGCGGCTTTTTCAAAATCAAGATTACGCGCAGCTAAATCCATCTGATCGCGCAATTCCTCAATCAAATAAGCAATGTCCTGTTTGTTCATGGTGTCGATGTTGCGGATATTTGGGTCAATCTTTTCAACTTCCAGTTTTTTTCCGGACAACCTCGACTCCTGAATTTTCTTGATGATGCCCGCCGGGGTAATGCCGTGCTCTTTGTTGTAAGCGGCCTGGATTTTTCGGCGGCGTTCGACTTCGGAAATAGCAGCTTTCATGGAATCGGTCATTTTGTCGGCGTACATAATGACATGGCCATCGATGTGGCGTGCGGCGCGGCCCATGGTCTGGACCAAAGAAGTTTCGGATCGCAAAAAACCTTCTTTGTCCGCGTCCAAGATTGCGACCAATGAAACTTCTGGTAGATCCAACCCTTCGCGCAAAAGGTTAATGCCAACCACCACGTCATAAATTCCCAGGCGAAGATCGCGTAAAATTTCCAAACGTTCCAAAGTATCTACGTCGGAATGCAAATAGTGGACTTTGATTCGGTATTCAGTCAGATAGTTTGATAATTCTTCGGCCATATTTTTGGTCAGGGTCGTGACCAGCACGCGCTGCTTTGCCTTGACCCGCTTTCGGATCTCTTCCATCAAATCATCAACTTGGTTTTTGGTTGGGCGGATCTCAACTTCCGGATCTAGCAATCCGGTTGGGCGGATCAACTGTTCCGCCACTTGCTTAGAAATTATCAACTCGCGATCCTTCTTTGGTGTGGCGGAAACAAAAATCGTTTGGCCGATCTTTTTTTCGAATTCTTCAAATTTTAAAGGGCGGTTATCCATGGCTGACGGCAGTCGGAAACCGAAATTAACCAAGGTTTCCTTGCGCGACCGGTCACCAGCGTACATGCCGCCGATTTGCGGCAGTGTAATATGTGATTCATCAATGAACAACATAAAATCATCCGGAAAATAATCAAGGAGAGTTGATGGTGGTTCGCCCGGATTGCGGAAATCCAATTGCCGAGAATAGTTTTCAATGCCGGGAACAAATCCCGTTTCCAGCAACATTTCAATATCAAAGTTGGTACGCTGTTCAATACGCTGTGCTTCCAACAACTTACCTTGTTTTTTGAAGAGTTTAATTTGGTCAGCCAGTTCCTGGCGGATGCTTTCCACTGCGGCCAATAGTTTTTCACGCGGCGTCACAAAATGTTTGGCCGGGAAAATGATCAGCTCCTTGCGGTCGCTCAAATCCTGCCCGGTTAGTGGGTCATGCTCGCTGATTTTTTCAATTTCATCACCGTCAAAACTAATTCGGAAAACTTTATCCACGGACGCCGGGATAATTTCCACTGTATCGCCGCGGACCCGAAACATCCCGCGTTGCAAGTCCATGTCGTTGCGAATAAATTGCAAATCAGTTATTCGGCGCAATAATTTGTCGCGCTTCATGCTCTCACCAACCTTTAATTTGATGGACAGTTCCAAATAATCGCCGGGGGAACCCAAACCATAAATGCAGGAAACCGAGGCGACGATAATAACATCGGATCTGGTCAATAAACTTTGTGTTGCCGCATTGCGCAACTTATCAATTTCTTCGTTGATTTGAGTTTCCTTCTCAATGTACGTATCGGAACGGGGAATGTAGGCTTCCGGTTGGTAGTAATCGTAATAAGAAACAAAATAGTGCACGGCATTGTCCGGAAAAAATTCTTGGAATTCCGTGGCCAGCTGCGCGGCCAGAGTTTTGTTGTGGGAAATAATCAAAGTCGGCTTCTGAATTTTTTGAATGACATTGGCCATGCTAAAAGTCTTACCGCTGCCCGTAACTCCCAAGAGAGTTTGGTAGCGATACTTTTTTTCCAAGCCTTTGATTAACTTTTCAATGGCTTGCGGCTGGTCGCCGGACGGTTTAAATGGTGACTGGAGGTTAAATTTCATATCAAATTATATTTTAGCAGAGTTGACTTATTGCTGTATAGAGGCATAAGATATGCTTACGTTTCAAGGAGGCTGGAATGTTTTTTAGGCGATTTTGGAGGGGTTTGGCTCTGTCGCTGTTCTTCCCCGCCACGGTTTGTGGCCAAGAAATTGTGAACCTGCGAGCTCAAATTCCCGCCTTGGTTGCCCAAGCGCCGGCACCTCAGGTGTCAGCGCCAGCATCCTTGACGGAAACCGCAATCGAGATCGCAAAACCCAAAGCCTTGGACAAGAAGTTCTGGGCACTGGGGATTGCACTCAACACTGCCATGGTTCTCGATGCAAGGAGCACATTCGCAACATTTGAGCGTTGCAACTGCGTCGAGAGCAATCCGTACGCCAGACCCTTGTACAACAACGGTAAGGCCGTGACTTATCTTGGCTTGGCGACGTTTGAGGCTGGCCTGATGTTCCTGGCTGCAAAAATGCGGACGACGAGTAAGAAAAAACTTCGTCCGATCTGGTGGCTGTTCCCAGTTCTCATGACAGTCGGACACACTCAGGCCTATCTCCACAATGAGAAGGTCGGGCGCTAACTGCGCCGAGGAGAGGTCATGCAAAGACTCAAGTTTGTTGTTGTCGTAGTCGTGGCACTGGCCTGTCTTCCTTCCCTCGCGGAGGCGCAGGGCAAGGAAAAGAATTTCAAACCCGGCATGTGCGGCGAAGGAGTCGCCATCACACCCGAATGCCAGCGCGAATACGAACACTGGGTAGAGCTCGAGATGAAGTGGCGCCGGCACATGGAGCAATGGGGCAACCAGACGTACAATCAAATGTACGACTATGCGATCAAAATCATGCCTCGGCCAACACCGCCGTGGTGGATGCGGGCGCACTGCCAGGAATTCATCGACTCAAGAACGGTGACCGAAGGCACAATGTGCGCCGCGTACGTCGGCTACCTCGATTACGATTGGGTAGAGCACTACGTCGGTCCAGAAGGTAAGGTGACTTACACGCGTGTGCTGATCCAGTCGACGTCTGGTGGCGAAGGCAGTTCCTTGAAAGAGTTTCTGCTCAAGAACTTCCACTTCGACGGGATCTGGACCAATAGTTCCAACGCGCCGCGATCGTACGGATTCCTCGGCGCTCATGTAACATTGGCCCATGCGGGTCGGGTTTACTTCTGGGGGCCGATCGGTTTCCTGTTCGTCAAACAACCGATAGGTCCGCTCAAGGTCATGGGAACGTTCGGCATCGACATTTATTTGTTCGAGCCGGCCATTCCATTCTTCGGCAAACGGCCGCTGTACCTGACCCTGGGTAAGGTCTTCAACAAGCAGGAGGCAGTTAGGTTATTCAAGGACCTGAACGCGGGCACAGACATGATCGGGCTGTCGTTCACTTGGAAAAGGTAATTCGTTGGGCCGGTTGCGCACTGCGCAACCGGCCTCTTTTATTAGCATTGACTGGCTAGGCAAATCGGAGTAGAATGCTAAATCACAGTTTCGGCTTCTGCTTTGATTGTGAAAGAGTTTAAGGAGGGGTCATGCAAAGACTCAAGTTCGCAGTGTTCGTAGTCGTGGCACTGGCCTGTCTTCCTTCCATGGCGGAAGCGCAAGAACAGAGCCAAGAAATCCAGGCCGAAGCAAAATCCTGGGTCGATACCGATTGCCTGGAACATGTCACCGAGGCCTGTTGGGTCCAGTATCAATTCTGGGTCCAGAACGAAGAGGCCTGGAAGGCGCGACGGAAGGTCACCGGTAACTATGTCATGTTCAGAGGGATCTACTACCGCGTTTACCAGCGGCCCGAACCCCCGGCCTGGCTCGTTGCCCGCTGCAATCTGATGGTTGCCTCGAAAGGCCCGATCGAAGAAATGTGCGAAGTCTACAAAGATTATCTTCGCTACGATTGGGTCAGTAATATCGAAGGGCCGGTGGCACAGATTGTCTACACCCGGATCACCGCGAGTAAGGCCAAGAACGGTGAAGGATGGGGGGTCCGAACCTTTCTACTGAAAAACGTCCATCTCGACGGGATGTGGACCAACAGTTCCAATTCGAAACTGCGATTCTACGGCGTGGTCGGAACGCATCTGACGCTTGCCCATGTGAACCGGTTCGATATTTGGGGAGCGCCAGGACTAATTCTGATGATTCTGCCAAACGGTCAGGTTAGACTGATGTCCACGATGGGAGTCGACATTTTTCTGGGCCAGGTAAAAGTACCGTTTCTGGATGGGGAACGGGCAATCTACCTGACGTTTGCCAAAGTCTACAACGCCGGCGATCAACTGAAGGTGTTTCATAACCGTGACGTTGGAAAAACCATGGTCGGACTCTCGGTGACCTGGGTTCGTTAATACACGGCCTCGCTCTTTCTTCGGATTGAGCGGGGCTTCTTCTTTTTATTACGCTTCGATATAATGCCTTTATGATTGGATCACTCAAGGGAACCGTACAATTTAAATCGTCGAATTACATTATCCTCGAAACCGCGGGTGTTGGGTATAAGGTTTTTGTCACGCCACCGTTACTTGTTCAATTAAAGATTGGACAGCCGCTGACTCTTGTGACCTTAACTTATGTCCGTGAAGACCAGCTGACCCTGTACGGATTTCAAACGTTACCAGAACTGGAATTTTTCGAATTACTACTTACTGTTTCTGGGGTCGGGCCAAAATCGGCAGTTGGAATTATGTCCTTGGCGGAAATCAATATGATCAAGTCCGCGATTGTTTCGGAAGATCCGTCTGTGTTCACTAAAGTTTCCGGTATTGGTCGTAAAACCGCCGAGCGCGTCATTGTTGAACTAAAGGAAAAGTTGAAAACTCAAGTCGATGCTACACCTGTGGCCAAGGAACATTCCGATGCGGTTGATGCGCTGCTCGCACTGGGCTATTCGCAACAAGAAGCGCGTGAGGCTTTGAAGAATATTCCTACCAGCGTAAAAGAATTACAAGAAAAAATTAAGATGGCTTTGAAAGTGTTAACCAAGTAGAAAATCCGAAATTTGAATATCGAAATTCGAAACAATCTCGAATTTTCAAATATCAAATATTTAACTTATTTTGAATTTCTGTTATTCGAATT
>JANWIA010000006.1 GCA_025450105.1 Candidatus Doudnabacteria bacterium | reverse complement strand
GTGCAAAATGTCATTGTGGACTTCTTCATACGCCCGGCCGTACTTTAAGCGCGACAGGTTTCGGATAAACTGGGCGTTATCAATGCTGCCGCCCGGCGGCTTTGGATAAGTTTCCATGTTAAATGGCTGCGACGCGGTGCCATCGATCATCAACTTTACGTAGGCATTGAAACGGTCAACGTTGACCATGTCGAATTCGTTGAAGACCGGCGCAAATTCCTTGCTCATAATTTCCGCGTCCTCAACACCGATCCTAAACGAAATCATGGTCCCGGCATTACCAAACACCGCTTCGCGCATGCGGCTGTCCATAACAGAACTGCCTTCTTTCTCCACGCTCAATTGCGAAATAAATTGGTGGGCCATAATTAAATTCAAGCGGTACTTTCGCGCTTCCGACAAAATCGTGGCAAAACTATCCGTGACAAAATTTTGGAACTCGTCGACGTACAAGTAAAAATCTTTACGCTGTTCTTCCGGAATGTCGGCCCGGGACAATGCGGCCATTTGCAGTTTGGAAACAATAATCAACCCCAGTAATCGCGCATTAACCTCACCAGTCTTACCCTTGGAAAGGTTGATCAATAAAATTTTACCTTCGTCCATAACTTTTCGGAAATCAAACGAGCTCTGCGCTTGCCCGATAATGTTGCGCATGGTTTCGTTTTCCACAAACCGCCCGACTTTCGAAATTAAATAACCAAGCATTTCCGATTTGTGGAAGTCCGAAGTCTTGGCCATTTCCTTTTCCCAAAACGCCCGGACAATCGGATCCTGGACCTTGGACAATTTATATTTCTGGAAATCGGTGTCGGTGAACATTCGCGGAATGTCAGCAATCGTTCCGGGAGATTGTTTATCTTCCATTAAAGTCAGCATGACATTGCGCATGTTGTGCTCAAACATTGGGCCGATCATTTCGGGTGGAAACAATTTATAGAAAATCGAAATCATTTCCTGAATAGCAAAATCCTTTTGCGACGGATCTTTGACTTCGAGCATATTCAAACCAAGCGGCCGGTCTGTATCAAATGGTTCGAATAAAATTACGTCTTCGGAGCGTTCCTTTGGAATGTACTGCAAAACGTCTTCCACAAAATCCCCGTGCGGATCGACAATACACAACCCTTCGCCATTTTTTATATCCTGGATCGCCATGTTCTTCATCAATTCCGTTTTACCGGTCCCTGTGCGGCCGATTATATAGGTATGGCGGCGTCGGTCATCGCGCTTCATGAAAATCTGAGCTTCAGCGTTGCGGTATTTGTTTTTTCCCAAAAGCAAACCAGCCTCCGCTAAATGAGCCGGTGGTGGGGCTTTTTTCGCCTGCAGCCACTTAATGTTCGGTGTTTCGGTAAATTTGGTTGGCAGATGCCACAGGCTCGCCAGTTCTTCTGTATTTAAAATCGACGATGTGTTGCGGAAAATTCTGAAAATATAATCTGTGGCAATGCGGGCCGGTTTTTTTCTTTTCACGGAAAAACCATTAAACGGCGGCATACTGAATTGCATGAACGACGAAATAATATTTTTTAGGTTCGATTCTGCGGCTTGCTGGTCCGGCGAGGCGCTGACAATGCGTAAATTAAATTTAAATCCTGGCCGCGAAGCTTTTTCTTCAAAACGTTTTACAATCTCCTGCTGCATTGGTGTCAGATTGATTGGTTTGTGGACTCCGGTTGGATCGTATTTCTGGTGCTGGTCCGGTTTCTTCTTTTTTTGCGAGAAAATTTCGGAGACTAAAGTCCCGGCAAAGCCAGCAGTGGCCGAAAGGACTTTTTGCGAATTGCTTCGGGTGACCTCAACTGGGTTTCGTCCCTGCTGGATTTCCAGCGCCAATTTTCGGGGACGGTTCTGCCATTGATGGTTAGCCGGGCTAATCAGTAATTGGATTCCCGCGCCCTCGTTGGCCTCAAGCTTGGACAAACTGTTGGTCAATGAACTAATCGGGTCTGATTCCATGCTCCGGTAAGTACGCAAAGGATAGGCATGGTCCTTTTGCAAAACCAATTCAGCGCCGGCAATTTGTGCGCCCTTGTGGAACAGTTTGTGCGGTTTAACGACATCAATTTGCGCTTTTGGATATTGTGCGTGTAATTGCCGTTCGATCAATGTTTGGAGTTTCTTTGGTGCATTGATAAAGAACGAGATTTTTTTGCCGGAAGAAATAATTTCAAAACTTAAATATTCGTTGATGCCCAGAAAATGATGGAGGTCTTTTTCGGCCTGATGGATAATTGTTGTAAAAAATTGTTCCGCAACGCCAATCATCTCTTTTTCATCCTTTGGCGCCTGCTGTTCTGATTGTGGTGCATCCTTTGGCACGGAAACTTCCAAGAACACTGAATCTAAAATACGCGGGGCCCAAGTTTTTTTCCGTAAAAAATCAACAAATAAAAAGTACCCTAACGCGGCTAAAATTCCTATGAATACGATTAGGGCAATCCAGAAAAATAATAAAATTGGGTTTTCAATTGCAGACATTCTTTGTTTTTGTTTACGAGGGTTTTATTTCTTAGAACTGCTCTCTCATTAAATCTTCGACAGCTGAAATGTCTTGGTTTTTATCCTTACTTCGGATAAGCGCTTCTAAAACTTTAGGGGCATCCTTTTCCGAAACTTTGACTGGTAGTGGATGGTTGGGAATTTCGTGGTGGATATCCCCAGCCTCTTTTGACTTTGGCAGCTCAACTGGTTCAATTCCGCGCTGTTGAGTTTTGGTGCTGTAAAAATCTCCATCCGCTTCCGGAAGTTTTGCATCCTCAATTTCCTGACGTTGTTTCAGGTCGTGTTCGTTAGTAAATTTTTCACCCTTTTCCATTGCCATATTCTAAATAAATTAATGATCGGTTAGTATACTACTTTTAAGCGGCTGGGACAAGACCCGATAATTCCGACCTTAGGGAAGTGATTTCTTCCACCAACCATTTCTCAAATTCCGGGCAGTTGTGATTGATGAAAGTCGAAATGCCCACTTGGTCATCGGAATCAAGCAAGGACATTAAGCCCAGTTGTTTTTCCTCGCTCAAACTGTCGAGCATGCGGCCCAAAACCCTTTTTTGCGCCAATTCCGAAGCCTGTTCCAAGATGCGAACCTTTTGATCGTCCGGCAGGGATTCAATCCCCAGAATTGCTATTAAATTTTGTTTGGCTGCCTGTTCCATATTTTTATTTTGTTAATTAATTTTTAGATTTCCATTCCCGCGCCAGTTCAATAAGCTTTGTATGGACACTGGCGTTGAGGGGAATTTTCTTGTCTGCAAAAAATTCTGCCAGGCCTTTGAAGTCACTGCTGAACCGCTTGGAAATGCTCATCGAGTTCAGGAATTCTTTGTAATTCAAGTGCTTAATCTTATTCAGGGCCTTGTCGCTAATATGCAACTCTCGATTGATAAATTTTTTATATTTTCCTTCCAAAACCAACCGCAAACCGTCCGAAGTTTTATTTACCGACTTCGCGGCTTCGAACCGCGCCTCCTCAAGTGTTGGAACTTTTGCTTCGGGACTGCGGATTACAGCTTCAGCATTCAAGTCAACATCGGTATCTGGCGGTGGATGCGGCGATTCAAAACCGGGGCTAATTTTTTCTATCCGTTTATCAGTGTCGTCGAGTCCAAAACGCGGATTTAGTTCTGAAAGGTTCGTCGGTTTTGCATCAACGGCTTCCCTGACAAGGGTCTTTGCAAATTTAATATTATCAGCATCTAAAATAATACTTCCATCGGTACCGATTCTGATTTCACCGCTCAAAACCTTATCCATATTGTGCCCATCCGTATGTTCCGTGACAAAACGGTGGACTAAGCTGCCAGTGTCCCCTTTTGAGTTCGGGTATTGTTGGTGCAACCACTCTAAAATTTTTGGATTAGTCTTTGAGGCATCAATTAGCGTCCCTTCTACTCCCCGGTTTGTAATCTCGATTGAAGTCGCGTTCGACAATTCAACATCCATTGGTGCGTGACCGACATTGAGCTCGAAGGCTCCAGCACCCGGTTTAAAAGGATGGTCAGGCACTTCGGCATATTTCAGGGCCGCGTGAGGCGAAATGGTCGGATCGAGATTCTCCATTTTTCTGATTACACTGGCCAGTGCTCCGGTAGAGACCAATCCGCCAAAAATCACTGAAGCAACCTTAGACGCATTCCGCATATTTGATTCTGTTTTCAATTGGTATTTGAGGGCACCGTCAACATTTTCCAACGAGTGCTTAAAAAAATCTTGGACTTGGTTGCCTTGGTTTTGTTGCTCCGCCGATGTTTGTCCTTCGTGTGCAGACCTCAGATTATATTGGTAACGGTCAAACAAATCTTGGTAAATTGTATTGTTTTTTAAATCATCAAAGGTTTTTCCGTCTAATAAGGCTTGGGACTCAATCTCTGCAAGACGATCTTCTATTCGTGTGTAATCTGTAAAGGTTTCATTCTTAAGGTCAGCCTTATACCGGGAATTTCGTGCGTGTCTCCTTAGTGATTCCATTAGGTCAAAGCTTCCCTTTGACGTCATTAAAAAGGATGAGGCGCCTCTTATGCCATAGAGCGCGGGCGCGGCTATTGGCATCGCTAACCCTCCAAGCAACAATCCGGCGCTTGTGGCTAATCTGTATTTAGCAGGAAGTGCTTTGTACCACTTTAAAGCACCTTCGAGTTTATGTACCTTACTTTCTTTTCGCTGCTCGTTGAACGCTTTCAATCTTGAATTGACTGCCTCGATTCTTTCCTCAAGAAAATTTTCAAGGTTTTTTCCAATATACTCGGCACGCGCCAATTGATATTCTACTCGAGCCGTTTCTAATTCTGCAGTTTGTTCTTTTCTTGAACCGGACTTAAATTTATCCCGTAATTTATCAACTAACCCATGCGTATGGCCCTCAACAGTTCCCAATTGGGCTTCCAGGCGGTGCATTTTTTGCCTAGCCTGATCTAACCGAGCCAGTAACGGATCCATGGGCACCGGTTCTGATTCAGGTTGCGGGATTTCCGCGGCTACCACTGGAGTTTGCTCAACAGGTTGTAGTTCATCATCCCCAACCTTCTCAAGATCCTCAACCATGTCTGGCATAGTTTTTGCTTCCGGTTGCGCTACTTTCTGGCGGCGAGCAATGATCTGGTTTAAAAATGCAGTAAGATTTTCAACTGTTGCATTGCGGTCAAATTCCACAATACCATGCGGATCATTTGGTCGTTCATGGTTCTCCTCCGCAGGTTTTAAGATTAATTCTGCATCGCCCGGTAATTGTTTGGCAGCATCGGCCAAGACTTGGGCGGCTTGAGCATTCTCATCTTGGGTAAATTTATGGCCACGGAGAAAAGTTATCCTATGCAGTCTTAAAATATCTTCGAGTTCGGAAAGCTCGGCATGATGCACAACCTCATGTTTATGGGCGATGCGCATTTGTGCCCTATGCAGTTTGTCTTTCAGATTTGAATTAGCAAAAACAAGATAATGGTTAGTTCGGTCTGGATCCGCCAAAACGAATTTTTCCCAATCTTGATCGGTCGCTTCTGTGTTCACAACTAATTCCCTTAGTTCTCGATCTTGGTTGGGATGACCATATTTTTTCTTTTCGAATGTATGCGTATGAGAATCAGCCTCATCACCGGCAACAGACTTCAAGTCTTCAACAATATCAGGAGTAGCCTTTGATTCTAATTCCGGACTCGCATCGACCCGATCCTCATCGTCCATTATGGATTCAGGCTCTGGGTGAAAATCATTAAGAGAATCCTTCTGCGCCACAATAATCTCAGGTTCCTTTTTTCCAGAAGGCTTGCTCTTTTTCGTCCTATTTCGGAGATGCCGTCTAGCGTCGTTTCGTTTTAAGGCATCAAAGGCCGCAGACTCTTCCTTATCTTCTTGGTGGAATCCCGCAAGATGATCTCCCTGATGCTCGCGCAATCGTTCGTGCATTATTTTTAATTTTATTAGGTTTTTGTTACTCTCAAAAGCTAAATGTTGATAAAATTATACCATATTCCCATACTTTTTGACAAACTTCAGTCAAATTAGTACGCTTAAGGAAAGAAATTCTCATTCTGAAACAAAAACTTTTCTAATAAATGCCATTTTTTATAACTGAACTTGCTTTTTTGTTTGTCTTGTCAGGCGCGCTGGCCGTTTTAGCGCGTATTTTTAAGCAACCTTTAATCCTGGCTTACCTGGCCACGGGCGCGATCATCAGTTATTTTGGTTTTGTCGACGTTGTGGGCAAAGACATTTTCCAAGTCTTTTCAGATTTAGGAATAATGTTTTTGCTTTTTTTAGTTGGCTTGGAAATTAACTACGCATCTCTTCGCTTAGTTGGTAAAACTTCGTTGATAGTAGGCCTGGGACAAATTCTTTTAACGACGTTGGGCGGTTACGGTCTGGCACGCTGGTTAAACTTCGACACCATGTCCTCGCTATACATTGCCATTGCCCTAACTTTTTCCAGCACCATCATTATCATCAAACTTTTATCCGATAAAAGGGATCTAAACAGTTTATACGGAAAAATCAGCGTTGGCTTATTGCTGGTTCAGGACATTGTGGCTATTCTGATCATCGTCATTTTGTCCGGCATTGCCACTTCCAACAATTTTTCCTATCTCGAAATCGGCCTGACCTTGGGAAAAGCAATTATACTCTTCGGTTTAGCGATTGTCCTGGGCCGAAAAATACTGCCACACTTGTTTGATGAAATTGCCCATTCGCAGGAGTTATTATTTTTAATCAGCACGGCTTGGGTCTTGTTGATTGCAACCGTTGTCCACAAACTCGGATTCTCAATTGAAATCGCTGGCTTCCTCGCAGGTATTAGTTTGGCCAATTCTTCGGAGAATTATCAGATTGCCAATCGCATCCGGCCGCTGCGCGATTTTTTCATATTAGTTTTCTTTATTATTCTGGGCGCGTCATTTGCCCACGCTAATTTTTCTGGTTTGGGAGTAGCAGTGGTAGTTTTATCGCTGTTTGTACTGATTGGCCAACCAATAATCATGCTGGTGATTATGGGTTTGTTGGGGTTCAAAAAACGTACCAGTTTCTTAGCCGGGTTAACTGTGGCCCAAGTTTCAGAATTTAGTTTGATCCTCGCCGCTCTCGGCTTAAAAGTTGGCCACATCAAGGAAGGTCCGGTTGCTTTAATCACAATTGTCGCCGTTGTCACAATCATCATTTCTTCCTATTTAATTGTCCACGGCAATGCCCTGTTTAGGATTATGCGAAACTGGTTATGGATCTTTGAAAAGAAACGCTCGAAAGATATTTTAATCCCGAAAGAAAACAAAAAAGGCGTGATTCTTATTGGTTATCATCGTACCGGCGAAAGTCTGGCACATTATTTGCCAACGAAGGATTTAATTATTGTCGATTTCGACCCAGAGGTGACTAAACGGTTGGAACACAGCGGCCGGGAATATATTTTCGGCGACATTTCCGATCCGGAAATTTTTGACCAAATTGTTTCGTACAAAACACGTTTGGTAATTTCGACTACGCCTGATCCTGAAGATAATTTTGGCCTCATCCACAGACTTAAAAAACTCCGCAAACGACCAGGTATTGTTGTTCGCGCCGACACCGAATCGGATGCCTTGCAATTCTATGCTGCGGGCGCCGATTACGTTTTAGTGCCGCATTTAGCCTCTGGCCACCAATTAGGTAAGATGCTAAGCAGCCATTCTCATTTACAGGAGCTAAGGAAACTGCGATTCAAAGACATTGCTTATCTCAAACGTGACCTAACCTAAAGCCCTAGGAAAGTGGGGCTTTTTTAGCTATAATGTTTTTATGCTAAAGCTTTATAATTCCCTTTCAAGAGCAATAGAAACATTCAAACCGATTAAGAAATCCGAGGTCGGTTTTTATAGTTGTGGACCCACGGTTTACGATAACGTTCACGTTGGAAACCTTCGGACCTTGATTTTGGCCGATGTTCTTCATCGGGTTCTGAAATTCGACGGACTCAAAATCAATTTTGTCATGAACATTACCGATGTCGGACATTTAACCTCGGATGGCGATTCTGGGCAAGACAAAATGGAAAAAAATGCCAAGACCGTGGAAGATGTTATGGCAGTCGCAAAAAAATACACCGATGCCTTCTTAGCCGATATTAAAGCTATAAACATCTTGACGCCTGACCAATTACCAAAAGCCTCGGATCATATTAAGGAGCAAATTGAGATGATCCAAAGTTTGATCGATAAAGGTTTTGCCTACGAAAGCACCGACGCGGTTTATTTTGATATTTCCAAAGCCAAGGATTACACAAAACTTATTGGCCAAAACCTGGAAGACATGAAACTTGGTGCGCGCCAAGAAGTGGTCAAGGATCCAAACAAGCATAATGACCACGATTTTGTTCTATGGTTTAAAACGGTTGGCCGTTACGAACACCACATTCAACGCTGGCAATCCCCTTGGGGTGAAGGCTTTCCAGGCTGGCATATTGAATGTTCTGCCATGAGCCGAAAATATTTGGGCGATCATTTTGACTTACATGTTGGTGGGGTAGACTTAAAATTTCCTCATCACACCAATGAAATTGCCCAGTCCGAAGGATTTTCCGGCAAACAATTCGTGAATTACTGGATCCATGGAGAGCATTTGTTAATTGACCAAGGGAAGATGGCAAAGTCGGAAGGAAATTTTATGACGCTACAAACAGTAATCGATAAGGGCATCAACCCACTTGCCTATCGCTACCTGACATTGACTTCACATTACCGATCGAAACTTAATTTTACCTGGGACAGTTTAACTGCCGCCCAAAATGCCTTGAACAATCTTTACCAAGAAATTTCTTCCTACCCAAATGAAGGAAAAACTATCCAGGAATTTTCCGCCGCATTCAAAGACGCTGTTAACGATGATTTGGACATGCCAAAAGGAATCGCAATCATGTGGGATATGATCAAGTCGGATAATTCAGAACAAGATAAATTAGCGACCATTTTTGAATTCGATAAGGTGCTTGGGCTCGACCTCGAAAAAGTCTGGATGACAAACAAAGAAATTCCTGTTGAGGTTTCAAATTTAGTCAAAGATCGAGATAACGCCCGAACTGTAAGAGATTTTGCCAAATCAGATGAAATCCGAAAACAACTGGAAGAAAAAGGCTATGAAGTCGATGATACACCGGATGGCACGAAATTAAAAAAGAAATTCCGATAAGCTTGCCGGAAAATTAATCACGTTATATTCTAAATCACACGAAGGCGGCACTTCGCGCAATTGCGCGAAGTGCCGCTGTTATTTCCCTAAAAAACCAATTTGACTTAATACACAGATTGTCCCCAAATCCACAGTGTTTAAATAATTAATTCTCCATATACTAATCACACGATTTTATGGCCCGAAAACAAGCAATGGAAACCCAAAGCGCGGCAAATGCCTCCAACCGCGTCCCCCCACAAAACCTTGAAGCTGAGCAATCAGTCCTGGGTTCCTTGATGTTAGACAAAGACGCCGTCATTAAAGTTGCCGATCTAATCGCCTCGGAAGATTTCTACGATAACAAGCACAGCATCATTTACCAGGCCATTCTGAAGCTTTACGACGAACGCTCTTCAATTGATGTTTTGACCGTATCCAACAAACTGGAAGAAGGCGTGAGCCTGGAAAAAATTGGCGGAATTAGCTACCTGACGACTCTTGTTAATGCGGTGCCGTCTGCAGCACACGTCGTTCACTACGCGCAAATTGTCCGCCGTAAAGGCACTTTACGCCGCCTTATCGGTTCGGCCACGGACATTGTCGGCTTGGGTTACCAGGAAGATGTGGAATTGGAAACCTTACTCGACCAAGCAGAACAAAAATTGTTTTCCGTCTCGCAAAAATATTTAAAGCAAAACTTTGTTTCGATAGGCGAAATTTTACACGAAACCTTTGACCGCATCGACGAATTGCACCGGGAAAAAGGAAAATTGCGCGGTGTGCCAACCGGTTTCAATGATTTGGACAGCAAACTTGGCGGATTGCAGAATTCCGATTTGGTTATTTTGGCAGCTCGCCCATCGATGGGAAAAACTTCCCTTGCCCTCGACATTGTCCGCAACATCGGAATGAATGAAAAAAAATCTGTTGCCGTTTTTTCTTTGGAAATGAGCAAAGACCAGTTAGTCGACCGTTTATTGTCTGCCGAAGCCGATGTCGATTTATGGAAAATGCGCACTGGTCGCTTAAGCGATATGGGCCCGGATAACGATTTCGAACGCATTGGCCACGCCTTGGGCCGATTATCCGAAGCGCCAATCTATATCGACGATTCCGGTTCCTTAAACGTCATGGAGTTGCGAACCAAAGCCCGCCGCTTGCAATCGGAACACGGAATTGATTTGATTGTTGTCGACTACTTACAGTTGATGCAGGGCCGCAGCGTGGAGAACCGCGTGCAAGAAGTTTCGGAGATTTCGCGGTCCCTCAAAATGCTAGCCAAAGAATTGAACGTTCCGGTCCTGGCACTGTCCCAATTATCCCGTGCTGTAGAGCAACGTGGTGGCGATAAGCATCCACAATTATCCGATTTGCGAGAATCAGGATCCATTGAACAGGACGCCGACGTTGTCATGTTCATTTACCGCGACGAAATGTATACCGGCGCAGACAGCAAAAAACCGCACATTGCCGAGATTCTAATCAAAAAGCATCGTAACGGACCAACAGGTGAAGTCGAACTGTTTTTTGATGGCGAAAAGACTTCATTTAAGAATCTTGCCAAAGCCCAAAGCCCGGAAGAAATCATGCTCAACCAAATCGGCGTGGAATAAAACTAATACCGCTTGTCGAAAGCGGTATTTTTTAATACACTTATTCAGTGATTAGACTCATCCGAAAATTTTTCACGATCCTTATAGTATTCGTCATTGGCGCAGCTGCCGGCGGATATGCGGTTACCAAGGTCAAACCTCGGTCTTTTTTAAATATCGAAAATTGCCAAAATTCCTGCTTTAAGCAAAATGAATTAATGGGCTTGCTTGGTTCCATTGGCATGCAATTTGCGCCGGAATCACTTCCAGGCATTGTCATGGAAACCGATAAAACCATTGTCATTAAACATCCTCGACCGGCCCAGCCAATCCACTATGTCATTATCCCAAAAAAAGATATTAAGAACATTGCCGAACTAGAAGCCGGTGATGAAGAATATGTTCAAGATGCGGCCAAGGTCATCGGTGAATTGGTTCGCAGGGACAATTTAGTCAGTTACCGTGTGATTACCAACGGTCCGGGTTACCAATCCGTAGCTTATCTGCATTTTCATTTACTAGGAAAATAATATGGCGATTTTACCAAAAACGATCCAAAATTTAATCAACGAATTTTCCAAGTTGCCGGGCATTGGCCCAAAAAGCGCCCAACGTTTAACTTTTTATTTGCTCAAGCGGCCAACAATTGATTTGGAAGTTTTTGCCCGAGCTTTAAATGACTTGCAAAAAAATCTGGTTTATTGCAGCACGTGCTATAACATGGCTGAAGCAGATCCGTGTAAAATTTGTTCCGATAGCAGACGCAACAAAAACTTGATTTTGTTGGTTGAAGATCCAATGGATGTCGTGGCCATGGACCAAATTGAAAATTTTGACGGGCTTTATCACGTGCTTGGCGGAGTCATTTCCCCGCTTGATGGAGTTGGCCCCGAAGATTTGAAAATCCGCCAATTACTCGACCGCCTAGCAATTGCCGACGATCCAAAGGAATTAGTTTTGGCAACCAATCCGTCCATGGAAGGTGAAGCCACGGCCATGTACATTGCCAAGCAACTAAAACTTCCGAAATTTTCTCACGTTAAGGTTACTCGAATCGGACGCGGGCTGCCAATGGGCTCGGACCTAGAATACGCGGATGAATTCACTTTATCTAAGGCTATGGAAGGCCGGCAAGAATTATAGATTGCCGCGTGGCTAACGCTCCTCGCAATGACATAAAAAACCGCCCCAATAGGGAGCGGTTTTTAAATTTACGAGATTGATTCGATTTGGACTATTGTTTCTTGCTGTCGGTGTCCGTATTTTCGGCGGTATCGAGCTTTGGCTCGGTACTTAAAAACTACGAGTTTGTCGGCTTTGCCCTGTTCCAGGATTTTTCCGACGACCTTGGCGTTAGCCACATATGGCTTACCCAAGGTGACCTTTTCGTTTTCAGCGACCAAGAGAACTTTATCAAAAGTGATTGATTCCCCGGCCTTGCCCGAAAGTTTTTCGATATTCAATTTGTCCTTTGGGCTAACAAGATATTGTTTGCCGCCGGTTTCAATTACTGCCTGTGTCATGTGTGTAAAATAGTTAGATTCAACTTGAATAGTTTACCAAAATGTCGGGGTTTGGTCAAGACTGCCAAAAGACTACTTTGTAATGACTAAAGCCACAGTTTTTACCCCATGCACCGAATTTTCGTACTTTTCCGGGATAAATTCCGTAACATCGGTCGCGACCTCGAAATACTTAATCCCTTTTTGGTCCAATTCTTTTTCGTGATCCTTAAGCGCCACGGTATTCCAGCCATCTGGGAGTTTGTCTCCGAGCAAGGTCACGTCCTGCTCGTCCAAAAAATGAATGGCCATGCCGCCGTCCGCCAGAGCGTCATAGGAATTCCGCAACACACTATATTGTTTATCCTTCGGGATAAATTTAAGGAGTACGTGACTGTAAATAATATCAAATGGCTTTACGGGAAAGGGATTTGTCACGTCGTGCTGGTAAACAGTGGCCATTTTTTGTAGGTGATCGGTATTCTTGTCAAAAATCATTATCGCGCATGGCTTAGCCAAGAGCTTCTGAAAAGTTACTGCATAAGAGGAAATTAACCTGTGGTCAGGACAACCTAAAATCGCAACGGCCAGTTGGTCTTTATTCAAATC
>JANWIA010000005.1 GCA_025450105.1 Candidatus Doudnabacteria bacterium | reverse complement strand
GGCTGCGGACAATGTGCTGCAACTCAGCGGTCATAAAATAAGTTTCAATAGGCAACTCGTTGACTGTGATTGTGCCGTTACCAGAAGACAAAATAGCCTGGGCAACTGCAGTCTTACGCTTGCCTACCGCGTAAAAATTCTGTGTAGTTGCGTGCTTAGCAACATGCTTCTTAGGTTCAGCTTTTGCTTCGGCGTGAACTTTTGGCTCATGGGCAACAACGGCCTCATCTTTCTTAACAGCCTTCTTGCGGGGAGTAGTTGTTTTTGGAGCGCGCTTTGCAGCCGGTTTCTTGTGTGGAGTCTTTTCCATAAAAATTATTGGATTTCCTTATCAATTTTAAAATCATGCTTATCGCCAACGACAACTTTTAGGCGGCGCAAAATCGGTTTGCGCAAACGGTTGGAATCAACCATGTTGTAAACGGCATCGCGGATAACCTTGCCTGGTTCGGATTGCATTCGTTCGGCCAAAGTCTTGGTGCGGACTCCACCTGGGTAACCAGTAAAGCGGTGGTATTTCTTTTGGTCCAATTTGCGGCCGGTGAACTGAACTTTTTCGGCGTTCTTAACGACTACAAAATCTCCGACATCCATGTGTGGAGTAAAAGTAACTTTGTGTTTACCGCGCAAAACAGTAGCAACTCGGGTGGCCAAACGGCCTAGAGTATACTTGCTGGCATCGATTTCGTACCAGCTGCGCTTGATTTCTGTAACTTTTGGTAAAAATGTCTTCATAAAAATTAAACTAGTTCTAATTGAACTTTCGGCATACCATCTTTGGCTTTGCCCAAACGGATAATGCGGGTGTAACCACCAGCACGAGTCTTGTATCGTGGCCCCAAAACTTCAATCACTTTCTTTGCGGCGTTAACCGGTAATTCGGAATAAACCATGCGCTTGTTGTGCAAATCGTCCTTTTTGCCCTTGGTGATGAGTTTTTCAACTAATGAACGGGCAATCTTGGCACGGGCTTCAGTGGTCTGGATCTTTTCGTAAACAATTGTCGATGCAGCCAAAGCACGAACCAGTTTTCTGGCGTGGTCTTTTCCTTTTCCGATTTTCTTCTTCTTAAGATGTCGCATAAATTAGTGACAAGTTACAGGTAACAGATTATTGGTTATAAGTAGCGATCAATCGTTCAATTTCTTCAATCGACTTGGCGCCCAAACCTTCGACGTTCAATAATTGGTCGTGGTTCATGCCCTGCAATTGGGAAATTTTGTTGATGTTGTTCTTAATCAAAGCGTTGTAAGAACGGTTGGAAAGGCCCAAAGACTTAAGGTCATCTTCTTCTGGGGTCTTGATGCCTTCTTCCTTAACTTCAGTATCCAAAACCACTGGTGCTGACAATGCGCCAAGATTTTCATGGTTGAACAAAGCAAAGTGTTGCATCAAAACTCCGGAAGCCACATCCATAGCATCCTTACCATTAGTTGTGCCGTCGGTTTCAATGGTCATGGTCAATTTGTCGAAGTTTGTAATTTGACCAACGCGGACGTTCTGAATTTCAAAGTTTACGGTTTTGATTGGGGTGTAAATGGCATCAACGGCAATCATTCCAATTTCCAATTTTTCGTTTTCTCGTTGTTCCACGGCAACGTAACCGCGACCAGTGTTAACAACAATTTCCATTTCAAAATCGGCTGACTTGTTGTCTAAGGTTGCAATGTGCAAATCCGGATTGACGATTTCAACATCAGCATTCTTTTTAAAGTCTGCGGCTGTGACAACTTTTTCGCCCTTAACCTTCAACTCCATGCGGACCGGTTGGTCGCTGTGCGACTTCATGCGCAATTGCTTGAGGTTGAGGATGATTTCAATGACATCTTCCTTAACATTTGGAATGGTTGAAAATTCGTGGTCAACACCTTTGATTTTAACGGCAGTTACGGCTGCACCTGGCAAAGATGACAAAAGAACGCGGCGCAAACTGTTGCCGATTGTGACACCGTAGCCAGGATAAAGAGGCTCAACGACAACACGGTATTGGTTGCTGCCAAGATCTTCAAACGAGGCGTTATTTGGAACTGGAATTTTTTCCATATGATTAAGGTTAATAATTATTAATTATCGAGAGTAATGTTCAACAATGAGCTGGGTGTTGAGAGTTGAACCGATCTGATCGCGGTTTGGTACGGACAGTACCTTGCCAGACAAATCAGATGCATTTAACGAAACCCATTCCGGAGTTTTGGCTTTTTGCAAAACCGCGGCAATGTTTTTAATGTAACCGGAATCCTTTTTTGTGTCTCGGACTTTAATCTCATCCCCAACTTTTAATTGGTAGGATGGGACGTTAACTTTTTTACCGTTAACGTTAAAAAAAGCATGGTTTACTAATTGGCGGGCCTGTGGTCGAGTGGAGGCAAAGCCCATTCTAAAAACAATATTATCCAAACGCATTTCGAGCATGGTCATTAAAGCATCGCCGGTGACGCCAACTTTTTTGCTGGCCTGTTCGTAGTAGCGGCGGAATTGTCTTTCCATCAATCCGTAGATGGCTTTAGCCTTTTGCTTTTCGCGCAATTGCATGCCGTATTCAGAAACGCGGGCAGGGTTTTGGCCGTGTTGGCCAGCTCGGTAATTGCGTTTTGCCAAATATTTCTCAGCTTTAGTAGTGAGTGCTTCCCCAAAGCGTCGGGATTGTCGAATTTTTGGTCCTGTGTATCTTGCCATAAAATATTAATTAAACTCGGCGAGCTTTCTTAGGTCGAACTCCGCCGTGTGGGATTGGTGTCTGATCTTTAATAGATAAAATTGATAAACCGGAACCTTGCAATGCACGAACTGCTGATTCACGGCCGGTGCCAATGCCTTTAACAAAAACATCAACTTCACTCAATCCAACATCTTTCAATCGAAGCATGGCATCTTCCATCGTGCGTTGTGCGGCATATGGAGTGGATTTCTTAGAACCTTTGAATCCGGTTCGGCCAGAAGATCCCCAGCCAATAACATTACCGTTCATATCTGTGATAGTGATGATGGTGTTGTTGTAGGTGGACTGGACGTAGATTCGTCCGCGAGCAACTTTAATCTTGGACTTTTTGCGCTTTGGCGCAGCAGTCGCAGTTGTTGCCTTGGTTTCTTCAGTAGATGTAGTTGTAGCTTTCTGTTGTCCCATAAAATTAGTTACAAGTGACAGGTCACAGGTATTTGTTACTTGATACCTGTCACTTGTCACTGAGTTTATTACGTCTTTTCTGCAGATGATTTGCGTCCGGAGCCTGCGGTCTTACGGACGTTGCCACGGCGGGTGCGGGAATTGGTTTTGGTGCGTTGGCCACGGACTGGTAAGCCCCGAATGTGACGGATGCCAACGTAAGATCCAATTTCTTTTTGCAATTTAATGTTGCTGGAAACTTGCTGGCGCAATGCACCTTCGACCGTGTAATTCTTTTCGATAAATTCACGGATGCGGGCAACTTCTGGTTCAGACAATTCGGATGTACGTTTGTTTGGATCAACTTTAACAGCTGCTAAAATTCTTTTTGACCCTGGCCAGCCTACGCCAAAAATGTAAGGCAAGGCGGCCTCGATGCGTTTCTGTTGTGGTAATGTAACACCCGCGATACGTACTAATGCCATATTATTAGTGAAAGGTTACAGGTCACAGGTTACAAGTACTTGTTACTTTTTACCTGTCACTTGTCACTGAGTTTATTAATTATCCTTGGCGTTGCTTATGTTTAGGGATTTCGCAAACAATAAAAATTCGGCCGCGTCGGCGGACAACTTTGCATTTCTTACAAATAGGTTTTACAGAAGCTCGAACTTTCATAAATTATCTCAAACGTCTGGTAACTCGACCACGGGTTAAATCGTAAGGAGTTACTTCGACAATTACTTTATCTCCTGGCAAAATTCGGATTTTATTGACCCGAAGTTTCCCTGCAATATGGGCTAAAATTACCTGCCCAGACTCAATCTGCACGCGAAAAACAGCGTTAGGTAAGGTTTCTATGACGATACCCTCGAGTTCAATGATATTCTTTTGTGGAATAGACTTCCCTAAGTCTTGCGGCGCAGTAGTTATATGTGTACCAATGTCCCCTAGAAACGTTCCAGGGGGTTACTAATTGCCTAAAGATCTTAACAAAATTGGCTTTATGTGTCAAATCTAGGGAATTCGCTTATCCTCAACAAAAAATGGCTAATATTAGCCATTTTTTAATATATTCCCGATTTAACCCACAATTAGCCTTGGGATAACTGGGTTTTGATATAGATTTTCCCATTAAATCGCGGAGCTTTGTTCACAAAGAACGGGGAAAAATTTACGTCGACTCTATCAATTTCCGGCTTGGTTAAAAGGATTTCCTTAATTTCGGAAGCGGTTTTGCCTTCCAAAGCGTTAGATAAATCGCCGGTGATAACCCGGTATGCCACGACAGTTTCAAAATGGACACTTAAGACCCCAACACCTTTTGGCAAGTCTATAGTCTTAAAACGGGCGGTAATATCTCGTTTGCCGTTTTCCAAAAGATAACGGTCTTCGCTCAACACGGCGTTGATGCGGTCGAGCATGACACTTTCGACGCTGTCCTCGTTGTAAGCCAGTCCGGTTAATCGGCCGATAATGGTCATATCGAATTCCTTGGCTTCATCGCCAACATTCTTATTTGCGGTCTTGGCCAAAATTTCTTTATTTGATCCTGTTGGCAAAACTTTTTTTCCAGCAGAACTTGGATCCTGTGCCAATTCTTCTTCGGCCAAGGTCGCCAGGTGGTCGGTCATTTCCGTCACGGCACGATCGACATCTGCCTGTGACAAAATATTTATTGTTTTGGTGGTGCCGCCAGTCAACGGGACTTCGTTGATAGCATAAACATTCTGGCTGATGCCAAGCGCGGCATTAACAATTTCAAATTTCTGGTTGGCGGAAAGATTGTATGGTTCACCCGCGACTTCGGCAACAATTGGGATTGCTGCTGTTAAACTTGATTGATCAACTTCCTGCTCCTCCCCCTGCCCGATTGTCGCAGTTGGGCGAATTCCAGTAGCGTCCTTGGTAAAGTAATATTTTTTACCGTTGATTAAAAGTGTTGTCGTGGAAGCCTTTAAGGTTAAAGTGTTTTTTGTAAAATTGTAAATCCGAACCGTTCCTGCAGCCTTATCCCCGATTTGTTTGACGCCTGAAGTTTGGAATGTCTTAGTATCTGAAAGTTCTTTGGTGATTATCTCGCCCGGGATAACCAGTTTGCCCGAATCCACACTCTTGGCCGTGCGATCAACAGCAATTTCTAAATCTCTGGTAATCGGTTCGGATCGCGCGTAGACAATGATTTCCGCCTGCGGCAATAACACGACTAGCGCAAAAACAATCACAACCAAAGCCACAACCCCCAACATGATTGCTTTGGAATAATTGCCCGCGAAATTTTTTAATCGGCCTTCACTTTGCTGTTTTGCGGCAAACGGTTTGGCGACTGTGGTCGGTGCTGACTGCTGCCCGCCTGGAATCATTTTCTTGAATGCCTCAATGCCCGGAACTTTTGTAAAAATTGGAGCTTCTTTTTTTACCGGAATCTGGGGAGTGGTTCTTCGAACTGGAGTTCGCCTTGTTCTGCGTAAGTCCGATAAGCCCCCGACCCTTACGGTTTTTGGATTTTGACTAACTGGCCTGGTTCCCGGAACCACAATTTCTTCGCCAATTTCTTCGCCGCCGACCAATGCCATGCCAGCTTTGACGGCTAAAATTTTTCCTGTCGCATCATTGGTTTTCAATTGCACGGATTTGCCCAAGACTTCTGCGGTTTTTCGGACCAAGCGCAGATTCGCCGAATTAAGTAAAATTGGCGAGCCTTTTTCCGTATCCAAAACAATTTCCCGTTCCCGGGAAGCTTTGATCATTTGGATGACTTCTGCGATATCTTCGTTTGTCCCAAGTTTTAGAACTTTGGCCATATATTGAAATAAGTAGAGTAATTTTACACGAAATTAACACCCAACACAAAGATTTTTTAGGAAGTCACTGAGGATAATTCCACCGCGTATTTTTGCGGGTCAGTCAGGAATTCTAGCGTACTTGGATTGTTCATGCCAAGCAGATACATCGGGCCCGGTTTCATGATTGCAAAATTGGTATCAGTCATGAATTTTCTGGTTAGAGTTTCAACTTGCGGATGGTTTCTGTACGCCGGATTTGGCACAAACTCCAATTCGCCCAAATCATTTTTTATTCCGTAATAGGCCATGCCCTTTAGATTGGCGACCTCGTCATACATACGCTTAAAATCGTTGGCAACCCAATTACCCAAAACCAAAACGTCGTCAGTGGTATTGATTAAAATGTGGCCGTAGTTTGGCGGGTAAATCACTTTCTGCCCAGCCTCAGCTTCTAATGTTAGGACGCGAATTAAATTTTTGAATTCCGGATCCATTTTCTGCAACAGAAAGGTTGCTTTGCCATATAGCACTTCGTAAATTTCCGGATAAGCCATCATTGAACCGGCTTGGTTTGCGTGATAATGCCCGACTGTTTTGTTAAATTCTTTTCCGATAGTTGTGGGTGGTATAACAGTAATGTCATATGTCAACCCAATTTTTTTCAAGGTTGCTTCGTGATCAGGAAAATGGACGTTACGATACATATAATACATTTCATTGCGATCCGAGGTGGCGTTTGGGTCCATCAACACCGGCTTCATTTCTTGCATAGTTCTTGCCGTAGGCGTAACAGCTTTAAGAGGAGTTTTAAATTTTAATTTGTAATCGTCCTCTATCAACATTGGTAATCCGGAAACATCTTCAAGGTTTGTCATAAAATTTTAATTTTCTTTAATTAATTTTTCCAATGAACTTTGGATTTTACTGACCACGGCTTCGTAAATATTCTCATCATCTGGATAATTACGGTTGGGGTTGACCATGACTTCAATTTTTCCGTCCCGATTAAAAACATACCCTTCGGTCAAAACTTCGTTTTTATCCAAACCATAGTAGGATCTAATACCCTCGTGATCCATTGTACTTATTCGAATATTAAATGACTGATCAACTATAAAGGAGGTACCCTCTTTACCATTCTTCAAACGCTCAACAACATGCTCCATCGCAGAATTATCTGTATCTAGGACAAGAAATTTTTCAAGTTTATTTTCTTGTTCGTACATCTATTCGATAATTGCCTTAATTCTTCGGACACCCGCAGAAACCGCTTCTTCTTTTTGGATTTTGAATTTGCCAATTACGCCGGTATGTTCAACGTGCGGGCCACCGCAGAATTCACGAGAAACTACCTTATCGGTTTTAGGATCAAAGATTGTATAAATCGAAACAGTGTCGCTATATTTTTCGCCGAAAGCACCAACGGCATTTAATTTTCGCGCTTCTTCAATTGACATGATTTCTTTTTTGACCGAAAGGTCAGCGAGAATCCAATTGTTGACCAAGCTTTCCACTTCTTTTTTCTGCTCGTCCGTAAGTTTGGCATCGGAATTAAAATCAAAACGCGTGCGCTCTTCGGTAATATTACTCCCCTTTTGCATAACCTGATCGCCTAACACTTTTCGCAACGCCGCATTCATTAAATGCGTAGTAGTGTGCAATCGGACAACTTTTTCCGAATGCGACGCCAACCCGCCTTTAAATTGCCCAGCGGATGCAGTTCTGGAAAGATCTTGATGTTTTTCAAATTCTTTATTAAAAGCCTTAGAATCAAAATCAGGGAATTTGTCCTTGATCACATCTACCGGCAAACCATAACTGGAATAAAGTCTGAACGCGGTTTCAGAATCAATTTTTTCAAGCTTGTTTAATTCCTTTAAACCAGAATTTAATGCAACCGTAAATTGCTTCCACTCATCATCAACTACTTTTTTTATTTCTTCCAATTTTAGATCAGGGTATTTACTAACGCACCATTCAATTCCTTGTTGAACAACTTCAAAACTAAATTGGGCCAAAATTCTTCGCATTAAGCGTCTTAAAATATACCCGGCACCTTTATTACTTGGACGGACACCATCGCAGATCATAAAGCTCATTGCCCGGACATGATCGGCAAGAATTCTCTTTTTATTTAATAGAATATCATTAGGCAACGATTTGATAAAGTCTTCAAAAATATCTGTTTCGTAAACATTGTTTTTCTTCTGAACTTGGACTAACAATCTTTCCAAGCCCATGCCCGTGTCGATTCCTTTGGTTTCGAGTGGCGTGTACTTGCCGTCTTTTGTTTTGAAATATTCATTAAAAACAATATTCCAAATTTCTACACCATTAATATAAATTTCTGTGGTTGGGCCGCATGGTCCTTCATCGCCTGTTGGTCCCCAAAAATTATCCTTACGGTCATGGTCTTTAATTGTTAACGACGGATCGATTTTTGACCAAATGTTTCGCGATTCCGAATCGCCGGGAGTTTCATCGTCGCCTTTAAAAACAGAAACGTAATCGATTTTCAATTCTAGTTCTTTGGTAATAAATTCGTGGGCATAAGCAATGGCTTCCTGTTTCCAGTATCCACCAAAAGAAAAATTGCCGAGCATCTCAAAAAATGTCAGATGGGTTTCGTCGCCGACCTCGTCGATGTCGGAGGTCCGGACGCACTTCTGCACGGACACGGTGTTCATTGAGCCAAAATCCTTCATTGGATCGGCCTGGCCAGTGTAATACGGCTTAAACTGTTGCATGCCGGCGGTTGTAAACAAAACGGTCGGATCATTATGTGGAATCAAAGAAGCGGACTTGATCCGCTGGTGTTGTTTTGATTCAAAAAATTTTAGGAATTTCTCACGAATTTCGCTCGCTTTCATACTGTGATTATAGCATTTTCTGCCTTAAAAAAGAAAGTTAAGTTACAGGTATTTATGGCGAATCAAATTCAGTTCTTGTTCCTCTTCCGCACAGAATTCCACCACGACTTCATTGGGATTTTGGAAGACCAAAGACCGTTGATCGGCCTCTTCATTCATTAAACATTTCGGGTCCATGTTGTGGCCCAAACCTAATTGATGTCCAAATTCGTGCAGAATCGTGGACAAAATAAACATTTCGTAAAGTTGCGGGTTAATTTCTGTAAAGCCAAGCAAGGTGTCCTCAAAAATTACTATTCCGTTTTCATTTATAGTTGAACCAAGAAAATCAGGCTCATCAAAATCCGAACCGATGGCGAGAACGTAAAGCAGGGCCGAATTATCGGAGAGACTAAGGTCCCGGTGCTTGCTGGTAATAAATTCCAATTCATCTAATGACTGACTACCTGAATATGGCAAATGCTCGTCGGAATAAACGAAGGTTGTTTTCTTTCCGGTCAACGCTTCGATCATTGCCGCAACACTCCCCATGGTCGAAGGAGAAATACTGTAGCCGGTTACCGCGTCGACTTCTATAGTAATTTCCGAGTAGTGTTTGCCCAGGTAATCTGACTTAGCATCCCCGTCAAAATTCAAACCCAAAACCTTGCGCAAAAAAATGGAATCGGAAAAACTCTCTCTAAAATTTTTATTAAAATAATTGTCTGTCCGGCCCATAGCACTACTTTTGAGAATGACAAAACCAAAACTCCCGATGATGGTAATAATTAACAGAAAATAAATTATAAATTTTTTCATAAAAATAAATACCTATCGGCACAGAGCAAATAGGTATTTCAAATTTAATTTTTGAATGGAGCGCAGCATGCTATTTGAACATTTCCAATGCCTTGTCCATTTGGGAATCTTTTTCAGGAGTGTTTTCTTCTGCTGGGCGTTCAATTTTGATATCCGGTTCCAATCCGTTCTTATCGATACTGCGGTCCAACGGCGTATGCCACTTGGCCACCGTGATCTTGATGCTGGTGTCAGCAGACAAATCCTGCAGTTCCTGGACCGATCCTTTACCGAAAGTTTTTTCACCAATTAAGGTCGCCACTTTGTAGTCTTGTAAAGCGCCGGCCAAAATTTCCGAAGCGGAAGCCGAGCCGCCGTTAACCAAAACCATAGTTTTTATACCCTTCAATCTCGACAACCCGCTAGCGTTATAATCCTTAACCGCCCCGGCGTAATTGACTTCCTTAACAACAACTTGTCCGCTATCGATCCAATTTGAGGCAATACTGACCGATGCGTCCAAGTATCCGCCCGGATTGTTGCGCAAGTCCAAAATTATCCCGTCATATCCGCCGGACAAAATTAAATCGACATCGTGTTGGAACAAGCCTTCGGTGTCTTCACCAAAACGATTCATGGTCACCACGGCAATTTTCTTGTCACCTACGGTTTTATCGCTAAACTTTACGCTTGGAATTTTTATAGTGTCTCTTGTGATTGTAATATCTTGCACCTGTTTGCTTCCGGGATGTAAAATTCCCAAACTCACGGTAGTGCCGGCCTTACCTTTAATTTTAGACGCGGCCTCGTCCACGGCAATTCCAATGGTTGATTCACCATCAATGGTCACAATAATGTCTGAAGCTAACAATCCGGCACGGGCAGCAGGTGAACCTTCGATCGGCGCGATAATCACGAGATCATTGTCCTTCACACCCAGGTAAGCGCCAATACCTTCAAAGGACCCTTTTAGTTCTTCGGCAAATTCTTTCGATTCATCCGGATCAAAAAATACGGAATAGGGATCTCCGGCAGCGGCAATCAGACCTTTGACCGCGCCGTACAGCAAATTCTTTTGGTCAAGGTGATTTTTATCGACAAATTTTGAATTAAGTAAATCCAAAGCATCCCAGAGCAAATTGTAATCGGCACTACGGCTTGGGCCTTTGTTTATTTCGAGTTTCCCGGCATTGATCCGGATTTCGTTTTGCCCTACCGCAAAACCGACAAAAAAAGCGATAACAATAAAAAAGGCGGCAATTGCTTTGCCCTTCCCGGTCTTTTTTGGTTGGTTGTTATTTGGTTGTGCTTCGAAAAATTGATGTGTCTCTTCCATGGAGTTAACTTTATCATTAATATATTTGCTTGTAAATTAATGCTTGATCGAACCCCTAAAAACTGTTAAGATACAGTCCAATAAGTTAGGAGGAGGCCAGCCCAAAAGCGGTCAAAGACAAAATATAATGAGTTTGCAATGTCCCGGCAACTCTACGAGCTCTTCAGGCTTGTCGACCAGACAGAAAAATAAGCGTGGCCGCTATCCGGTGCCACTCGGCCTCCTCTCGAGGCTGTGCGGCGTCATCCCCGTGCTCCTCGATCGTTCCTGGGGTGGCATTGGATCTGTGAGCGCTTACTTGGATGTTATGGTTACGGGGTCGAGCCACTATCGCGAGATAGTGGCTCTTTTTTAATGGGCGGATTTTCTGGAACTGAATAAATTGCGCAGCATAACCAAAGACATTCTCAGGTTAATGCCCGCATAAACAAATATATTGAAAAGTGCCGAGTGTTTTTGCGCGTAAACTTTTTTATAGAAAATTTTCATGGCGTCGTGAGAGTATTGAATAATCTTAAACGGAATATTCTGTGACGACCCGTACTTATAATGGGTAATTTGAGCTTTAGGATTGTAGATTACTTTATACCCTGCTTGTTTGATGCGCCAGCACCAATCCAAGTCTTCGCCGTACATAAAATATTCTTCGTCGAGCGTGCCAACTTTATCAATCACTGTTTTTGGTACGACCATAAACGCGCCCATTACGGCGTCGACTTCCATCTCTTCGTCAATGGATCCGGCAATATTATAGTTGCTGAATTTTTTTAGCCCGAACAACCGCAAAAAAGAATTGGCCGGATTCGGGAACTTTCTCCGACAGGCCTTATCCAAAGTTCCATCAGGAAGTAAAACTTTTCCACCCATGGCGCCAACTTCCGGATGCGCATTTAAATATTTAATTGTTTTATCAAAAGTATTTTCTTCAACTGTAGTATCAGAATTGAGTAACAGAATGAACCGGCCTCGGGCAATCTTAATTGCCTGGTTATTGCCTTTAGCAAAGCCCAAATTCGAACCGTTATCGACCAAAATTAAGTCTGGATATTTTTGCATGAGCATTTCTAAACTACCATCTGTCGATCCGTTGTCAGCGACAATAGTTTCTAATTGAAAAGAAGTCTTGCTCTTCTTAATTGAAGCAAGGCAGTTGTCCAATAACTGCTTAGTGTTGTAATTGAGGATAATTATCGATAAATCCATAGAGGCTTGATCTTTATGCTATTAAATGCTAGAGTATATCATCTTGCTAGGCAAGTTTGAAAACTGGAGGAAAACATGTCACAGCTGACCCTTTCCGTGAAGCTCTCAGAACTGAAGATGGACCGTGAGGCCATCATTCGAGTCGAACCGAGCCTGGCACCGCAATTGGAGTCATATAGCGATGCCCACCTTCAGGCGTTGGTGTATCGTGAAAATCGGACGCCGACCGAAAACGCTTTCGTCTCAGCAGCACGTCGCGCACACCAGAACTGCTGAACGACTTTCGGCACTACGGAGCCGTCCTAACCCACAAGGTTGAGACGGCTCTTTTATATTGCCCGTTTGAGCTTCACGGTTTTCATTTGACGGAATAGAGTCGGAAGTACCTTGAGTGCCGATGGTTTAAATAAAAGTAAATAAACAAACATAACGATTTCGCGCCCGATAAATAATGGATGGATGTAGGGCGTATTTTTTAAATACATTAAAATGTGATTCTTATAATTCAACTGACGAACGCTCAACGAAATTTTTTGCTCGTGCTTGATAAACTTTACTGCCTGGGCATAGCCGCCTTCTGAACTTCCTGTACCCCGGCCATGATACGCAACTGCTTCGGGCACATAAATATTTTTATAGCCTTTACGATTCAAGCGCCAAGACAAATCAACATCTTCCCAATAACTACCAAAATCTTCGTCAAAGTACTGTCCATTATAGGTTGCCTGTTCAAGGGCGCTTCGACGATACATTGGGCCCGCACCCGAGACACCAAAAATTTCGCGAGCATTATCATATTGGCCACTATCAACTTCATGCTGTCCCCGATCCCGGCCGCGACCGGATTTGGACATGGTTACGCCTGTGGAATCGATAACATTGGTCTTAAGCATTTTCTCAAAATCGTATCGCAGTAATTTACCGGTTGCAGCCGCCACTCTTGGATCAGTAAAAGCCTTGAGAATATTCTCTATGTAGGTCGGTTCAAGAATCAAGTCTGGATTTACCAACTGGATAAACTCCCCTATTGTTTGGTGAATCGCCAAATTATTCCCTGCAGCAAAACCTATGTTTGATCCTGGTTCGATAACTTTCACATTCGGAAATTTTTCCTGCAATAACTGTTTGGCTCCGTCGTCGGAATTAAGCACAGCAACAATTTCCAAATCCTTGTGAGTTTGATGCATCAATGCCGAAAACACCGGCTCCACGAACCGCTGACTATTGTACAGAACCAAAATGACACTAACTTTAGGCATATTTCCTGGTAACAAACAAATAACTTAACAACAAAACAAACAAATCAATATACATTTCGGCCCGGACGGTGAAGGACAAATAAATTGTCATGACTATAAAGAAAATCGTATAAGCGTAAAGGTTGATGGAAAAATAATTTGGCGCGCTTTTCCAATAGCGCCAGAGTAATGTTACGACACCTGCAATGAGCATTGGAATGATATAAAATGCCGCGCGGCCAAAATCCTGCACGAATGGAAACAAATAAGTTCCCGTGTTCCACCAACACTGGAAAATTTTGCATAAATCAAAATCCGATTTGAATTGATCTAAACCAACGATGTTTGTAAACGGATCGAGGCTTACTTTACCCCATTGAATCGGATTCACGTCATAATATTGTTGGGCGTGCTGCAATGATTGCATATTGAAAGAAACGCCAACGTAGATTGGTAATAAAAATTTACCGACGGGATTGTAATTGCTCGAATCAATTTGGGTCACCCCGGCCAAATAATTTGCCCCGTAACTTTTATATTGCCTAATCAACGGAACGGCCGAAAGGACAATAACGGAAATAATCAAAAAAACCGGATAAAATTTCAGGGCCATTTTCAGGTTTGGTTTGCGCATCAATAAATATAAAGCCATGACCCACAAATCAATAAAGAAAATTTGGGTGCGTGAGGCAAACAAGACTAAGGCCACAGCGCCAAGTAAATTCAGAATCACCAGATCCCAATGTTTTCTGATTGAAAACCCTTCATAAAAAAACAAAAAGAAGGACAATGGAATAAAAAGTCGGGCTAATTGCGCAGTGTAATTGATCAGGCCCGGAACTTTTTCATCCGCGGCAAACCTAAAAACATCAGTGTCTTCGGCCAACAGTGGAAAGTTTCCGGCACGGACATAAAACATATACAAACCAATTATGGATGCTGTAAAAAGGAAATAAATTGCGAAGCGAAGGCTTTTTACTGAGACCTGCGAACGGTTCAGCCAATTCCAGTTTTTCCAAAACGGATATTTTTTCCACAGGTGGTCAAATAAAATGTACCCCAGCACAAAGCTTAGGATGGAAACTATCACTAACGACCAAAAAGTCCTGGTCCACGTCTGTTCCAGTGTGGATAAATGCAACTGAGGAATTCCAATCGCCAAAGCCCAGGCCGAAAGCATTAACGCTAACGGATTGTTGCCGCGGCGGATGAAAAAATAAAAAGAAACAATTGCCAAACCGAAAAATAAAATAAAAATAAATGTCTGCATTATTTGCTTTCTTCGATAATTTTTAAGACTTCACTTGCGGTTTTGTCCCATGTAAATTCTGCGGCACGCGCAATTCCCTGTTCTGATAATTTATCACGTAATTCTTTATTTACAAGCAATCGCAGCATGCCTTCGGCAATCGAGTTTACGGAATTCGGATCCACCAGGACGCCTGCATCACCAACAACTTCCGGCAAGGAAGAAATATTGGAAACAACTACTGGTGTGCCACATGCCATGGCCTCAAGAGGCGGGAATCCAAAACCTTCATATATAGAGGGCTGCGTTAACATGACCGCTCCTGAATAAAGACTGGTTAAATCAGACTGCGGTACATATTCTAAGTACATGACACCTGAACCCTTTGCCTCATCGATTTTTTTCATGATCGGCTCCCACAACCAACCACGGCCTCCGGCAATGACCAATTTCTCCTCAATGTGGTGCTCTTTTTTCAGTTTGAGGTATGCATCAATCAATTTAGGAATATTCTTTCGCGGCTGCAAGGTGCTGACGAATAAAATATACTTTTTATAGCTTAAGCCGTATTTATCCAAAACCCCCTGGACTTTGGAATAATCCTCCGGATGCAACTCAGGATTTAATCCCAAATGGACTGTAGTTATCTTTTTCTCATTGGCGCCATAAACGCGAACGATGTCGTGTTTGGTAACATCGGAGACGGTAACGATCCGTTTGGCGCGCCAAACGCCCCAGCGTGTGGTCAATTTCAAATAAAAAAGCATGAACCCCCCAAATGCTTTTGGAAAAAATTCATAGGCAATGTCATGCACAGTAATGACCGAATTTCGCGGGTGAAAAAAAGGCAAGGCTTGGATAGCCATGAAAAAAACATCAACCGGGTGCAATAATAATTCCAAAGTTAATCTGGTTTGAGTCCAAACCATCGGGAATGGCAACACTTTGAGCTGAAAATTTGCCGGCAGTTTTTTGAATTCCGTGCGCGGTTCAGTGCGAAAATACAGCACGTACTGGTTGTGCTGGTCGAGTTTGGCTAAATGAAAAATTAATTCGCGGGCGTAACGTTCAACCCCTGTGGGATTGGCAACGTTGGCGCGCTCAGCTTCAATTCCTATTTTCATGGTTCTTGTGGTTCAACCTGCTTGCGCAAGTTCACGGCGGCCTTAAATAATTCAAAGTCTTCGCGGTGGAAGAATTTCAAAATCAAAAGTACCGCGGCATAAACAAACCCGGCCGCGGCGATTACCAACAACAAATTAAAATCACTTAGAGCGAAAATAGCCAAGGCCATAACTGCAGCGGCCAAGATCGGCTTACTAAAATTCGACAAAAACGCGAACGGCACAATCCTTTTTCGGACAATTACTGTATAGCCGATGGTCTGGATCAATTCACTGCAAAGGGTCACCACGGCCGCCGCCACAAAACCATAAATAGGAATAAAAATTAAGTTTGCGGCAATGTTGAAGAATAATGTAATGCCTGTAACTTTTGTTGCGGATTTGGTCAGTTGGGAAATTATCAAACTATTTACCGGAGTGTAAATAAACAATACCGAAACTGCTGTGACTAAAATCCACAATGCCGGTGCGGCTGGTAAAAATTCCGTGCCGAAAAACGTCAAGGTGATTGGTTTGGCCAACATGAACGCGCCGACAGTCATGGGCACGCCAATGGCAATCATGTAGCGCGTATAAATTTCCAAACCCTTTTTTACGTCGCCCATAGCCTTGCGCTTAATACTCTCCGCGAAGAACGGATACAAACTTATTCCAATCACGCCCGGGACAAACGCTAACGTGTCCCAAAATTTATAGGCTACGGAATAATAACCGTTTTCCACAAAGCTTCGTAAATGCGGCAAAATCAAACCGTCAACGCGGTTGTAAATGCTGAACAATGTGAGCAACATGAACGGTTTGTTCATGATCAGCAACATTTTGATAAACGGCCAGTCAAATTCCCATTTAAATTTAGCGTAATGTTTTTGGACAAAGAAATAGTAAACGACCAAATCAAAGATACCAATAGTGACCGTAATCATTGCCAGGAACATGACGTCTTTGCGCAACACAATGGCCAAAACCATAATTGCTCCGTTAATCAAGGCGTTAATAAAATTGACCTTCGCGGTTACTGTCAATTTTTGATACGAAATAATTACGGCTCTAAACGGCAAGCTCACAGAAGTGGTCAGCAAACCAATTGCGGCCACGTACAATGCCAATTTTAGCTGCTGTGGATAGTCTGCGAAGTAAACAAAAGCATCCATGATTACCATGAATGCCACGGCCAAAATAAATTGGACGACAAAATAATTGTTGAGGTATTTTTGGGTGTGTTCTTTTTCCTCGCTGATTTTTTTGACGATTAATTGGGACATGCCGATATCCACAAAAAAACTGAACACGGTTAGGTATGAGGCAATTAATCCATAGTATCCTGCCTGTTCAGATCCCAAGTATTGGACCAATCGGGCGTAAATTAAAAATAGGATGATTCCGGAGATCACCCTCGATAAAACTAAGCTAAAAATGTTTCGGCCGATATGCTGCATGTGCCAACATTATACCGCTTTTGGCAAGAAAAAACAAAAACGGCAGTGGAGTTGCTCCACTGCCGTTCGACTTACTCATCTGACCGGTACGAATCTACCTGCCCCGGCCCCAAAAAACCGCGATTGCGCTCTGCTTCTTCTTCCGCTTGCTGGTGTCCAAGGTAGAGCGTTGCATCCGAGACCTTCAGTGACGATTCCTGTTTCTCTTTCCTCATCGTATAAAACAGGAATATGAAACCCAGTCCCGCCACCACTCCGAGCGTCCACATCGGTCCATCGCCTCCGTCAAAACTAGTACGCTGCCGTCTGGTCGATATTCTCGATGTGCTGAACTTCCTGCGTGCATCTGGAATCGTAGGTCCGCTCGCTGCCGAGCAAGATCTCGTCTTTGATCCTATAGTCCTCTCGACAGGAACCACAGGTGAGAACATGGTCGCTGATCATGTTGGACACTGACTCCATTGCAGGGGTCAGCTCAGCAGTCCTGCCCCCATGTTTCTGCTTGTATTCCAGGAACTGATTTGTCCACCGGCGGCACTGTTCGTGGATTGAGGCTTCCCTCGGTTTACAGGTTTTTCTTGTCTTTTTCATTGCAACCTCCGTTGAACTTGTCGATTACAAATACTACCTTAAACCAATGAATAAATCAAGGGATATACCCATTATAAAAAGCGTTGCGGGGAGGGGTCGCGCAACGCTTTTTTGTGATGGTTCTTCGTCCTAGTGGACGAGAGCTCTGTGTTGGGGCGGTTCCCCAATCTTATCCCACCGCTCGTAGGGTAACCGGTGGTTTCGGGGCCTCGACAGGACCTTGCGGTACTGGCGGGAAAGATCGGCACGTTGCGTGGTTTGGATGTGGTGGGCCACGTAACCGAGCACTCCTGCAGCAGCAATTCCGAGAATCCATCTCATATTCCACTCCTTCAAAAATCACGAACTAACTCTTGCTCTAAGTATACAGAATAAAAACGCAAGCAACCATCCCATAAAAAGAACCCGAACCAAGACCCGTCAGACGGGTCAAGTTCCGGATGGTTCGTAATGTTGTCATCCTGAACGCAGTGAAGGATCTGAAGTGGATTCTTCGCTCCGCTCAGAATGACATGATTGCCCATCCTGAATTTAGAACGTCTAACGTTCTTTATTTCAGGATCTATTTCATTTTGATCAACTGCCTGTATCTAAAGCATGTCACGAAGTGGTCGTTGATCATTCCGGCGGCCTGCATGAAGGCATAACAAATAGTTGAACCAACAAACTGGAATCCCCGCTTCTTCAAATCCTTACTCATAGCATCGGACTCTTTACTGGTGGCGCGGAAATCTTTTGGACCACGAACTTTCCTGATTGTCGGTTTGTGATTCACAAATTGCCAAATGTATTCATTGAACGTCCCAAATTCCTTTTGGACTTCCATAAACAACTGAGCATTTTTAATTGCCGCGGTAATCTTGGATTTATTCCTGATAATCCCCGCGTCCCTGATCAACCAATTGTATTCACGCTTGCCATACTTGGCGATTTTTTTGTAGTTAAAATTATCAAACGCTTTCTCAAAATTCTTTCTTTTATTGATGATCGTCTGCCAACTTAGCCCCGCCTGAAAAGCATCGAGGACCATAAATTCAAAAATCTTCCGGTCATTATGCACCGGCACTCCCCATTCCTCATCATGATACTTAATCATGAGTTTATTATTGTTTGGCCACGGGCACCGCACTTTTAATTTCATAAAAATATTCTGTCTTTGCAACTGCATTATACTCCAATTTAAAAATATGGTTATAGAAACCCAAACTAATACTTGTTTAGTTTCTTAACCATATTAGCTGCGTTCGCAAACATTGGATCGTAACGAATTGTTACAATCAGTTTGCTCACTTGCTAATAAAAATAGCGGCATTGCTGCCGCTTCTTTTTATTGTCTCACCCCTTGCGGGGCTTCGAATGAGTCCAAAATAGTATATATTAAAACCCCGTGTAAGTCAACGGTTAGCCCATACGCTTCTCTTCGAAGCCAAAGGTGAAGTTTGCCAGTGTAACCATAACCACGGCCCAACCGAGCATCCAGTAAATGTCATGCTGAATCATGGCAAAACTAGCGTCACGGGTCATGATCTGGCGCAAGGCGTCAGAAAGGTAGGTCAGCGGCAAGTACTTGGCAATCGTGTGCAACCAATTCGGCATGGTGTCGAGGGCAAAGAATGTGCCACCCAAAAACAACATTGGGAAGACAATGAGGTTGGCAACGGCCGGAACTGCTTCCACGGTTTTGGCAACGCCAGAAAGAGCAAAGCCTAAACCAAGGAACATAGTAGCGCCAAGAATAACCGCAAGAAGCAATAAGAGAACTGATCCGACAACGTGGGCTTTGAACAAGAACACGCCAACGAGAATTAAAATTATTGCCTGGACCACCGAAACCATCAAACGGGTAATGACATTCGCAGTCACAAATTGCCACGGTTTGATTGGTGTGGCCAATAAGCGCTTAAGGATTCCTTTTTCTTTATAATCTGTAAAGACGAATGCGACCGAGAAAATCGACATCTGCATAATGGCCAAAGCAACAATGCCTGGTAACAAAAAGTCAATGTATCGTAGGTTGTTGGCATTAATCGTTTCGACGTTGAGGTTAAACAAAATCGGCGCTTGGGTAGCAGCTAAATTTGCCTGGGACAAAAATTGGTTCATGACACCAATAGCAACAGATGACTGTTGGACATCCCCAGCATTATTCAGAATTGTAATGGTGCGTGTACCGGCATCAGCAGTTTCGGGAACTAAATCATAAGGGATAAGAAAGACCACGGAACGATCCCCGTCCTCAATGGCTTTGCGCTCTTCCATTTCTGTGCCAGGGTGTAAATTAAAAGCTTCAACCTTTTTGAGCTGCTCGAGGAATGCTGTCGTGCCAGCGGTTGGCGGAGCGGTAATTGCGTAACCGACGTCGATCTTCGGAACTTTATCAAAACCGATGAAGCCGAAGACGGCCATAATCATGATCGGCATGAACAAAGTAAAAAACACAGCCTGACGGTTGCGGAGGAACATTTTAATTGCGGCGATTGTAAGGATTCTAAGTGTATACATATTATTCTCGAAGTCCGTGTCCTGTTAATTTCAAGAAGACATCTTCCAGGTTTGGCTGGCGCAATTGCACGTCATTAAGGATAAATCCTTGGTTCTGTGCCAATTGAAACAGCCCTGTCATAGTTTGCTGCGGTGAAGTTGTGGTTAAGTGATATCGGTGTTCTTCTAATCGCGCTTCAATGACCCCGGTCAACTGATTAATATTTTCAATATCAACCGGATTGTTAGTGCGGAATTCAATAGCGGAATTCAATCCTGGCATCTTGAGTAAATTGTCAGTGGTATCGAGGGCAATAACTTTGGCGTGATCCATAATCGCAATACGGTCGCAGAGAACCTCTGCCTCATCCAAATAGTGAGTGGTAAGAACAATTGTTTTTCCTTGTTTGTTGATACTAGAAATTAATTCCCAAAGGTTGCGGCGAGCTTGCGGATCCAAACCGGTGGTGGGCTCGTCCAAAAACAAAACCTTTGGATCGTTAACCAAGGCCACAGCAATGGATAAACGTTGTTTTTGTCCGCCGGAAAGTTCTTTGACCTGGTTCTTAGCTTTTTCTTGTAACTGCACGCTTTCTAATAACTGCGTGGCATCAACTTCCCTGTCGTAAAAACTTGCAAAGACTTCCAATAATTCAATCAAATTCAAACCATCAAAGAATGAAGATGATTGTAGCTGCACTCCAATCAAGGATTTTACCATGCGGGCATTTTGAGCCACGTCGTGGCCGTCCAGAATTGCGTTGCCGGAGGTAATAATTTTCAAACCCTCGATCATTTCCAAGGTTGTGGTTTTACCGGCGCCGTTGGGCCCTAAAATTCCAAAACACTCTCCTGCCCGAACTTCAAAGGAGATGCCATCAACAGCGGTAAAATCGCCGTACTTCTTGGTTAAATTTTTAACTTCAATAATGTTTGTCATAAAATTAGCTTTCAAAGTCTAACATCTTCATGGCCGTGGGTCAACCAGCTGCTATTATCCACATCTATAAGCCTTGGCCCATTAATTACTAGATAATAAAATAATTTCTTATTATAATTAACATCTAACTTATGGGAAAATGACCCTAAATAACTTAGCGATAAATTTAGATAAACTTGCGGTGATGGTCAAGAAGGGTTTTGATGATGTCGACGAAAAACTCGGTAAACTAGAATCCGGCCAAGAATCCATGTTGAGCAGATTAGATAACCTAGAAAAAGGTCAGACAGCTATTATTGATAATCTGAATACCAAAGCTGAAGTCTTGACCGTTTTTAAGCTTACGCAAAGAGTTGATAAGATCGAAAAGAAAATGGGAATAAATTAATTCCAACAAAAAACCCGCCCAATTCTGGGCGGGTTTTTTAATTTACTTGGCTATAACATCACCGGAAGCGTAAGCATCAACATCGGTCTGTGGCAGCACAACCGCTTTTGGCGAACGCAAGCGCTGATAAGCAGCTAAGGTCAGTAAGTGTTTCAAGCCGCCCTGCATTTGGTAGATGGCAGTGCTTTGGTCACCCTTAATAACTGTACCGTCGCGTGGTGGGAATGGCGGACCGGTTGGGATGGAATCAAATTCTTCCTGGCCAAGCTGCATATGCGCAAATGTACTCACACCACGCTGTTCATAAACATAAGCACCTACGTAACGCTTTTGATTGTCTCGGAACCAATAGATTCCGGCGTCACCTTTAAGCTGAATGGCGGTCTGATCTGGCGGATAAACGAACGGGCCAGATGGCATATCTTTGATTTCCTGGTCATCCAGGATCATCAAATTCTTAAATGAATACTTGCGGGCCACAAAAACTTCGTAACTTATTGGTCGCTTCAAATCAGCATCAATGAGGTAAACAGTTTTATCGGTAACGCCCGTGACCAATGTGCCATTAACCGGCGTAATAGCAGCACCCTGGTCATAGGAATCGACTTCGTCCTGCGGCACGGTCAAGATATTGGCGCTCGAGAACTTGCGCTGGGCAAATACCGGCGCGGAAATTGCGCGCTTCTTGGTGTCCTGAATCAGGAAGACTGCTGGGGATTCATCGCCCTTGAGCAAAGTTCCATCCAACGGCGGCATGGCTTTGTCAGTTAGGTAGGAATCGAATTCGTTCTTGGACACGACAATAACATTGTTTGTTTTTATTCCGCGCTGCTGGGCAACAGTCAACGAGAACGGACGTTTGGATCCGTTATCAATAACATACAAGGCATCACCCTTCTGCAACTTGATTACGGTACCATTCGGATACTTAAACCAAGCGTGATAAAGTTTCCAAAAATTGTAATTGCCGTTAAAGACATGCGGGGTATATCTGTAAAGTGCGGCTGTAGCAAAGTTACCCAGAGTCACGGTTTGACGGTCCTTCACGCCATCGTACCCGCCAAGAGTGTTATCAATAACAATTGTGTCCCCTTTGCGGGAAGTTTTCACAACCGGACGGCCAAAGGTTTGGTTCTTGCTGTCCACGCCAGGGCCGCGACCAACGCGCTGGCCGTTAACCTCTGTATTAAAAGATCGCATCAGGGAAGAAGCAGCACCGAGCCAACGATTGCCTTCCGAATCAAAAGTTCCGTAGAGTTGTCGGTAGAAACCAAGGAAAATATCGCCACAACCTTCGTAATCCGGACAACCGAAGCCCAGGGCCCGGTCCATGCGCTTTTGCAAAGTCGCGTCATCAAATTTCCCAGTAATCAAACTTTGTTCTTTTTCTAAAATGACCAAAATGACTTGCGGGTTCAATCCGGTCTTTTTAGAGGCGTCGTATATTAATTCCGCGGCAGTGCGCAAACGGTTCAGATTCGGTTCCGGATCTT
>JANWIA010000004.1 GCA_025450105.1 Candidatus Doudnabacteria bacterium | reverse complement strand
CCAAGATCTGCGGCTTGAGCTAGCTGCGTGGTCAGGATTGCTGCGAGCACGAACGCAGCAACAACCACATAAATTTTTTTCATATATTTTAATAAATGATTTTTAAGATGAGAGCAGGGAAGACGGTGAAGTCCTCCCTGCTTGTGGTCCAGATCAGAGCTGAACCACTCCCCAGCGCTGATTGGGCTTGAGGATTTTGTGTTTGACTCCGCGATCCTCGAACCGCTGGTTGTCGATGTAGAAAACGAGTCGATTGTGTTCGACACCATTGAATCCGCGCACGAAGTAGTCATCGTACAAGGAATTCATGGAACTGAGTATTGGGTTCTGGTCGTAGAGCGCATTGAGCAGGCTTGTCTCTCGATCGACTACGCCAGTTCTCAGGTAGTTGAGTGTTGGCGGAACCGGATTGGATTCCGGTGCCGTTGGCAGCGATCCGCCGCAAGCAGTTGCCACGATCGAAACGCCCAACCCTAATGTAAATTCCCGACGCGTCATCATCCCTATCCTCCTTATGGATTGGAAAACAAAAAAACCTTCGTGAACAGAAGAAGGCTTTGGAATTAGTTTCAAAAGTCTGCTCCTGCTCGGGAGTAGCAAATAAGTTTCTCAAAGTTCAGTAGCCCGGCTTTACGGTTGCGGCACAGCGTGGGACTTGTCCTGCGTAGCTTTACGCGAAGCAGGAATCACCCATCTTCCCTGAATGTTGAGGAAATATTTTTTAAACGTACAGTAAAGACATCTTATTTTGGTGAGAATTATTTGTCAAATTTCCCAAATTAGGGGATAGTCTAAATTTTTGCCGAAAATGTCAAAACCTTGAGTTTTTGGTCTGGACAAAACCCGAAAAATTTGCTAAAATGATTGTAGAGTAAAAAACTCTTAGTGAAACCAATATAAAAGAACAACTGACATCCGATCCGGCCGCTTACGATAGAAAGCTTTTTTAAAACTTGTCTATTTCTCGCCTGGGGCACAATCATTAGGCTTAACCACCGAAGATTTGTTCTGGACCTGAAATGAAAAATCGGGATCCTAAATCCTAGCTACCAAAAATAGTAGCGCCGAGGGTTTGAGATTCCAAAACATAGAAACCAGGTTCTCTCGCCTGGTTTTTGTGTTTCCATTTATCGTTTAAAAAAACTGGCTCGGATAGCCGATTTGCCATCCCCAGGTAATCAACAACCCCAATTCTTGACCCGGGGTTTTATTTTTTGCATAATAGGGTCACTTATCAAATAGGTCGCGTATCCGAGTTTTCCTGAAATATAAAGCAAAGATGAATACAAATACAAACAACGAGCCGATTGATCCAAACGAGTTTATATCATTGGCCAGGGCTGCAAAACTAACCGGTTATCACCCGGATTATTTAGGTCAGCTTGCCCGGAGCGGAAAATTGGATTCAAAAAAGATTGGTCGCAATTGGGTGACCACTAAATTATCGATTGATAGATTTTTAGGACGTATCCAGGAAGAAGAGCAAGTAGCAGCTGTTGCCCAAGAAGTTATGCAACCAGTCGTCGCAGAACCAGTCATTGCTGAACCACAAAAAGTTTTTGCCGAAACAGTTGTACAGGAAACAAAAATTGAAATTCAAGAACCAATTTCGACTTCAGTTGTTGAAGTCACAACTCCACAACCGGAACCAGTTGTTGCGCAGCCAATTGTCCAAGAAACTTTTGAAAGAATCGAACGAGTGGAACAAATTTCCGAACCAGTTCGAGCATCACAAAACTTTCCATCAAAACAGAAAACTAAAAGTTACACACGTCAACACACCGATCTTCAAGCACTTGTCATCGGAGCAATTTCTGAACAAACTCCGGATCACTCAACAAAAAAATATTTGGTCATGAATTTTTACCGCATCTGCGAATTTAGAAAAGAGCGGTTGGAAAAAAACACTTGGCGTTTTGCTGATTACGAACAAGCTGCTGCAAAATCAAAACCGATGGTTCGTAAAACAAATTTTGAAACCCGTAGGAAAAATTTTGCACCGGCACCAGTTGTCAGAGTCGCCAAGAAAAAAACCGAGCGAATTTTTGAGGAGGAAATTCCAGCCCCAGTTTTTGCCCGAGGCTTTTCCTACAAATTAAATGTCGCCTTATTTGTTTTGGCCATGGTCTCACTGGCAGGTTTTGTCGGATTCAATTATTTGAACCACAACAATCAGGAAACTCCGCAGATGCTAAGCGAACAAACCACCAACGCTGACCAAAACGAAACTATTGAAAGCGTCGGGGATGACCAGGAGATTGCCGGAATCAGCACTTCAACTATTGGCCAGCAAACTTTGCCCGCAAATAAGGATGAGATTACTGTTTTTAATGACAGTATTGGGGTGGAATCGAATGTTTTAGTCAACTTCCGCGATGAATATGCTGGCCACTATTGGATTGCCCAGCAATCCAAGGGCCAATTCACCCTAAAAGTTTCGGAAAGACCGGAAAAAGATTTGCCATTTGAGTACGCAATCCTGGGAGATAATTAAAATTTTTAATCCATGTTATAGTGGGGAAAACTTAAATTGCTTTTTCATATCCTTGTGTTAGAATATTTGAGATCAAATATACTTTTTGAACAAAAAATAAATCATTAACTAATTTAATAAGAGAGAATAAACGATATGTTAGACATGCAAAACCGCCGCCCAGGAATGGAAGTTTCTAATTCCACTTCAATGGGAAATACATCGACAGCAAGCAATGTCGATGTCTCAATGTTTGGTAAAGTTATTAATTGGTGTTTATACGGTTTAGTATTACTGACACCAATTTTCTTTTTACCATTTACTTCCGAAATTCGGGAATTCAACAAAACAGCTTTGATTTTCTTTGTGGTGGTTTTGATGCTTGGCCTGTGGGTCATAAAAATTCTGACAACTCGTTCGGTGTCATGGGTCAAAACTTCTCTCGATTACGTGGTTCTGGCCTACGGGTTGATTTATTTGTTGGCCAGCATTTTCTCGTTGGATCGGGTTTCTTCCTTCCTGGGCTACTTCGGCCGATTTACCGGGAGTTTTGTTTCGGTCCTAAGCCTTATTGTCCTTTATTATTTGGTGGTCAATAATGTCCGCAATAATTTTCAGGCCAACAAGATAGTAAAATTCGTAATGTTGGGCGGGGGTTTGGCCATGCTATACGGATTTTTGCAAATGCTCGGCGTTTACACGTTACCTTTCTTAGCCTTCACAAAATCCGCCAGCTTCAACACAATTGGCGGCTTGAGCGCTTTGGCGGTCTTTAGTGCAGTCATGCTGGTCTTTACCCAATGGTCCTGGACAACTAGGGAAAATGTTTCCCGCACCCATCACATTTTCTATTCCCTTATGACGCTCTTGGGCTTGGCGATACTCTTTATTGTTAATTCGTCTGCTGCCTGGATTATTTTGGCCATAGGAATGATTGCGTTCCTGGCCTTGGCCATGGTTCGCATGACTGACATGAGCAGTGCCACCGCCACTTGGTTCTGGCGCCCGTTGTTGGTTTTGGTGGTCGCGGTTCTGTTTATCGCTTTCCAATTCATTCCTTTCACTCCACGCCGCGCCATTAATGTTAATTTACCGGTAGAAATCCAGTTGTCCAATTCGACCAACTGGAATATGGTCAAGAACGCCCTCAGCAACAAGCCGATTTTGGGTTATGGCCCAGGCACCACTGGTATTGCTTTCGGGGAAATTAAACCGGAAAGCATCAATAAGAGCATTGTCTGGAACTTGAATTTTGACCGGGCATCTTCGCATATTACAAACTTGGCGATTGAAACTGGTTTGCTCGGCGTTCTGGTTTTTGAAGCCACCGCAATCCTGTTCCTCATCTACGCCCTGTTTTATTTCATGCGCAAACAAGACAGTCAGGGAAATAATTATGCCTTTGGGTTCTTCCTCATTTGGCTGACACTTTACGCCACCCACTTCTTCTATTCATTTAACACCACATTTAGTTTTCTGTTCTGGTTTAGCTTGGCCATGGTCATGGCCATCAGTCATTGGCAGGATCGTCAAAATGAAAATACCGGCATGTCGTTTAATAATTCTCCGCGCCAGGCTCTAAGCTGGATGTTTGCCAGTTTAATTATCCTCGCCGTACTTTTGGTCGGAACATTCTTTGAAATAACGGTCTATATGGGTGAAGTCGCTTATGCTTCCGGTTTGAAGGAATTGAACAAACCGCAACCGGACTTTGCCAGAGCCGATGCCGAATTCCGTTCGGCCGTGACCCGTAACCAATATATCGACGCTTACTATTTGGCCTACGCCCAAAACTTAATTTTTAGGGCATCACAGGAAGCGGTCAAAGAAAAACCGGACGTTACTCAATATTACAAATGGATTGATACCACAGTTAAGTCGATTAATTCGGCAATTAATGTTTCGCCAAGCAAGGCTTCCAACTGGTCGGCTCGCGCACAGTTCTTTGGACAGTTGCGATCCTTGGCCATTGCCGGCACAGACCAAGCAATTATTTCTGCCTGGGAAAAAGCCGCGGAATTAGACAGCAAGAATCCGGCGATTCAAATTCGATTGGCCCAAGCGTACACTAGCGCTTCCGAAAGTATTGATCCAAAAATTGTGGGAACCGGCGCTGATGCCGACGGTGATGGTTTATCCGATGCCCAGGAAACTGCATTTGGATCCAGTTCCACCAGCAAGGACAGTAACAACAACGGGTCCAATGACGGCCCAGAAGTTCAGGCTGGTTACAATCCAGCCGGTGCTGGCCGACTCCGCGATGCCCAGCTTGCCCCGTACATGAAAGTTGATGAAGCAATGCTCAAAAAAGCCGAAGACGCTTTGAAGCAATCAATTGCCTTGAAGAATGATTTGCCCGATGCATATATTGCACTCTCGAGAGTTTATGAAAAATGGAAAAAACTTAATTTGTCCCAGGAACAAATTGATATCGCTGCCGGCAAATTCCCAACCAATGCCGACGTCCGATACGAACAGGGCCGTGTGCAGTTCAACCGCGGATTGTTGGATGAAGCAGAAAAGACCTTTAACGCAATTGTTAAGGGAGTTCCGGAACACGCCAACGCACATTTCTCGTTGGGCTTAATCCATATCAACCGCGCGAACGCCGCCAAGCGGGCTAACCAGGCCGAAGTCGCCAAGAATGAATTCACAACCGCGTTGAAGGAAATGGAAAAGACCCGCGAAATCAGCGGGCCAAACGTTGCCGTGGAAAAAGTCATTTCTGACATTAAGAAAGAATTGGGCTTAGCTCAATAATCAGACAACAAAAAAACCTCTCCGTTTGGAGAGGTTTTTTATTTAAGCTTTTACGATTTCTTTGAGTACTGTTTCGAAAGCCTTTGGGGAGCGGGCGGCAAGTTCGGCTAACATTTTCTTGTTCAATCCGATCTTGTTCTTGTGCATCGCTGCCATAACTTTGCTAAATGTGGTTCCGTTTTCTCGGGCGGCGGCATTAATGCGGATTGTCCAGAGCTTTTTGAAGTCTCGCTTCTTTAATCGGCGATGGCCGTAGGCGTAAGAATCGGCATGGAGTAAAGCTTCTTTTGCGGCAATGTAATTAGTGCGGCGGCGGTTGGTAAATCCTTTGGTTCGTTTAAGGACATACTTATGTCGTTTGTGGGCGGCTGTGCCGCGTTTGATACGTGTCATATATTAGTTAAAGGTTAAAGGCTGACGTTATGTAATAGCGGTCAAGTATTTTTTATGTTCGCTTTTGTGCAAAACCAAGTCTCGACGTTTACTCTTTGTGGTTCTGCCGGATTCACGGGCGTTAAAATGGTCTTGTCCGGTTTTGCGGCGCATTACTTTGCCGGCACCGGTAACCCAGAAAGTTTTGGACATTCGTTTGTTAGTCTTTTGCTTGGGCATATAGTTGATCCGGAGTCAGGAGGCAGGAGTCATGAGTCAGGGATTAGGAATTCTTGACTCTTGTCTCTTGCTTCTTGTCTCTATTTTACTTGAGGTCCTAGAATTACTGAAACCGTATTGCCCATTTTGCTCGGGCCGGCTTCCTTAATGAAAGGCACTGTGATTAATGACAAAAATTTATTAATGAGTTCAAACGCTAATTGGGGATGGGCCTGTTCCCGGCCGCGCATGACAACGTCAAGTTTGATCTTATTGCCTTCGGTAATGAATTCGTTGCTTTGTTTGGCCTTAAAGTCCAGGTCGTGCTGACCAATTCGGACTGACAATCTAATTCCCTTAACCGTGATTTTTTTAATCTTTTTTCGGGCTTGTTGCGCCTGCTTTTCCTGCTGATAACGGAATTTATCAAAATTAAGCAGCTTGGCAACTGGGGGATTGGCGTTAGGGGAGATTTCTACTAAATCCACTTCCTGTTCTAAAGCCAATTTAATAGCCTCAGAAGTCGCCATGATCCCGACCATCTTACCTTCCTGGTCGATTACGCGGACTTGCGGGGCTTTTATATTGTGGTTGGTCCTAGTCTTTATAGTTTTACAAACTTAATTTTGATAATTTTAACATGATTATTATAAGGAAAATTTGCGCTTTGGTCAAGACTCTATTTATAAAAGAAAGCGGCTACACCTAATTGCAGTGGTGTAGCCGTTCAGTTACTTGATTTCGATTCCGAGTTCATTCTTAATATCGACCTCGCGCCTATTTCCTTCGGGGTCGATGATGACCAGTTTGCCGCGGCTCTTGATCATGGTCACTATCCAATCGAGCAGGACAAGTGCCCGTCGGAAAACTTGAATGATCGAAATCTTGTCCTGTTCAGCCAGGTATTGCAGCCGGTCGTAACCAGCCTGACTTATCGTTAACTCGAGTCGATAGATCTTCTTGCGCCACGGCCAATTGATCCGTGGTAGATTCAGTTTCCCAAACGCATAGAGCAGGATCATATAGATGACGGCCCATCCGAGCAGGGCCGAAACCCAGTTATCGTAAAGCATAAAGATCCTCCAGGTTCAGTTTGGGGTATTATAATCTTAATTGGGTAGATTGACTAGGCTCGGGCAAGTGTTAGAATAAAGCACAAGTTTGAGGAGGTTTGATGAAAATCCTGCTGTATATTTTGGCAGCTACCATGGTTGTCAGTTTGATCTCAAGAGGAACCAGATTGAGATAGGAGGAACAATGCCCAGAAATTTACGGGCGCCGACTGTAACCAAGCCCAGATGGCACGCCAACGGCCTGATCTTTTCCTATGTGGTCAACGAGCTTTCGTCGGAGGATCACGCAAAGGTCAAGCATCATCTTGGACATTGCAACGACTGTGCTACGATTCACAGGCAGATTCGGATAGGCATGAAAGTCGTTCGGGAATGGTCAAAAGAACTGCCTCGGTTGTTGCACGAACGTCGCCGCAAGCAAAAGATCAAAAAGAAGGTTGCAAAATAATGGAGGCTGATATGGTTAGGGCACAAACCCATCGCAGCGTCCCCGATGCATGCAGTTTGGTTAGGGGCCGACTCTACCCGTACGCAATGAATGAGTTGCGGGAAGTGATTCCGGCGGTGGAAGCGCATCTTGCCAACTGCTCGAGCTGCAAGGGAGCGGTTAAGATCTTCCAAGATTGCGCCCCGCAAGCCAGACAAGCTATCGCCCGCAACGCCCGGAATTCCAGGGAAAACGAAAAGCCGACCTTCCCACGAAGGCCGGCTTTTTACGTGTATAAGTAATAAATTATTCTGGTGGAGCTGGGGAGAATTGCACTCCCGTCCAAAAGTTTTTCAAAACTCAATCTACAAGCTTATCCCAATTTAAATTGTCCCTTAAACTATAAAAATGAGAAAAAGCAGTTTAAGGTAAGCCTTAGGTGTCCGCGCGCTGTCAGGCGCCATCGTGCGTGAGTTCGAGATATAACACCGGTGGTCCTCTAATCGAACGACAGTGGGCCGATGGGATGTTACTTAATTAAGCAACAACCAAAGCAGGAGAGAGTGCAAAAGCGCTCTTGATCTTGCTTACCAAAGAATTGGCATTTATGTTTTGCTTTTCGTTATTAACCGGGACGTTAAGCTACCCGGACTTGCATAAGTTTTAAAGGAACTCCTGTCGAAGCTTGTCAGCCCCACGTTTAAATCCTGCAATAAGTATACAGGATTAACAATTCTACCTTATTTTGCGGATTATTTCAAGCTTATTTGACACGGGGTTTTTGCGTCGATAAACTTTGTTTATAAGTTACTTAAGCCTTTATGGCACTCGACAGAAACAAATCACAATTATTCGCGGGTGGGATGTTAGCGGGAATGGCCGCAATTTTGGTCATACAGTTTGCTTTTCTTTCTTTTCTAAGCAACGGCAAAGAGAAAAAAGCCGAGGCCGTGATTCAGGAATATAATCGGGTTGAGGACAAAGGCGCGTTTTTGGAAAAGGTTGACTGGAAAACCTTTGCCCGTAAATCCATGGTTACAGTTGATTTGTCCCGATCCTATGCCTCGGACCAGTGTGAGGATTTGGCCCATCAATATGCCGGTCAAATGTACATGTCTGATTATTTGAGAAAAGTTAAGCCAGACCAGGAATCATTGCTGCAGGACGTAGAAATTCAAATTCTAATTACTCAGGCCGATTTAGACGGTTGTAAATAATATATAAAAAGAGAAACACCCAACATTTTCGCAGGAAGGGTTGGGTGTTTTGTTTTTGGAACAGTCATGTTCCTATCTTCCTTCTCTTGGCTGTCGTTGCCAAGCGAAGGTTTGCACTTTCATTGTCACCTCGATGGAGAAGATTGGAATTCCGGGCAATGACCCGGAACGGGTAGACGTGCAGGATCAGCTGCGAAGGGACCGATTTTGTTTCCGTTCGTGCCGGAATGATTATATCCATAAGATTCTCGTTGAGAATCTTGGCCAGTTCTGTCATATCCACTAAATCTTCCTGGATACCTGGCCGGTCCACAAGTAAATCCTGGAAGAAGAGATGAACAGCCGTGAGGTTGCTGGCAAAGCTACTGCTGATTACTCTTACTGTGTGCAGGTGATTGACCACCGTGACAAATTCTAAATCGTCACAGTTGGTTTCGCTGGCCAGCCTTTCGAGTTCGAACAAAATCGGCCGATAGGCGAGGATGAAACTTCCAATCATATCGCATAAAGGCATGCGGCCTCCGTTTCTTTTTTCCAGTTTACCACAATATTATTCAAGGTCAAACGCGGGTTTTGATGACGCGGTCAATACTGCGTCGGGTTTCTTTTTTCTTAATTGATTCGCGCTTGTCGTATTTCTTTTTTCCTTTGGCGATTCCGATTTTTAATTTCAATCTGCTCTTAGATGTGTAAATTTCCAAAGGGACCAGGGTTAAACCCTTTTCTTTGGTTCGATCCATTAAACGGATAATTTCTTGTCTGTTAAGTAATAGTTTTCGTTCCCGAGTTTCATCCACTTCTAAAAGTTTGCCGGCCTGTTTGTACTTGCCTACGTGTGCATTGCGTAAAAAAACTTCGCCAGCCCGCACAGTAACATAGGCGCCTTCCAAACTGACATTGCCGGATCGGATACTTTTGACCTCGTGGCCGGACAATACCATGCCCGCCTCAATCGAATCTTCGATTGAATAATTATGAAAAACTTTTCGATTGTTGGTATAAGTTGGCATAGCTTAAGTTTATCAGTATAATTTGATTATGTTAACTAAGACAAAAGTTCTTGAATTTGTTTTTGAGGCAATAAAAAAGCTTAATATTGATGCGTCCGAGGACGCAATGAGTAAGATTGCTGCAACTTATACTGAACCGCAATTTGGGGATTACTCCACGAATGCGGCTTTAATTTTGGCCAAGGAAGCAAAAATGAAGCCTTTAGATTTAGCCGGTCAGATTATTGAAAATCTTGACCAGAGTTTATTTGAGCAAGTGGAAATTGCCGGCCCGGGGTTTATTAATTTTAAATTGAAAACTGAAGAGTTGCTAAAGGGCATTGGCAAAGAGCTTGGAAAAATGACCAGTTCCAGCAAGGAGAAAATTCTATTGGAATATTTTCAGCCCAATATTGCCAAACCGCTGCACATTGGACATTTGCGAACTGCAATCATTGGTGATGCTATCAAGAGACTGCTCCTTTATTCCGGGGCCAAGGTTGAGTCGGACACGCATATGGGCGATTGGGGAACGCAATTCGGTTATTTGATCATGGCCTATAAAAAGCATGGTGCGGTTGATGATAAAATATACGCAAAATTGAATGCCCAAGCGGAAGCGGACCCAAAATTGCATGACGAGGCAAAAGAGGAATTTTCCAGACTTGAAAAAGGCGATGACGAGAATCGAAAAATTTGGCAGGAAATTGTGGCCACAAGCGTTGAGGAATTTTTAAAGATCAATGACCTCATGGATATTTTACCTTTTGACCATCATTGGCCAGAAAGTTTTTACGAAGACAAAATGCCAAAGGTCATAGAAAGCCTTAAGAAAAAGAAATTGCTCGTGGAGTCGCAAGGCGCGCAAGTGGTAAATCTTGAAGATGCCAACTTAGGTTTTGCCATAATGATCAAATCCGACGGATCAACTACTTATTTGTTGCGCGACATGGCAACATTTATTTACAGAGCCGGTTTGGGATTTGAAAAACAATTGTATGTCGTCGATTCCAGGCAATCCAACCATTTTGCGCAAATGTTTGAAATTCTAAAAAGATTAGGGGTAACTAAAGATGCTCATAAAAATGCGCATCTTAGCTACGGCTACATCAGTTTCAAGGGTCAGGCCTTGAGTACCAGAAAAGGAAACATGGTTTTAGCCAATGATGTCATTGTCCAAATGGAAGAAAAAGTCGCGCAAATTATCCAGGAAAAAAATCCTGATTTGAAGGACAAATCAAATGCTGTCAAAGCAATTTCCAAAGGCGCGTTAAAGTATTACGACCTTTCACATAATCGCAACAGTGATTATGAATTCAACTGGGATGATGCCTTGGATTTTAATGGTAACTCCGGACCTTATTTGCAGTATGTTTACGCTAGACTTTCGAGTATCCTCAGAAAAGAAACAGGAAAGGGATCGGTCAAAGAAAATGTCGAAATATCCGCTACTGAACGCCAAGTAATGTTCGAGCTGACAAAATTCAATGACATGGTTGAAGATGGTCTAAAGGATTATTTGCCAAATCTTTTTGCCAATTATTTATATCAACTCGCGGGGCTGCTCAACAAGTTCTATCACGAAAGTCCGGTGATAAAGGAAACTGATAAAGCCAAGAAGCAATTCAGATTACGGTTAGTTACAGCCGGAAGAGAAGTCTTCGGAAAAGGTTTGGAATTATTAGGGATTGAACCCTTAGAGGAAATGTGAGGCGAGTACAAGCGAAGCGTCATCCTGAACGCGGGCTTGATGACCGCGATTCAGGATCTACCTTTTTTGTGTTATAATAGGGGAAAGCAAGGCTGGTTATCACCCAGTAAACGCTGACGAAAGAAACATTCAAAATGGAGTAGAATCGTCCGGAGCTTGGCCGTAATCAAGTCAATTAAGAGCCAAATGGAATTGCGATGGTACCTCCCTAACGGGATCGCAAGTACGGGCTTTTTTAATTTCTACAAATTAATAATACAAATTGCGAATTTTATCCGAATATTACGGATAGCGAATTCGCAAATTCGAAGCATTTGAATATAATTCGTTATTAGTATTATGTCTAAACTTAAATCAATTGACCCAAAACCGAATTTTTCCGAAATGGAAGAAGGTGTTTTGAAGTTTTGGGAAAACCATAAAATTTTTGAAAAAACTTTGGAAAAAACCGCCAACGGAAAACCGTTCGTGTTTTTTGAGGGTCCGCCAACGGCCAATGCTAAACCGGCAATTCATCACGTCGAAGCCCGGTCGTTTAAGGATTTAATTCCTCGCTACCAAACAATGCGCGGCCGATATGTGCAACGCAAAGCCGGTTGGGACACACATGGCTTGCCAGTTGAATTGCAAATTGAAAAATCCTTGGGCATTTCCGGAAAAAAACAAATCGAATCAATCAAATCATCTGTCCGCGAAAGCATTATCGAATTCAACCGACTCTGCAAATCTTCAGTTTGGCAATACAAGGAAGAATGGGAAAAATTGACCAAGCGCATGGGATTTTGGTTGGACATGGACCATCCTTACGTCACATACCACAATTCATACATTGAATCCTGCTGGCACATCCTCAAGCAGGTTTGGGACAAGGGTTTGGTTTACCTCGGTCATAAAGTTGTGCCCTATTGCCCGCGTTGTGGCACAGCGTTGTCATCGCACGAAGTTGCGCAGGGTTATAAGGAAGTCAAAGATAATTCAGTGTACGTTAAATTTAAATTAAAATCCGAACCGAATACTTTTATTTTGTCATGGACGACCACACCATGGACTTTGCCTGGAAACGTTGCTTTGGCCGTGGGCGAAAAAATTACTTACGCTAAGGTTAAGGTGGGTGAAGAAATTTGGATCGTGGCAAAAGATCGTCTTGCTGCTCTCGAAAACATCGAGGGACTCAAAGGGGCTGAACATTCCGACGTACCAGCAAAAAAGTTAATTGGTCTTGAATATGAACCATTATTTGAAATCAAACAATTACAAGGGCCGAAGTCTTATAAAATTTATCCAGCCGATTTTGTAACTACAACAGACGGTACCGGAGTGGTTCACACTGCAGTCATGTATGGCGAGGATGATTATCAATTGGGAGAAAAAATCGGTTTGCCAAAATTTCATACTGTGGATGAAGCTGGAAATTTTATCAAGGAAGTACCGGGCCTGGCCGGGATGTACGTCAAGGATTTAAAAACGGAAATTGAAATTTTCAAACTCCTCAAAGACAATCTGGTCAAAAAAGAAAAATATACCCACGAATATCCGCATTGTTGGCGCTGTTCCACGCCGTTGCTTTATTACGCCCGTGATTCCTGGTTTATCAAAATGAGTGCCTTGCGCGATAAATTGCTCAAAAATAACGAGCAGATTAACTGGGTTCCGGAATATATCAAACACGGCCGGTTTGGCGAGTGGCTAAAAGACGTTAAGGACTGGGCCATTTCCCGCGAACGATATTGGGGCACGCCGTTGCCGATTTGGGAATGCACCCGCTGCGAGCATCATCAGATTGTCGGCAGTGTCGCGGAATTAAAACTGAATTCTAATTTATTTTACTTTGGACGCCACGGCCAGGCCGAAAGCAATGTCCTTGGGATCCACAGCAACTGGCCGGAAGTCACACCACGTGACCTAACTGAACTTGGAACTTTCCAGGCCAAGCAAATGGGCGAGCGGATTAAAGAGCACGGCGGCGTGGATGTCATTTATGCTTCCGATATCTTGCGCACCAAACACACCGCGGAAATCGTCGGCAAGATTTTGAATTTGCCGGTAATTTACGATGAACGTTTGCGCGAATACAATTTGGGCACATTCAACGGGAAAAAATTGGAAGATTTCCATGCTGCTTACCCTTTGGAAAAGCGCTGGTCCGAAGCGCCGGAAGGCGGGGAGACTTACGATCAATTACAGGCCCGCGTTTTGGATTTTGTCACAGACATCAATACCAAATTAAACAACAAACGTGTGTTGGTTGTCACCCACGGCGATATTATTTGGCTACTCAAGCAATATTATGAAATTGGCCGCGATTACCCTAAGTACGGCGATTTTTTTGAGGTTTATATCGGCTTGCCCGATCTTCATCGTCCTTACATTGACGATGTAACTTTGGCTTGCGAAAAGTGTGGGGCCGAATCCAAGCGCGTACCCGCGGTTATGGACGTCTGGTTTGATTCCGGAGCCATGCCGTTTGCGCAATGGCATTATCCTTTTCAGAATAAGAGCAAAATTTTGCCGGCCAAGGGTGAACCTTCAACCGTTAAACAATACCCAGCCGATTTTATTTCCGAAGCTATTGATCAAACCCGCGGTTGGTTCTACACACTGTTGGCGATTTCGACTTTGCTGGACATGGGACCGGCCTACAAAAATGTCATCAACCTTGGCCATTTGCTCGACGAGAAAGGTCAGAAGATGAGTAAGTCAAAGGGTAATGTTGTTGACCCTTGGAGCATTATAAAGAAACAGGGAATAGACGCGCTGCGCTGGTATATGTATTCCGTGAACCAGCCAGGTGACTCAAAAATGTTTGCAGAAAAAGATTTGGATTTGATTATCCGCAAACATTTCATGACATTGTGGAATGTTTTGAGTTACCTCACGACCTATTCCGGTTTTGATGAGTGGGACAATTCCGAAGTCTCGGATAATTTGGATTCGGACCGTAATAATATTTTGGACTGGTGGATTTTAATCCGCACCCAAAACCTGGTCAATTTGGTAACGGACAGTTTGGAAAAATTCTCACCGTTTGCTGCCGCGCGCGGCATAGAAGAATTTATAAACGATTTGTCGACTTGGTATTTGCGACGTTCCCGTGAACGCCGTACGCCGGAATTTTATTCAACGCTTTATAAAGTTATCCGCACGTTGAGCAAGTTGATGGCGCCGTTTACGCCGTTCTATGCTGAAAGCTTGTGGCAGGTTGTCCGCAAAGAGGATGATCCGCTTTCCGTGCATTTGTGCGATTGGCCAAACAATCATGCCGAACAGAATGACGTGGAAAAAGAAATTTTGGAATCAATGGAAATCGTCCGCTCAATTGTTGAGGCTGGCCATTCCCAGCGCAAGAAAAACAACATCAAGGTCCGCCAACCTTTGGCTAAAATCACATATTGGACCAAAAGTGGCGAAGCGCTTAGTGATCTCTACAAGAATTTGATTTTGGAAGAACTCAATATTAAAGATTGGGATTTTGGCGGCAAGCAGTCAGACGGTGCTGTGGCCGCCCTAGACCTCAAAATGACCCCGGAATTGCGCTTGGAAGGCTTGGCTCGCGAATTGGAGCGTACGGTGCAGGAAATGCGCAAAACCAAGGGTATGCAGGTTGGCGAGATGATTAATTTATCGTATGATACACTCGATAAAGATCTGGAATCTGCGTGGAAATTATTCGATACAAAAAAGACTTTTGTGGCCAAAATTGACCGTAAAAAAATGGACGGGATGGATGAGATTACACTGGATGGTCAAACTTTACTACTTGGGATAACAAAAATATAGTTTGTGGGTTATGGTAACGATGCCCGTTTCGTTTAGCGGTAACGGTGACGTAACCCTTACCGAATATTCGATACAGGCTTCGTAACCGACTAACACTAAACTATTCATGAATTATAACAAGCTAACCGGAATAGTCCTTAAGAAACAGAATTACAAAGAGGCTGACCAGATTGCCACCGTTTACACTCTCGAGCAGGGCAAGGTCCGCTGTTTGGCGAAATCATTGCGGTCCAGTAAAAGTAAATTATCAGGATCGTTTCAGGATTTTAGTTTGGTGCAAATTGATTTGGCTGGCCGAAACGGTTTGCTAACATTGATTTCCGCCAAATCGGCTGAACAATATACAAAGATTAAAACTAATTTAACAAAAACGGCATTAGCGTTTTACGCCGCGGAATTGGTGATTAAGCTTACGGCCGACGAGCAAATCAACCAACCGGCGTACGAATTGTTGTTAGGTTTTTTTAGGACCTTGAATGACACTGATGCCGATGACGACAAACTTTATTTGATTCTCAATAATTTTTCCTTAAGATTTTTGAATAGCACTGGTTTTTCTCTCGAATTTGCGGCAGATGATTTGAAACTCACGCCGCGATTAAAGGATTTGATGCAAAAAATTGCCAACCTAGACTACAGCCACCTTTCGCAACTTGAAGTCGATTTGGCAACCGGCCAGCAAATTCATCGTAACATCGGTCAATTTATAGAATATATTTTAGAGCGTAATATAAAATCAGAAGCTTTCCTTAAGCAAATATAAAAGGGAGAAAGGGGAGTTATAGGGGGTAAAAAGGCCCATTGTCCGCATTACTCCCATTCATCCCATTTTACTATCATGGAAATAAAATTCGAACAGCCAATTTTTGACCAGAGTGACCGAAGTGCCTTACCGCCTTCGATCAACCAGTCTTTCCAGCCTTCGCAACCTTCCAAGTGGGGCAAGCGAATTGCGTGGATTGCTGTTTGTTTAACCATTTTCACTTTGGGTTTGGTGTCTTTAATGTTTTTACGCAACAGTCGATCCGCTGACCCAACATCTGCCGACGTCACGGTAGAGATTCAGGGGCCAAGTGAATTGGATTCCGGCAACGAAGCCAAGTACGTGGTTGTTTATCAGAATAACGAAAACGCGGATTTGCTTGGTCTATACATGGAAGTCTTCTATCCATCACAATTTACATTTACTTCTGCCGATCCGGCGCCAAAGGGCGCGACTGGCCAAAGTTTTGATTTGCCGATTTTGCGCCAAGGGCAGCAGGCAGAAGTAAACATCCGCGGTAAACTTACTGGTAAAATTGACGAGGAAAAAGAAATCCGCGTCCGATTGCATTATCGATTGTCCAATTTTAATTCCGAATTCAATGTCGAAGGGTCGTTCAAGACTCGCATCCTGGCGCCTAAGTTGCTTTTCGACATTAGCGGACCAATTGAAGTCGTTAACGGCCAGGACGTAACCTTTAGTTTGAATTATTCCAACGTTTCAGGTCAGGAATTCAAAAATGTTGTTGCCACTGCCATTTACCCGCCAGGGTTTAAATTCAATGCCAGCAACCCGCCGGTTTCCAAAAATAATAACATTTGGAACATAGGTACGCTACCTGTTGGCGCCGTTGGGAAAATAGATGTCAAAGGAAGTTTTACCGGCGACAAGAATCAGGAAAAAATTATTGAGGGGCAGTTGGGCGTGGAAATCAATAATATTTTTGCGCCGCAGATTATTGCTTCGACCGCGTTTAAGATTGTTGCCTCGTCATTAACATTAGTGCAAAATCCAACACCGGCAGATTACACAAGTTTGGGCCGTTCCGTTAATTTTGCGCTCAATTATGGGAACTATGGTAGCGTGGGCATGAGCAATGTTGTTATAGTCATGACTTTGGAAGGCGCGGCAATTGATTTTACGCAACTGAAAGCGGATCGGGCGATTGTCACCGGTAGTACCTTAACCTGGAAGGCTGCGACTTTTAGTTCTTTAGCATTATTACCGCCGAATCAAACCGGAGTCATCAACCTCACGCTTCCAATCAAAAGTAGCCTGTCAACGAACCTAAAAAACCAAATGATCAAGACAACGGCGCAAATTTACAGTGATCAGGTTACCAATCCGATTCGTGCAAATGATGTGGAGATTAAACTATCCAGCGACCTTAATTTGAGCATGAATGCCCATGTGGTCAGCGGGCCAGATCCGTTGCAGGCCGGACAGGCAACAGTGTTTCAGGTAACCTTTATATTAACGAGTACTAGTAATGATTTGGATGACGTTACTTTGATTGGATCGATCCCGTTGCCGGATTCCGCCTGGAAGAATGTCGTTGTGCCGGATTCAGAAAAGGATAAAGTTACATTTGATGCCAATTCGAGCAAAATCCGATGGAAGGTCGGCGCCATGTCGGCGTTTAGTGGAAAGTTCACACCGGCCCGAAGCATTTCGTTTAATTTAGAAGTTGTGCCGAACACTTCTGACGCCGTGGTACTGCTCAAAGACGTTGAGGCCACTGGTACGGATACATTCATTTCCAAACCGATTACGTCGGTTAAGGTTAACGAGTTCCGAACTTCGGATGCTGACTGAGATCTAATATGGGTAATGGTTAGGGCAACGAGGCCCGTATCGAATTTTCGGTAAGGGTAACGTCGCCCTTACCGCTACCTTAACCTAATTGTAATTTTTATATTACTGTTCAGATTTAGACAATAAAAAACCCTGCTCATCGTAGCAGGGATTTTTATTTCCTTGATTTTTTAACTTTAAATCTTTAACCAATTATGGTTTGACGTAGAGCAGAGGATTGACTCGGACGCCATCTTTTAAGATTTCAAAATGTAAGTGGATGCCTGTCACACCGCGGACACGGCCGGTGCGGCCTTGCTTGGCAATGTTCTGTCCTTTAACAACTTTATCTCCAGCGGAGACAAACAATTCGGAGGCGTGGCCATAGCGGGTCTTAAATCCGTTACCATGGTTGATGACAATTGTGTTGCCGTAACCAGTCTGCCAACCGGAGATTTCCACGAATCCGTCTGCAGCAGCATAGATAGGCTCCATTTTGCTGTCAGAGATGTCCAAACCGGTATGGCGGGAACTATAGCCCTGGGTGATGGTTCGAACCGGTGTAGGCCAAATAAAGTCTACAGGGCCGCCAATGAAGGATGCAGGGGCTGTGGCTTGCTTTAAGGCAATCTGGCCAGAAGTGGTGGTGGTGTAGCTCGAAGCTGGGCGGGTGCCAGTTGGGACGTTTACAGAGGCAAGAGGAATGACCAAATTGTCGCCTGGAATAATGCTGTCCGGCAATTCCAAGTCGTTGGCATCCAGAATATCATCTTCGGTAACTTTATAGTTGGCCGCAATTTGGCTGACAGTTTCGCCGGACTTAACAGTGTGGGTCACGCCAGTGGTTGGCAAAATGGTTAATTTTTGTCCCGGGCGAATTGTAGAATTTTGATCGAGTTTGTTTTCGATCATGATTGTTTGCGGGGAAATGCCAAAGCTTGAGGCAATGCTGATGATGGAATCACCGCTGGCGACTTCGTAAACTGTTTCGCCATGCCGCATGAAGTTGTTGGTGTCGGCCGGGTTGGTTTTCATAATGACGTTATCCTGGATGGTAGGGTTAACCGAGCCAGTGGTGGTATTGGTATTTGTGGAAGAGGCAAGGACAATGCCGGACGAGAATGGCGATTGGCCCAAGGCCGAAGTTACCCATTGGTCGCTCTTGGCTAAAATCGTAGTGGTGTTGTTTTGGGAGAAGAGGGCAGTGTTTAGGGCCGGGTTATTTTTAAGGAATGAAAAAATCACGCTTTGGTCGTTGGTTTCCAACAGGTTAGCGTGATTAATCAAAGAGACGTTAATAACAAGTGCGAACAGCGCAATGGTTACAACAACAAACTCTAAGCTAAATCGGGCGACGTAGTCGCGAAGAGATAGCGGCAATAGGGTTCGAGTATGGAGTGCTCGAAAAGGGTGAATTGAAAATTTACTTTTTGATTTCCAGGTATTTCGGATTTTTGAAAGGAAGGAAGAGAGCTTTTGCTTGCGTGGGGTTCGGGTTGTATGTCCTGGTGTAGGGGTTTGGACATTTATGGGGTTGAGGGATGAAATGGGAACTCCTTATTAGCCCTGAGCAATAATTTACCGCCGGTAAAATCAGTGTTCTTCGATAAACGAAATTTCAGGATTACGAATCGATGCTTATTTGCGCTTTTGGCGTCTTACGCCCTAGGAAACCGTAATCCCCGAGTTTAATCGGGGATCAAAACAACCATTCTTTTCGTGCTTCTGATAGTACCAAAGTCAGGAGTATCCGTCAACACTTTAGGAACTGCTAATTGTGTAATAGTCTTAAAAACCTTGATTTTACAGGCCAATATTTAGAAGAATATCCACAATTAGTTTGCTGCCGTTTTTAGGTTTAACAGTTAAGAATAAATTAACCAAATTCGCGGTCAATTGTTTAAAAAATATACTATAATAAGGAAGCGCTAATAATTTCTGTATAAAATTTTTTGATAATGAAAAAATCTCGACCAAAAGCACAAAAATCTTCCACAACCAATCCTTCCGAAGTTAAACCATCCACTGAAGGTTTGAATAAGGAGCAACTCGCGGCCGTCACAGCACCAATGGGGCCGGTTTTGATTTTGGCTGGCGCCGGCAGCGGCAAAACCCGGGCATTGACCTTACGTATTATTTATTTAATGGAAAGATTAAAAGTTCCGTCTCAAAATATTTTGGCCGTGACTTTTACCAACAAAGCGGCGGGAGAAATGAAGGAACGTATTGCCAAACTAATCAGCCACAAAAATTTGGCAATCCCAACCATGGGAACTTTCCATTCCATTGGTTTGAAAATTTTACGCATCGACGGCAAGCGCTTGGGTTTGTCGCCGAACTTTGTAATCTACAACGACGATGACCAGGAAAATATTTTGAAGGAAATTCTGGTCGAATTTAAGATTGACCCGACCCGGTACAAACCATCCTTGTTCGCGCACATGATCGATCGCGCCAAAAATAATTTGGAAGAACCGTCGGATGCCAATTTTGGCGACGATGATTTTGCTATGCGGGCCAGAAATGTCTACCGCGAGTAT
>JANWIA010000003.1 GCA_025450105.1 Candidatus Doudnabacteria bacterium | reverse complement strand
GATCTCATGTTGGCGTGCAAGGACAGCATGACGTGTCCGAAATTAAGAGCATTCGTCACAAGGAAAGTGGACCAAGAAATAAAGGCCTCGAGTCGTTAATCGATTCGAGGCCGGTTCTTTTTTATTTTTGTTTCGTTTGTTACTCCAATTTGAACATATGTGCAAATTGGAGTAACAATAGGTTAGTTGTTGAATCTAAAGTGGCAAACGTCGCCGTCCTGGACCACGTATTCTTTGCCTTCCAAGCGCAGCCAGCCTTTGTCGCGGGCAGGGGCATAACCACCGGCTTCCAATAATTTGTCCCAGGCAATGACTTCGGCCTTGATAAATCCTTTTTCAAAATCAGTGTGGATGACGCCGGCGGCTTGCGGTGCTTTGGTGCCGCGAACAATGGTCCAGGCTTTGGATTCCATTGGGCCTGCAGTAAAGTAAGTGATTAAATCTAAAAGTTTGTAGGACGCGCGGGCCAATCTGTCCAATCCGGATTCAGTCAGACCTAATTCTTTCATGTATTCCGGCCGTTCGGTATCGGACATTTCTGCCAGCTCCGATTCGATTTTGACATCAATGCACAAAAGTTCGTTACCGTTGATTGCAGGCACGTTGGTTTTATCCGTATTAGCAACATAAAGGGTGGGCTTCATTGTCAGAAGCTGCAACTGATTGACCAAATGTCGTTCTTCCTCGTTCAAAGTTACATTGCGAACTAAAGTCCCGGCTTCCAGCGCGGTTTTTAATTTTTCTAAGGCCGTTTTTAAGATGACCGCCTCTTTGCTGCCCGATTTTATTTCGCGGCCAACACTTTCCAGGCGCTTAGTGACAGTAGATAGATCGGCCAGCATCAATTCCAAATTGATGACTTCAATGTCGCGGGCCGGATCCACCGTACCGTCGACGTGGATAATGTCTTTGCTTTCAAAAAATCGCACGACCTGGACCACGGCATCGACTTCTCGGATGTGCGACAAAAATTTATTGCCCAAGCCCGCACCTTCCGACGCGCCCTTAACAAGTCCGGCAATATCAACAAAGTGAATCGATGTTGGCACAAGTTTTTCGGATTTTTCGAGCTTGCCCAATTTTTCGATTCGTTCGTCGGGCACGGCAATAACGCCGACATTCGGTTCAATGGTCGTGAACGGAAAATTGGAAGCGGGGATAGACTGCTTGGTTAGAGCGTTAAATAAAGTGGACTTGCCAACATTGGGCAGGCCCACGATTCCTACAGAAAATGACATAAATTAGTGTAAATGCTTCTGCTGTTCTTGCGTTAAGGATTTAATAAGGTCTTCAATTGCTTTTTTTTCGAGAGGATTTTTTGTCAGAAGCAAATCTGCTTTTAAACTGTTTACGGCGCCGTCGATGAATCTTAATAGAACTTCGGGGGAGTTGGCAAATTCAGGGTCCCCGGCGTAGGTATCAACTTTATCCTCTTCAATATAAATTAATCCTTTTGGAATAGCGTGATCCTTGCTTTTCATTTCGGGCAGACGCACAAACGGATGATCCATTAATTCCCTCATTTTCTTTTGCATTTTTTCTTTACTGTTGTTGCAGGTAACTTGCAATGCCATAACCGGCCGATCCGTGTTGTGATCATAAACCACAATATCTATGGTCTGCCGCATACCAATGTCTTTGCGTCCGGAATCTTCTTCGAGTGTTGAAAGCCTGGCCTTAAACTCCTTAAAGTTATTGTTAATAGTATTAAGGATCAATTCCTCGGCCATCATCCCCTTGGTTTGGTATTCAGGCTTAGGGGTTTGTTCAAAATTATGGGGTTGGTATGATTCAGGATTTGGCATAATTGTGTTGATTTAATGGAATCATTATACTATAAAAGTCATTATCACAATAATTGAATGATTAACGAGAAAATTTTTAAGGCATACGATGTTCGCGGGATTTATCCCCAAGAAATCAATGAAGATGCAGTTTATAAGATTGCCCAGGCTTATGCCAAGCTTTTTAAACCGGAAGCTGTGGTTCTTGGCCGAGATGTCCGTTTGTCCGGTCCAACTTTGTGGGAAGCGGCCAAAAACGGTTTGATTGACCACGGTGTAGACGTGGTTGATATTGGCGTGGTTTCTACCGACATGATGTATTTTGCTGTGGCTAATTACGGCTATGATGGCGGGATGACCATTTCTGCTTCACACAACCCAAAGGAATATAATGGCATAAAGTTTGTGCGCAAGAATGCGGTTCCAGTTTCTGGGGATAGCGGTATTATGGATATGAAGGAATTGGTTTTAAAAGATTATTCTTACAAAGCTAAACGACTCGGGGATTTAAAGCACCGTGATATCCAGCAGGATTATTTAGATAAGTGCCTGTCTTTTATTGACCGCGGGAAAATCAAACCATTTAAGATTGTGGCTAATGCTATGTTCGGTCCGGCCCTACAAAACGTGGCCAAAATGAAGTTGCCGGTGAAATTTACCTTACTCAACGACAAACCAGACGGTAATTTCCCCAAAGGTCAACCAGATCCATCGTTGCCGGAGAACCAAACCGAAACATCGGAAGCGGTAATAAAGAATAAGGCAGACTTTGGTGTGGCCTGGGATGCGGATGCCGATCGCTTTTTCCTTTATGATGAGAAAGGCCGGGCCATTCCCGGGTATTATCTGGTGGCTTTTCTTACAAAACATTATTTGAAGTTACATAAAGGTGCCAAAGTTATTTCCGATCCGAGGTTAATTTGGGCGACTACGGAAAAAGCGGCCAAGTACGGCGGGCACGCTCTAATCAATAAGGTCGGGCATAGTTTCATTAAAGAGCGCATGCGGAAGGAAGACGCGATCTTTGCCGGTGAAAACAGCGGTCATTTTTATTTCCGAGATTTTTTCTATTGCGACAATGGTTTGATTCCGTTTTTGGTGATGTTGGAAATTTTTTCCACGACCGAGAAGAAAGTGTCAACATTGTTTGACGCTTTCTTTTTCCGCCACCCAATTTCCGGGGAACTCAACCAAAAATTGTCGGACCAGGATCAGGTAAAAGCGATCCTCAAAAAAATCGAGAAGCAATATTCGGATGCAAGGATTGAAAAGATTGATGGTTTGTCGATTGAATACGATTCTTGGCGGGCAAATATCCGATCCTCGAACACTGAACCAATGATCCGACTGAACGTTGAGGCACTGGATGATGGTACGTTAAAGAAAAAGACCGAAGAATTACTTAATTTAATCCGAGAGTAAGATTGCTTCGCTGACGCTCGCAATGACGTCATTGCGAGGAGTTCCGCTTTGCGGGACTACGAAGCAATCTTATAGGTGCATTTAAATATTTTGTTAATAAAAATGGACCCTGGTCTTCTTGGGAAAGACCAGGGTTTTTTGCGCCCGACTCCATCAGGCAGGGATAATGTGATGCTGGTTTTGAGTCAGGCTAGTGCGTGTAGCGATTCAATGCGGACGGTTTCAGCTGAGCGGAAAGCTCTGCTGGCGGGAATTGGTGAGATTCGCAGGTCGCCGAACCCGAGCTCGGTAAGAATTTCCCGGAGTTCTTCAGCAGTGTGCTTGTCTGGCAGCTCGATGTCGACGTTATTCGAGCCTGCAATTTCGGAAAAATCGGCTCGCAGCTGCTCATTGAAGATGTGACAGCTCGTGGCATACCACAAAAGTTTAAACGCTGTCTTCCTGTCAGGAATCTCTACGTATACCTGACGCATAGGTCCTCCTGAATTTTGAAATCAAATCAGACGAATATAAAAACCGCTAACTAAATGGCGGTTTTTATATTAACCCGATTTTTTCTTTGACAGCGCGCAAGGTTCGGGATGCGACATTACCCGCTTTGGCCGCGCCTTGTTCCAAAATCAGGTAGGTATCTTTCTTGTTTCCGGAAATTTTGGACTTGGCTTGGCGAATTTCGGCAAAGTAATTGGCAATTTCTTCGGCAATTGCATTCTTGAGTTCGGAATATTTAATTGTCCCGTGGTCATATTCCTTTTTGAATTTGTGGAGCGTGTTCATGGATCCGAACATTTCTAGGAGGCTAAAGAGATTAGCCACGCCTTTAGGCATTTGTCCTTGTGGGGCATCGGTTGCGGTCACGGCCTTGGCCAGTTTCTTTTTGATAATTTCCGGTTCATCAAAAATATTAATGGTTGATGCTGGTTCGCTCTTGCTCATTTTGCGTTCCGGATTGGTCAGACTCATGATTCGTAAAGGTTTTTGAATGTACGGTTTGATTTCGTGGAAATATTCGCCGTATTTGTTGTTGAATTTTCGGGCAATGACATTGGTCAGTTCCAAGTGCTGGACTTGGTCAGCGCCAACTGGCACAAAGTTCGCGTGATAGAGGAGAATATCTGCCGCTTGCAGCACTGGGTAATCGAATAGCCCAACGTTGATATTATTTTTTTGCTTGCCGCTCTTGTCCTTGTATTGGGTCATGCGCTCGAGTTCGCCCATCGGGGTAATGGTGTTAAAGATCCAAGCCAATTCTGTATGTGCCGGAATGTGTGACTGAATAAAAATTGTGCATTTTTTTGGATCCAGTCCAACGGCCAGTAAAGTTTCTACTGCATCGATTATCTGTTTCGGTTTTTCTTGCGGGTCATTGTCTCCGGTAATGGAATGTAAATCGGCAATAAAAAAATAGCACTCGAATTTGTTTTGCAAATCAACAAAATCTTTGAGTGCCCCCAAATAATTTCCAAGATGCATGTCGCCCGTAGGCTGAATTCCCGAGACAATAACTTCTTTATTCATATGCATTTATTATACATCTTTTTTACCGAAATATGCTAGAATTAGCAAACATAAGGAGGAGGAATGCAGTGTAACTGGTTGATTCCAGAACACGATGCTCACTTAATCTACCTGGCGAAACAGACTGCGTGCCAACTCAAGGAAGGACATAAAGGTCACCATCTCGTTGAGATGAAGGATGGCAGGTTCATTTCCTGGACTCCCGAAGCTTGTCCGGGTTGCCATGATGCTGACTGCTTGGAAGATGGCGACCATTGCTTTGTTTGGAAGTACGTTTCAAAATCCAAGGCCGAGCGACTGATTGCCGTTGCTAAGGAGAGTAGGAGGAAGTAATGCCGCGACATGAAGATGTTCCCGACGGCCTGAACTTTACACGCATGGTCGGCAGAGATCCTGACATGGATAGTGAACGGTTGCGGTCCACGTCGTCGACGGCAGAACCAGACCGAACATGTTTGTGCTTGAGTTGCTACCGCAACATCCACAGATGCGACACGACTATCGAGGCTAACGAACCTCATCTTGGGGTCTACAGATCTGACCCTCGCCGAACCGTTTACGTGACCTTGCTTCAGCCAACTGTCTGCGAATGTCCGCAGTGCAACACACAGCCGCCAAGTCCTTAGGGACCGGGCGGCTTGTTCTTTTATTAAAACAAAACCGCCCACGTGGGGCGGTTTAAGTTTGCTCTAGTGCCGTAAGCGTCTTGCTTTAAATCGTATTCTGGATTGGCTATCAGTTGCTTTTGGCGAGCGAGCTTTTTAGTAACCCATCCCGAACTTAGTTATCGGGATCTTTTTACAGATCCTGACATCCGTCAGGATGGTTAGAAAGGGATGAGGTTATGTAATTGTTAGATGTCGAGGATCCGCCTTCGCGCGAGGCTTCTGCCTTCGTTTAAACTACGGCAGACAAGTCGGCGGATTATCCGGTGTTATACATCAAGTACAACTGGCAAGATCATTGGTCGGCGTTCAGTTCGTTGAAACAGGAACTCGCCGATTTGATCACGAACTTCGGAGCGGATAAAAGCATTGTTAGGTTCTTGAACCTTTTGCTTGCTCTTAGATTCTACGATCTTGCGGACCTCGTGCTTAACTTCTTTCAGTAAATCTTCCGAACCTTTCATGTAAATGAAGCCGCGGGAGATAATGTCTGGTTGAGTGGTTAATCGTCCGGTTTTTCGGTCAACAAGCATAATGATGACAAACATGCCATCCTTGCTCATGACCTGGCGGTCGCGAAGTACGACTTCGCCGACATCGCCGACACCCAAACCGTCTACGAACACGTAACCGGTTGGGATTTTGGCATCGGATACACGGACGCCAGCGTTGGATAATTCCAATTGCTGACCGTTATCCAAGGTAAAGATATTGGGATCGGGAATGCCGACCGATTTTGCCAATTCCGCATGGGCGAGCAACATGTGATGTTCGCCGTGGATTGGCATAAAGAAGGTTGGTTTGGTTAATGAGATCATTAACTTCAAATCTTCTTGGTAAGCATGGCCGGAAGTGTGGATGTCTAAAATCTTTTGGTAAAGAACTTTAGCACCCAAACGGGCCAAGTTAGAAAGGGTAGAAGATACAGCTCGTTCGTTGCCTGGAATAGGTGAGGCCGAAACGACCACTGTGTCTCCCTTTTTAATTTCAATAGTCTTATGTTCGCCACGGGCAATGCGGGCAAGTGCCGCGCTTTCTTCACCCTGCGAACCGGTGGTTAAGATGACAATTTGGTTGTCCGGTAATTTGCGGGCCTGTTCAGTTTTAATGATCATGCCCTTGGCTGGCAACGTTAAATAGTTGCTGGCCAGACAAATTTCAATGTTATTGACCATAGACCGGCCGGTGACGACCAGTTTACGGTTGCTCTTGTAAGCAGCATTGATAACCTGTTGGATACGCGAAATCAAAGTCGAGAATGTCGCAAAGATCACGCGGCCGTTGGCATCGCCGACAATGCGGTCGATGGTGTCGCCCAGGGTTTTTTCCGAAACCGAGTAGCCCGGTTTTTCGGCGTTGGTGGAATCGCTCATTAAAAGAGCAACACCTTCGCCGCCAAACTTGGCGAGCTTGTCGAATTCAGTTGGTCGACCATCAACAGGAGTGTGGTCGAACTTCCAGTCTGTCGCATAAACGAGCAGACCAGCCGGGGTATTGATCGCGAGACCAACGCCGTCAGGAATGTTATGGTTGATTCGGAAGAATCGAATGCGGAAGTTGCCTAATGTTAGGACATCGTCCTTATTCAATTCATGAATTTGAGAACGGCCAAGCAAATGAAATTCTTCTAAGCGTTTCTTAATAAGTTCGCCGGTCAATTTCATTGTGTAGATTGGCGGATCGCCGATCTTTGGCAGAATGTAGGGGATAGCACCAATGTGGTCCAAATGGCCGTGGGTGATAATGACTCCCTTAATTCGTTTTTTGTTCTCTTCCAAATATTTTGTATTCGGAATGATATAGTCGATGCCGGGCATGGTTTCGTCTGGGAAACCAAGCCCCATATCTATGACCAAGATATCATCGCCATATTCCATGATGGTCATGTTTTCCCCAACTTCTTCGATACCGCCTAATGGGATGACCTTGAGGACATCTTTAGGGTCAGCACCTTTGGCCGGGTGAAAGGAAGCTTGCGGTCGGTCCTGTTTGTCCTGACCTTTTTGCGGCTGGTTGCTTCCAGGGTGTCTACGCATATTGCGCATATTTAATGACTTTCTTGCTTCTATGCAATTCAAAAGAATTAAGCATAGCTCCCCACTGTGTTGCTTAGGGAGATTATAATAAATTTTTCTAAGCTTGGGCTAAGGCGTGACCTTAGGGCACCATTGGCTTAATTAACACAATAAAATCAATAATAAATTTACGGATTTTGTCGCACTAATTAACGGTTTTTCTGCTTTTGAAGGGTTTTTGTTTCAGCTGCTCTTTAAACAGTACGCAGATAGTATACACGAGAATCGCAACCACGTCAATGCTTAGGAATGATGATTATCTGGTGCCGCGGGAGAGACTTGAACTCTCATGCCCTTGCGGGCGTACGCACCTGAAGCGTATGCGTCTGCCAGTTTCGCCACCGCGGCTCGGACTTAAGTTTAGCAAGAATTTTTAATGACGACTAATGTCATTGCGAGCGATTAGCGAAGCAATCTAATTTTAGATTGCCACGTCGCTTCGCTCCTTGCAATGACAAATATTACTTTGTTTCTATATACCAGTTTTCAATATCCAGGAACCGTTCCGATGGATGGATAATCGTTTCCAAATCAATGCCTTGGATTTTCTTGGGCAGGCTGTAAACGTAAACCGCGCTATCAATAAAGATTGCCGGAATTTCGTTATCAACGATTTCCTGGAACTTCATGTAGTTTTCGGTGCGGATGTTTGGGTCATTGGTTTGGCGGGCAGTGGTAAGCAATTGATCTGCAGCGGCACTGCTGAATCCGGAAAGGTTCAGGCCTGGATCGCGGGATTGCGAGGAATGCCAAAATGGATAGGGGTCAGGATCTGGTCCGGTATTTTCGGAGAACAAAAGCACGTCAAAATTTCGCGGCTTAATGTATTGCTGGTCCAATTCCAAGGAAGAAACGATGACCAAGTGGACATTGGCGCCAATGCGTGCCCATTGTGCCTGCAACAGTTGCGCAGTCTTGATGTTCAAAACAAAATTGTTCGTGGCCAAGGTAAATTCCAAGGGTTTGTCCTTTTTTAGGCGCTGGTTACTGTTGGCATCAAAAGCCCAACCGCTCTTTTCCAAAATCGAATTGGCTTCGTCGAGGCTGTTGTGTGCCGCTTCCTTGATTTCTGGATTGTAGCCAAGGTTGCCTTCCAAAATTGGCCCGTAAGCCGGTTTGCCGTAGCCTAAATAAACTTCATCGATAATTTGTTGGCGATCAGTGGACAGCCATAATGCCTGGCGCACGGCCTTGTCCTGGGCAATGGCACTCTTTTGGAGGTTAAAGAATACTGCCTGGTATTGCGGCAAATTGATTTTGTACTGGTTGTAATTGTTGGATGGTTCAATGAACGCTTTTTTGTCGAAGGGAATATAGCCGAGCCCGTTAATTTC
>JANWIA010000002.1 GCA_025450105.1 Candidatus Doudnabacteria bacterium | reverse complement strand
TCGATCAACGAAGAAATTGATTATGATACCGCCGCCATTACCGCCGCAGATTTAGGTTTTAATGTTTCCGAAGTCAAAGAGGCCAGCGCCAAACTTGGCTTGGGTTACGTTGCCGAAGTTATGACAGAGGAATTGAAGTCTAAGGCCGCAGATTTTAAACCGCGTTCACCAATTGTTGCGGTTATGGGCCACGTTGACCACGGTAAAACGACTTTACTCGATTCCATCCGCCAAACTAAATTGGTAGAAAAAGAAGCCGGCCGAATAACCCAACACATCGGTGCTTACCAAGTGGAACATAAGGGCAAGTTCGTGACGTTTTTAGATACACCGGGCCACGAAGCCTTTGCCGCCATGCGCGCCCGAGGAGCCAATGTTACCGATGTTATTGTTTTAACGGTGGCCGCAGACGACGGAGTTAAGCCGCAAACAATTGAAGTCATCAACCGCGCCAAGTTAACTGAAACTCCGTTGATTGTTGCCATCAACAAAATTGATAAACCAGACGCCAACATTGAACGCGTCAAAAAAGAATTGTCCGACTACGGAGTACTCATTGAAGAATGGGGCGGAAAAGTTCCGGTCGCAAAAATTTCTGCTTTAACCGGACAGGGCGTGAATGATTTACTCGATTTGATTTTATTGCAGGCCGAAGTTTTGGATTTGAAAGCCAATCCAACCGGTCAGACTTTGGGCACAGTTATTGAATCTCATAACTCCCGAACTTTGGGGTCTGTGGCTACGATTTTAATTCAGAATGGAACTCTAAAACCGTCGGATATTGTTGGAGCAGGCAAAGCCGCCGGTAAAATTCGATCTATGATCGATGACAGCGGCAATAAATTAAAAGAAGCCGGACCTTCAGCTGCAGTCCAAATTACCGGTTTATCTGGTTTGCCTCAGGCTGGTGATATTTTGCGAACTTACGAAACTTTGGATGAGGCCAAAACTGTGGCGGAATCGATTGTTAAGTCTGAACGCGCCAAGAAAATGAATCCGTTGAGTAAGCTTAGCCTTAATACTAAGGATTTGAATTTAATTATCAAGGTTGATGTGCTCGGAAGTTTGGAAGCCATCAACGAAGCCTTGAGCAAATTGAAGAACGCTGAAGTCAAATTAAATATTTTAGAAGAAGGCGCCGGCGAAATTAACGAAAACGACGTTTTGCGTGCGGCTTCGGCCAGTGCTTTTATCATTGGATTCCATACCCGCATTAGCCCGCAGGCTTCCCGTTTGGCACAAAGCAAGGGGGTTCCTATTCAACTATATAGCGTCATTTACGAATTGATTGAAGACCTGACTAAGCAAGTGGTTGACATGTTGACCCCGGAAGTTTTGCGCACCGACCTTGGCAGGTTGAAGATAATGGGAATTTTTAGAACCGAAAAGGAAAAGATGATTATCGGCGGAGCCGTGGCTGAAGGCAAGGTAAAGGAAAATTCGCAATTTGAAATCAAACGCGGTGACGAAATGGTCGGCACCGGACAGATCTTGGAATTACAACAGCAAAAAATCAAAGCCAAAGAAGTCTTGCGCGGCAATGAATTTGGAGCCGTCGTTAAATCCTCATCGAAAGTAATGGAAGGGGATGTATTGGTGGTGTTTGAAGAAAGTGTCCGAAAGCGAACTCTATAAAAAATGTCCATTCGAACCGACAAAGTATCTTCCGTTGTCCAAAGAATTTTGGGCGAAGAAATGTTGCAACTCGAATTGCCGTTTTTAACGACGATTACAAAAGTTGAGGTCACACCGGATTTGAAGCACGGCAAGGTTTGGATCAGCGTCATGCCGGCAGGCGAAGAAAATGAAGCCAAGATTTTAAATATCCTCAAACATAATTTGTACGATTTGCAAGGCGCCCTAATTAAAAGCATGGAAATGAAAATTATTCCTCGCGTGAGATTTGAAATCGACCATGCCGAAGAATTTACTGCCCATATTAATGATCTAATTCGCCACGCCCATGATGATGAAGAAACAAAGTAATCCAGCATTCAAGGAAGCTTGGGATTTGATTACCGAATCCCAAGATATTTTTTTAACGACTCATGAAAGCACTGATGGCGACGATTTGGGCAGTCTCTTGGCCATGCGTTTGGCGCTTATCAGCAAAGGGAAAAAAATTACAGCGGCTGTTAAGGGTGGGGTGCCGAATTCCTTAAAGTTTTTACCAGGCAGCGTTGAGGTCGGTGAAGAATATCACTCAGAAAAATATGATTTGATCATGACCTTCGGTTGCGGCAACATCAAAAGGCCTGGGTTTAAGGAATTAGAAACAACCAAAATCCCAATTATAAATTTTGACCACCATCCGGACAACAGTAATTTCGGAAAAATTAACGTTGTCGAACCGGCAACAGCAGCTGTGGCTGAATTGATTTATTATTTTTTGCAGTTAAAAAATATTGAGATCAACAAAGATATTGCTTATTGTTTGTTAACCGGAATTTTTACTGATACCGGCGGCTTCAAGCACTCGAATACTTCGCCAGAAGTAATGGAAGTTGCCAGCCAGTTGCTGAAGAAAGGCGCGCGGATTGATAAAATTGCGACTTACACTTTTGGTAGCAAGCGACCGGAAACCATCAAGGCTTGGGCCAAGGCTTTGGAAAATACCCGTTTTGATTCCGAAAAGAAAATGGCCTTTTCAGTCATGACGGAAGAGGATTTACGGGAACTTGGCGCGACCGAAGACGATTTGCAGGGCTTTGTGGAATTACTCAATAACATTCCTCAGGCAAAATTTTCTTTGTTGCTGCGCCAGGACGGTGACTTGGTTAAGGGAAGCTTGCGATCGGAAACCCACAAAGGCGTGGATGTTTCTAAAATTGCCCATTCATTTGGCGGCGGCGGGCACAAATTAGCCGCTGGGTTCAAGGTTAAAGGAAAATTGAAGCGCAGCGGGGACAAGTGGCTCATCGAATAACCGTGGATTGACAAAAGACCGTAAATTCGGTCTTTTTTGTTCTGTTTGGAGGCGCATTCTTTGTTGTGATAAAATAAGAGGGTCTAGATTGATAAGACGTTATGGCAAAACGACACAAAGATTCAAACAACGATTCAAATTTTAAGCGGCCGCAGCTAAACCTTAAGCATGAAACAAGGATGGGTGTTGCGGTTGTTGTTTTTTTGTTGCTCGCCGCACTGTTGATATTGAGTTTGAGCGGCTCGGCTGGGACATTCGGGCAGATCACCAGTAAAATTTTGGGCTTTGCCTTTGGGTGGATGGCTTACGGCGTCCCAGTAATTTTTATTTTAGTGGCCATGGCCCTGTTTAAACAACGCAAGGACGAGGAATCGAATGTTTCCACTCACGCTTATGTCGGGGCAGTGTTTTTGACTCTGGCCTTAACCGGACTATTGCATTTATTCGCTATCGGCGCTGATTCTGCTAAAGCCTTTGAAGTCGCCAAGCTTGGTCACGGCGGGGGATACCTTGGCGTCCTAACCAGTTATCCGTTATTGAAGTTGATGGGCGGGTTCGCATCGTATTTGGTTGTCTTGGCCGGAATCGTTGTCTCAATATTAATTACATTTAATATTTCGTTTTTGGATTTGTTCCGCCGCAAAGAAAAATTGGATGACAAACCAAAACAACCGGCCCTGAAAATTAATAACGCCGCACAAAATGCTTTTGTGAAAGACACCGTCGGTGATGCTAATAGGGCGGCGATGCGGGAAAAACTGGAACCAAAAGTAAATAATTTACCCGAGAGTAATGTTCCGAACTTTAAGGTCAACATGCCGACCTCGGAATCAGACAAGAATTGGAAGTTTCCGTCTTTGGATTTACTTGATGACGCCAAGACTAAAGTGGATTCCGGCAACATTGAGGCTAATGTTTCGATTATCCAAAAAACTTTGGCAGATTTTGATATCGATGTCGAAATGGGTGAGGTCAATGTCGGGCCAACAGTCACTCAATATACTTTCCGCCCGGCAGTTGGGGTGAAGCTCTCGCAAATTGCCGCGTTGCAAAATGATTTGGCACTGGCTTTGGCGGCGAGTCCGGTGCGTATGGAATTGCCAATCCCCGGCAAGGCTTTGGTCGGCATTGAAATTCCAAACAAGTCTTCGGCCCTGGTGCGCTTGAAGGAAATTTTAGGGAGCAATGAATTTATTTCGCACACATCCAAGTTGGCATTTTCTCTTGGCCGCGATGTCGCCGGTCATCCCATGCTTGCCGATTTGGCGCGTATGCCTCATTTGCTGATTGCCGGTGCCACTGGCAGTGGAAAATCTGTGGCCATGAATGGCGTGCTGTTAAGTTTTTTGTATCGGGCCACGCCTTCGGATTTAAAATTGATTGTCATTGACCCGAAACGCGTGGAAATGTCCATGTACAATGGTATTCCGCATTTGTTGACGCCGGTTATTACTGATCATCAGCAGGCCGTTAACGCATTGCGCTGGACAGTAATGGAAATGGACCGCCGCTATAAATTGCTGGCCGAAGTCCACAAGCGCAACATCAGCGAGTATAACGCCGATTCCCAATTGAAGATGCCTTACATTGTCGTTGTCGTCGATGAATTGGCAGACTTAATGGCTGTGGCGCAAAAAGACGTGGAAGCGACAATTGTTCGTTTGGCGCAAATGGCGCGTGCCGTTGGTATACATTTGGTTGTGGCTACGCAGCGCCCATCAGTTGATGTCATTACTGGTTTGATTAAGGCCAACATCACTTCGCGTATGGCCTTTGCTGTGGCTTCGCAGGTGGATTCGCGCACGATTTTGGATATGTCCGGGGCAGAAAAATTGTTAGGCTCTGGTGACATGCTCTACATTACCGCCGAACTTTCCAAACCAAAGCGCGTGCAAAGTTCTTACGTTGGTGAAAAGGAAATCAAGAAAGTTACCGACTTCCTCAAAGAACAAGGCGGCAGTATTATTTATAACCAGGAGATTTTGGAAAAGCCCCGCGCTTCATTGAGTGTGCCCGGATTAAATAACGGGGATGACGAGGATGATTTGTTGAAGGAAGCAATGGACACGGTCCGTGCCGCAGGTAAAGCTTCGGCCTCGCTACTACAACGCCGCTTGCGCGTGGGGTATGCCCGCGCCGCTAGGTTGTTGGATATATTAGAAGATAAGGGCATTATCGGTCCCGGCGATGGCGCCAAACCTCGCGAAGTTTATGGCGCCGGGAGACCAGAAGAAGGTTATGGGGAAGCATCCGAAATGTCGGACGAAGCCGCTGAATTCGAAAAATCACAAAAAGGTGACTACTAAAAAATCGCCCTCGCGGCGATTTTTTGTTATGATAGAAAAAATTCATGAGTAACCCACTATTCAAAACTAAAACTGTCCAGATCCAAACGTTGAGCGACTATTTGGCTCAGATTCGCAAACAATTGAACATGGACATTAAGACCGTCAGTATTTTGACGCAAATTAAACCCATGTATCTGGAGCAACTGGAGGCGGGGAATTGGGACGCGTTGCCTGCCGATGTTTACATCCGTGGGTTTTTGAAAAGCTTGGCTAACCTTTACCACGTTCAGGAACAAGTCTTGATTGATCAGTATGATAAAGAACACGGATTCGGCCAAATTAAAAAACCAATTGTCCAAAAGCAACGGTTTGAAATTAAATTTACACCCCGTACGGTTATTATTGGAATTACTGGACTGTTAACGTTGCTGGCAGTTGGTTATGTAGTTTCGCAGATCAGTTCTGTTCTGACGCCACCGAAATTATTACTGAATGAACCAAACGGTGATGTGACTATACAAGGCAATAGCATTATTTTTTCTGGAAGCGCAGAAATTGGCGCGGATGTTTTTATTAACGACCAAGCGGTTCTGACGGATAAGAACGGGGACTTTACGGAAAATTTGATTGTTAGTCCCGGCCTCAATGTCATTGAAATTGTCGTGCATAATAAGTTCAACAAAGAAAGTAAGATTACGCGGCGCATTAGTGCTGAAGTGGCCGAAGTCCAGGCGCCACAGCAACAGGCCGTGAACATTACGTTAACGATTGGGCCAACAAGTGCTTGGATTTATATGGAAGCCGATGGCGCTGTGGTCCAGCGCGGTACGATGTTGCCTGGGTCAACGAAAACTATTTCGGCTAAGGAACACATATTGTTGACGTCCGCAAATGCCGGTTCAACCCAAGTCATATATAACGGCAAAGATTTAGGGAAACTTGGCCGTGAAGGGGAAGTCATCCGCAACGTAGAATTTTCCACGACTGAAACAACACCGGAACCAACTCCAATAGAGAGTATAATTAATTAACTTTTATGGATTTTAAATCAACCAATCTGCCAGAAGAAACTCAATTCCCAAAATTGATTCGGGATCGTATTCCAGAAATCATCAAAAATAAAGGTCAGCACGCGAACATTCAGAAGATTACGAGCGATGATGAATTCTTGGGGTACTTGTTAAAAAAGATGATTGAGGAGTCTTATGAACTTCAACATTCAGTTAATATTGGAAACATGCAAGAAGAACTGGCAGATATTTTTGAAATTATTTATGCAATCTTGAAATTGAAGGGTTGGACAATTGAAGATATTATTAAAGTTCAAAAAGAGAAACGTAATAAGAATGGCGGGTTCGACGGGAGACAATTGCTGCTAAAGCTATCAAAATAAAAAACGACCTCTTGGGGTCATTTTTTATTTATGAGGTTAACTACTAGTTTAATCATGGTGTCTTTTTGGTCTGGCTTACTTTCCGCAACCAAGAGTGCCAGCGCAGCCAGGGCCGCGTCATTTATTTTTCGGTCACCCTTGCGGTTGTACAAGAAATGGTTTTCGACAAGGAATAATAGAAGGAGCAGGGAACCAATACGTTTATTGCCATCAACAAATGGATGGTCCTTGATGACGAAGTAAAATAAATGTGCAGCCTTTTCTTCCAAGCTGTTGTATAAGTCTTTGCCTCCGTAAGCTTGTTGGATGCCCAACAAGATCCCGGGCAACTTATGAGACACTTCGCGGCCGAACAATTCTGTTGCTTGTTTATTTTCGTTTAATCTTTTCCTGAAGCGCTCAATCGAATCCAACGCTTTTTCATAATCGATGTACTTGGCTTTTTTCTTGGTGACATTATCGAATCCCAAGGTGCCGGTATCGTATTGATTCAAAATAACCCAAGTTCCCAAATAGTCAGTAATAATGCTCAACAAATCTTTTTCATAACCTTCTGTGTGGTTATTTTCTATAGCTTGCTGAAAAATCCTCTTTGCTTGTTCCAGTTCCTTTAGTTGTCCTTCATAGTTTTTTAATCGTTGTTCATGAATGACATACCCTTTTAAGATCAAATCACGTAATTTTTGCGTGGCCCAAACTCTAAATTGAGTAGCTTTAGAAGAGTTTACCCTATATCCGACCGATATTATCATATCTAAATTGTAGTAGTCTATTTTACGTTTTATCTCTCTTCCGCCTTCAATTTGAACTACTTCCATTTTGGAAGTAGTTCGATTTCGACTTAATTCACCTTGTTTATAGATATTTTGGATATGTTTTGTAATAGCAGCAGAGGTGACGTCAAAGAGGTCGCCTATTTGTAATTGAGTTAACCAAACACTGTCATTCTGAATTGTAACTTTTAATTCAGGGCCTGACCGGTCCTTATAAATGATGATCTCACCTCTTGGTTGTGGGTTATTTGTCATAAATTGGAATATATTCGATTTTGGTATTCGATTTTGAACTATCTGGAATTTCCGGATAGTTTGAATAGATTTAGTTTAGAGCCTATACTAAAAAACAGTAATCCTTCAGTCAATATTATTGCCTGTGGATTAATCATAGCCCAGGCTATAAATCCAGTCGAGACTAGAGCCTTTGACATAGACATTTGCTGGCAATAGAATTAACCGAGATGAGCAAAAAAGACCTCAACCGAATGACACAGCAACCAACGCTTGAGTAACCGAAGCCACGGCTTCGGTTTTTTTGCGCCTAAGGAGGAATATGGGAGTTTATCATGGCAATGATGATGTCGCGCAGTGTTTGACCTATATCGATGGGCGATATGGGATGTGTATTAAACAACGAAAGGATCGCTTAAAGCCGCGTTCTGAAATCGTTGTCGCGCCCGAACCGTTAAATCAAAGCATCCAGCTCCTGGAACGGTTTGTGGAAATCTTCGAATGCCTGGTTCCGGTCACGGACTTCAATAAGCATCCGAAGGAAAAGCACGATGACCTGTTACCGTTAAACGGCAGGCAGAGCCTAATCCGGATCCTGATCGACGGCAAGCACGAGATGGTTGTGGTCGAGGGCACTACCGTCGGTATTGGGTATGCGGGCCTAGAAGCGACTCGTGTGAGACAACAGCGAGTGAAGGATATCGACCAAAAAATCGCAAGGATCGTCCAGCAGCTGGTCGATAAGCTCAGACTCCCGTTGTGCATGGTGGATGAAAAATTCACCCTGCCATACCTGGACGGTGAATGGCCTAAGATAGGAGAGGGGCCGTGGCACGCACTGCCCTACGATGAAAAAGAACGGCCGATCCTTGTCCGCATGGGTATGCCGGTTAAAGCCATCCTGGATCAGGTGATGTGATGCCGTTCCCACAAGAGGACCTTAAGCACGCAACAAGCTTAGGGTCCTAATTTTTTGACACGGAAGTTTGAGATTTATATAATGCCGTCTTCCGCATATGTGTTGACGAACAGCAATTTGGTCAGGCATACTAAATTAGTAATTAATTTTGAAGAGCGGCAGTTCAAGAAAGAAAAATATGGCAAAAGAAAAAAGAGAAGCTACGCCCTTGGGTTCTACGAACCTGGAAGAAACATTAACTTCCATCCGAGATAAATTCGGCGAAGGTTCAATCATGACGTTGAAGGCGGCGAAGGCAATGAATGTTGATGTCATCTCCACCGGATGTCTGTCGCTCGACCTGGCGCTTGGTGTCGGTGGGATTCCAAAAGGACGCATCATAGAAATTTACGGACCGGAGGCTTCTGGTAAAACAACTCTGGCAATGCACATCGTGGCGGAAGTCCAAAAGAAAAATGGCGTCGCGGCATTCGTGGATGCAGAACACGCGCTCGATCCGGATCGCGCCAAAGCGGTCGGAGTAAAAATTGATAAACTTTTAATTTCCCAACCGGACAACGGCGAGCAAGCTCTCGACATTGTCGAAGCACTCGTCCGATCCAATTCCGTCGACATCATTGTTGTCGACTCTGTGGCGGCGTTAACACCGCGCGCAGAAATCGACGGCGAGATGGGCGACTCACACATGGGCTTGCACGCCAGACTCATGTCTCAAGCGCTGCGCAAACTTACTGGAATAATTTCCAAGTCGCGATCAACCGTAATCTTCATCAACCAAATCCGAATGAAGATCGGCGTCATGTTCGGCAATCCGGAAACGACAACCGGCGGCCAAGCTTTAAAATTTTATTCTTCTGTTCGGATTGATGTCCGCAAGATTGCACAAATTAAATCTGGCGAAGCAATCATTGGTAACCGCGTCAAAGCAAAAATTGTAAAGAATAAAGTTGCGGCGCCGTTCAAGACCACAGAGTTCGACATCATGTTTAGCGAAGGTGGCATCTCCTACACTTCGGATCTGC
>JANWIA010000001.1 GCA_025450105.1 Candidatus Doudnabacteria bacterium | reverse complement strand
GAGCAGGAAGGAACCAAGTTCGTGGCCGGTCTGTTCGCTTTTGTCCTCGTTGGCCACTTCAAAGGCGACGCAGAAGAAGCTGAAGAGACTTTCGATAAGCTGACCCTGAAGTCTGACACGAGCTGGAAACAGGAGATTGCCCAGCTTGTGGGTATTCCGCTGCACATCCTCAACCAAGTGGAGAAATTCCACCTGCGGGGGAGATCGGTAGTCATCATCAGGCAGATCCTTCAGCGGCGGGCCTGGGAGCAAGAGGAAGGTCGTCTGGTACTAGATTAACCTTGAGGGAGATCAGCATTGGTCTCCCTCTTAAATTTGGCCGAACTTGATTAGCACTTGACAGGGTTGAGTGCTAATAATAAAATAACTTAGCACCCTAATAAGCCCAGTGCTAAATTATGGAACTCAACATTAGACAACAAAAATTACTGGCCGCAATCGTTAAGGAATATTCGGAAACCGCAGAACCAGTCGGATCCAAAGAACTCGTTGAAAAATATGGGCTTGGCGTGAGCCCGGCCACTATTAGAAATGAGATGGTAGTCTTGGAAGATGAAGGGTTTATTTCCCAGCCGCATAAATCCGCCGGTCGTGTCCCAACCGACAGCGGTTACCGGTTTTTTGTAAACCAATTAATGCGCCGGTTTGAACTTTCCGAAAAAGAACGCCGTATGCTCAAAGACGAACTGGTTAAATTGCAAGGCGCTCACGAACAATTGGGCCGATCAATCGCCAACTTGGTTTCGCAGGTTTCCGGCCAGGCCGCATTTGCCCTTTTGCCAAACGACACTTCCGCACTCGGACTTTCCCGCATTGTTGGGGAACCGGAATTTTCAGATCAGCATTCGGTTCAACAAATTACAGAATTATTTGATCACCTTGAACAGCATGCCGATAAGTTGGTTGATAAGTCCGACGCCGCAATCCGGACCTATATTGGAAAAGAATCACCGATTCCAGTGCCGAAGAACATGAGTTTGGTCGTTTCCAAGATCAATACCATTGACGGCAAAAAGGGGATTATTGGAATCATTGGCCCCAAGCGCATGGCTTATGCCAAAAATGTTTCCTTACTGGAATATTTAACTAAATTGATTTCCGGAACCGCTGTAATTATTTTAATTATTAGTACTTAACCATTGTCATTGCGAGCGGAGCGAAGCAATCTTAACCAAAAAAGATTGCCACGTCGCCTTTGGCTTCTCGCAATGACAGATAAAAAATATGTCAGACGAACAAGATTTACAAACCGAAGAGACAACTGAACTCGACGAACTAAAGGCCGAATTGGAAAAAGTTACGGATGCCTGGAAGCGCAGTGCTGCGGACTTTGAAAACTTCCGAAAACGAACCACAGCTGAACGGGCCGAAATTTTACAGCATGTAAAGGAAATGACAGTTCTCAAACTTCTGCCTTCGTTACAAAGTTTAGAGCAGGTCCTAAAATTTGCACCGAGCGATGACAAGTATAAAGATTGGATTGTAGGATTGAAAGCGACAATCATGCAATTGGAAAAGACAATGGAAGAACTGGGCGTGACTAAAGTCGAAACCATTGGCCAAAAGTTCGACCCAACCAAACATGAAGCCGTGGCCGAAGGGGAAGGCGAATCAGGAAAAATAATTAAAGAAATCCAACCCGGGTTTGCCCTAAACGGCACAGTAATCATCCCGGCAAAAGTGGAAGTGGGAAAATAAAAAAGTAAAGGGAGTAAAGGGAAGAACGGGACCATATCCAATTTCTCCCCTTACTCCCATTCACCCTTTATAAATTAACCAGTAAATATGAAAGGATCCGCCTTCGCCAAGGCTTCGGCGGATAAAATTATATGGCAAAAATTATAGGTATCGATTTGGGGACATCCAACTCGGCGGCAGCAGTGATGGAAGCTGGTAAACCAGTGATCATTCCTTCGGCCGAAGGGCAGACTGTGGCCGGCAAAGCATTTCCTTCATACATTGCATTTACCAAAGACGGACAATTATTGGTCGGGGAACCGGCTCGTCGTCAGGCGGTAACCAATCCGGAGGGAACAATTTTTGAAGCCAAGCGTAAAATGGGCACTAACTTCAAATACAAAGTTAACGGCAAAGATTATACGCCGGAACAAATTTCCGCCTTCTTGCTCCAGAAAATTAAAAAGGATGCTGAAGCATTTTTGGGCACCCCGGTGACGAAAGCAGTCATTACCGTTCCGGCATACTTTGACGACTCACAGCGTCAGGCAACAAAAAACGCCGGCGAAATTGCCGGATTAGAAGTCGTCCGCGTCATTAACGAACCAACTGCTGCGGCCTTCGCTTACGGTTTGGACAAAACCGAAAAAGACCAGAAGATTTTGGTTTTTGATTTGGGCGGCGGAACTTTGGACGTCACCATTATGGACTTCGGCGAAGCCGATGGCCAGGCAACTTTTGAGGTTTTGTCGACCTCCGGTGACACACAATTGGGCGGTAAGGATATGGACCAAGCTTTGATCGATTACGTTGTTTCGGAATTCAAAAAAGAAAGTGGTGGTATTGATTTGACTGCCGATAAAATGGCCATGAACCGGGTTCGCGAATCCGTGGAAAAGGCCAAGATTGAACTTTCAACTACTTTGGAAACCGATTTGAACTTGCCATTTATTTCGGCTGATGCCCAAGGCCCAAAGCATTTGAATTTGAAACTGACCCGTGCCAAGCTCGAAGATTTGGTCAAACCAATCATTGAACGCATGCGCCACCCAGTGGAGCAGGCATTAAATGACGCCAAACTCACTCCAGCCCAAGTCAACCGAATCATTTTGGTTGGCGGTCCAACCCGCATGCCAATCGTTCAGAAGTTCGTGGAAAATTATATTGGCAAACAAGTTGAGCGCGGCATTGATCCAATGGAAGCTGTAGCCAAGGGTGCCGCCATCCAGGCCGGAGTAATGTCTGGTGATGTTGCAGGCAAAGAAATCTTATTGCTCGACGTGACACCTTTAACACTTGGTATCGAAACCTTGGGTCGTGTGGCCACGCCGTTGATTGAACGCAATACTACAATCCCAACATCCAAATCTCAAGTCTTTTCGACTGCGGATGACAACCAAACTGCGGTCACCATTCACGTTGTGCAAGGGGAACGTCCGATGGTTCAGGACAACAAGTCTTTGGGAACCTTTAATTTGGAAGGTTTGCCTCCGGCCCCGCGCGGCGTGCCGCAAGTTGAAGTCACCTTCGACATTGACGCCAACGGCATCCTCAAGGTCACTGCCAAGGACAAAGCTTCCGGTAAGTCTCAAAACATTACCATTACTGGTTCGTCCAATTTGAAAAAGGACGAAATTGAGCGTATGAAAAAGGAAGCGGAAGCGCACGCAGAAGAAGACCGCAAGCGCCGCGAAACCGTGGATGCCCGCAACCAGGCCGACACCTTAATTTCCGTTTCTGAACGAACATTAAAGGACGGGGGTGATAAGATCCCCGAAGCTGATAAAAAGGCTGTGACCGAGAAAATTGATGGTTTAAAGGCCATTAAGGATAAGGACGATGTCGATGCAATCAAGAAAGCCATCGATGAATTGTCCGCTGCCATCCAAAAGGTTGGTGCGGCAATGTATTCCACCTCCGCTGAAGCTTCGGCGGACAAGCAACAGCAACCGCAAGGCGCTGCACCAGGTGCAGCTGGCGCTGAACAACCAAAGGCTGAGCAAGGTCCAGTTGATGCTGAATTCAAAGACGTTAGCGATAAGAAATAAAAAGAAAAATGGGGGAAAGGGGAGAAATGGGAATAGCAACCAAAGCCTTCTCACCTTTCATTCCTTTCAATCCCGTTTCATTCATAATTAACACAACAAATCTGGCCGAGACACCACCACCCAATCAACAAAATGTTAATATAAAGGTAGAGGATGCAGTTCTTAAGGGCGCTTATTCCAATATGATGTTCGCCTCGCACACAAAAGAGGAGTTCATTATGGATTTCATGAGCGTGTTTGGTCGCCAGGGCGTGCAGGTCGCGAAGATCATCACAAGCCCGGGCCACTTTAAGCGCATTGTCGCTGCCTTAACCGACAATCTCAAGAAGTACGAAAAGCAATTCGGCGAAGTCAAAAGCGAAATGAAGAAAACCGAACAGTCAACTTCCGAATCCTCGCACTTCGGTTTCTAAAAAAACAAAGGAAGTAAAGGGTGAAAGGGGAGAAATGGGAATCAAGCATCCCTTTTTATTCCCCCTTAATCCCTTTACACCCTTCAGTAATTCTAAAAATTAAAAACCCACTATGTCTGAACTTGCCCAGTCCCTAAACGATGCCACTAAGAAGCGCGATAACGCTCTGAAGGTCGTTAAGCTTTCCATTCTTGGAATTGTTTCTTCGGCGCTCATTGCTTTAACTTGGTGGCTCATGAATTTAGCGGTCTATGGCCACATGCCGCTGAATTTTTGGTTCTGGGTCATTGGGTCTTCTGTTCTATGGTGCGCGTTCGTCAGTTTTTTTGTTCTGGTCAATCCTTACACATGGCTGTTTGCCCTGACCAATGCCTTTGCATTTGGTGCCTATATGTTCATCATGCCGAAAAATTTGTTTGTGGCTCTGGGCGGTGTAATATTTTTCCTGCTCAGCGTCTTGTTTCAGCGCCGCATGGTCACAGAAGAAAAAAACCAGCAGCATTTTTCCATTCGTCGGACAATTTCGAGCAGTGTCTTGGTCGCGACGTATGGATTTTTGTTTGTCATTGGTTTTAATGTCTATAATTTCGTCAATCAGGACTTCAAGGACGATCCGGATAAGTTTTATGACCGCATTGGCGCGGCAACCTCGCGCGGCGTGCCGTTTGTCTCCGATAATTTCCAGGGCATCAACCTCAACCAACCACTCGATGAATATTTGGCCGACCGCGTCGAATCGAATTTGCCAGAGGGTTTGGACCAAGCATCACCGGCAGTGAAGGATGAATACGTTCAGGATTACCGAGACCAGTTTTTAGAACAGTTTGGTTTGCAGGATTCGGCTAAGGTTTCACTTGGCCGGGCCTTGGCCAAGATTGTTAACCAAAAGGGCCGGGAAGTTTTGCAGCCATACAATAAGTATTTGCCGTTATTCTTTGCCCTAGTCATTTTTGGTTTACTCAGAACGTTTTCCTTTATTTTCAATTGGCTGACAATTTTTGTAACCTGGTTGTTGTTCAGGATTTTGTACATGACGAATTTCTTTAAATTGACAAAGGCTGTGGTGGAAGTAGATAAGTTAGATCTATGATAGTGAAGCGGTAATGGTAACGAGGCCCGTTTCGTTTGGCGGTTACGTCTAACGTTACCGAACATTCGATACGGGCTTCGTTACCATTACCGTTACCTAAAATTTATGGCATCAGATTATTACCAAACGTTAGGCATTCCCAAAACCGCGAGCGCGGACGATATTAAACGTGCCTATAGAAAACTGGCTCACGAACATCATCCGGACAAGGACAAGGGCAATGCCGATAAGTTTAAGGAAGTAAACGAGGCGTACCAGGTTTTGTCCGATCCGCAAAAGCGCCAACAATATGACCAATATGGCACCACTTTCCAAAACGGTGGTGGAGGCGGGCGAGGAGGTTTTGATCCCTCAGGGTTTAGCCAAGGTTTTGGTTTCAACGGCCAGAATTTTGAATTCGACGATGCATTCGATATTTTTTCCGATATTTTTGGCGGCGGGCAAGGCCGACGACAATCCAACCGCCGCGGTGTCGATTTGGAAATGGAAATCAATTTAGGTTTTTCTGAAGCAGTTTTTGGCGTTGAAAAAGAATTGTCGATTGATAAAAAAGATACATGCGCAAAGTGTGAAGGCTCTGGCGCCGAACCAAACACTAAAGTTGAGGCTTGTCCAAAGTGCCATGGTACCGGGCAAATTCGCGGCATGCGCCGAACAATTTTTGGCCAGGTTTCCACTGTTGTTACTTGCGACCGATGCGATGGCACGGGAAAAGTTCCCGACCACCCATGTACTGAATGCAAAGGCACTGGCACCAAGCGCCGCGTGAAGCGTTTGAAAATTAAAATTCCAGCAGGGGTGGATTCCGGTATGCGCATTCGTGTTAGCGGCGAAGGGGAAGTTGGTTACCGCGGCTCAAACGCCGGCGATTTATATTTGCACATCAGCGTTGATAAGCATCCAATTTTTACCCGCAATGGCCTAGAAATTTTATCTGAAGCGCCAGTCAGTTTTTACCAGGCGGCTTTGGGCGGCGAAATCGAAGCCGATACAGTTGACGGCAAGGTCACTGTTAAAGTTCCGGCCGGCACGCAATCTGGAAAAGTTTTACGGTTAAAAAATCGCGGTGTGCCGATTATGCAGTCATCTCGCCGCGGAGACCATTTGTTGACCGTGCGCGTAGTCACACCAACAAAACTGACTAAAAAAGAAAAAGAAATATTTAAAAAATTGGCGGATGAAAGCGGGGAATCGGTAAATGTCGACCAAGGTTTCTGGAGCAGATTTACCTCATAAGAAAAACAAAAACAGCCCTTACCCTAAGGGCTGTTTTTAATTGAGAATTTTCTGGTGGGATCGGCGCGATTCGAACGCGCGACCCTCTGCTTAAAAGGCAGGTGCTCTACCAACTGAGCTACGATCCCATTTTAAAAAAGCTTAAATATTATAGCGATTTTGTTGAGAATTTTCAAGTCTCCAAAGTCTTTGACTGTAGTCGCGATTTATGATACTTTCAAGCCTGTACAGAAATCGGGTAAGGAGGAAGTTGAATGGCAGATCATGATCAGAGTAACGATCGCAGGAAGAACAAAACCGACCCAAGGGTAGGTGAACGTCGGCGCAAGACAGACCGGCGAAACCCTTTGAACCGCAATGATCGGCGAAAGGACAGGGAGTGGGCGGATTATGCGGCAACCCAAGCCGCTGATTCCGAATTTTGGAAATGGCAGGGTCGCCGCAAACCAAACAGTGACCGGCGAAAAATGGATCGACGGATTCCTGGTTCTGATCCCCGTGTCAGAGCAAGAGACCGTCGCGGCGATCCAACGCTGGCGCCTAAGCCGGCACCTCCAAGAGAGAAGCGTGGCGGGGGAACAACCACGACTCGACCTCAACCGCGATTCAGATTAGGTCCAGATCAGGTCAATGAAGTTTCTGTAACGAAGCAAGGCTACAGGCCGCCGGTAGGAGCGCCACCTGAAAGACCTTCCCCGGTAGTCCCGCCAAAGCCGACACAGCCACCTCCAGCACCGCCTCAAGAATCAAGCACGGCCAAAGGAAAGAAACCCGAGGACGACACAAAGATTACTGACGTCGCAGGTATTCGCAGCGCGACACGAGTGGCCAAGGATCTGACTCAGCGGGGCAAGGACTTATTCTCCAAGGGCACGAAGGGGTTTAAGGACCTGTTCGAAGATCCCAGAAAGAAATGATCAGCACATGAGGTGTACGAGATGCTCGTACACCTCATTTTTTTATTTCAGAAGATTTTTTTCTTTAAAGTATTTCCCGATTTCTTTTATCGTTTGTTTGGTAGTATCAAAAATTACGGGCAGTTCCAAATAATCTATGGCAATGGCGATCCAAGCGAGAGTGTTACCCCAATGGATTAATGATCCAACGCCAGACAATTGTTCAATGACATATTCATCGGTGATCCAAAGAATGTGTAGCCACTGGATATTAAGGAACAACAAATAGAATAGATGCTTGTAGCTGAACTTTTGGCGCAGATAATGAGCGTAGAGGATTGTGGTCGAAATCAGTGCGGGGATTTCCGAGTAATCAAAAAAAATCGAGAACTGTCCCCAAATTGGTTTTAGCAAAAAATAGCTGTGTCCGGTCAAGCGTAACAAAACCACATCTGTAAACAACCAATATAAGTGGAAGACCTGGAGTAAAAACAGGAAAGTTGTTAGTATTAGGTTGATGCGGTAGTGCCGCTCGTACCAGTTCCAGAAATTATTAAGTAAGGACATATTGGATAAAGTATAACATGCAAGAGAGATTACAAAAATTTTTATCAGCAGCGGGTGTGGCCTCGCGCCGGCACGCTGAAGAGATGATTGTTGCCGGCAAAGTCCGGGTCAACGGCAAAGTGGTTAAAGAGTTAGGACCCAAAATCGATCCTGACAAGGATAAGGTTGAGGTTAACAATAAAAAAGTTCACCTCCAGAAGAAAATTTATTTGATGATGAACAAACCAAAGCGCTATATGACAACGCGCGACGACCCACAAAAACGCAAAACGATTTATGAGTTGTTGCCCGATCAACTAAAGAACGCGGTTTGGACCGTTGGCCGTTTGGATTTCAATACCGAGGGTTTGTTGTTGCTGACCAATGACGGGGATTTGACGCAAGAGCTCACGCATCCGTCTAATGAGCACGAAAAAGAGTACGAGGTGAAGCTCGACAAGGAACTTTCTTCCGGCCGGGCCGATAAAATCCGCACGGGCATGCAAATCGACGGCAAACAAACGGCACCGGCAACACTAAAAATGCAAGGTACCACAGTTTATCTGACCATCCACGAAGGCATGAATCGCCAAGTCCGAAAAATGTTCGGTGAGCTTGGTTATTCTGTGCGCAACCTCAAGCGCGTGCGCGTGGGCAAGCTCAAATTAGGGGATTTGCCATCAGGGAAATACAAAGCCGTAACCCCGGGTGAAATAGTTTAGTTTTGCTTAATTTCCCGCTATAATATTCTCAAGCAATTAACGCAATTTTTATGGATCAAATTACACCAATCACACCGGTTGCAGCAACTGTCCCAGCTCCATTATTCCCGTCAGTTGGCACAGTTTTGTCAGAAGCTTGGGAAGTCTACAAGACAAAGTTCAAAGTATTTATGAAACTTTATTTGTGGACAGCTCTTTACTCTCTATATGTCATCGTCCCGATTGTTCTTTTATATGTTGGTAATCGGGTTATTGAAAACGCCATGGGTAAGAATACGACTTCTACTGCCGTTTCTGTAGTTTTAGGAATTTTAGCAATCCCGGCAATTATTTATGCAATTTATCTTGGTGTCCGATTGCAAGTTTCCCAACTAATAACCGTTAAACATCGTTCAGAGGCACTAACCGCAAAAGAATTGCTTAAACAGTCTGGCCCATTTGTTGGGAAGTATTTATGGACGAGTTTTCTTACCGGTCTATTAATATTACTTGGATTCATCGCGTTAGTTGTCCCTGGAATATTGCTGATCTTATCTAGCTGCCTGGCTTCATATATTGTCGTCGATATGAATTTAAACGGAATGGAAGCAATAAAGAAGAGTTGGAAATATACTAAAGGCAATTATTGGGTCATTATGAAATTTATTTTTGTGACCGTTTTGATTTCTGTAGTGGCACAGTATATTCCCGAACTATTCTTAGGCAAAGATGTCGGTTCAGCGGTAGCAGGAATCACCTCCATAATCATTTCTCCTTTACTTATTACATTTGGTTATTTGCTTTACGAGAAATTTAAACTATTGAAGCCCGAACTTTCTAATACTCCACTGACCAATTAAATCAATGGCGCGATCCAAAAAACAAAGCTACAAAGATTTTGAAAAGAAAAACATTGTTATTCTAGGTGCGGGGTTCGCCGGCGTGCGAGCCGCTTTGGATTTGGACAATTTATTGCGCCACCACGACGAATACGAAATTATTTTGATCGATAAGAAGGATTACCAGGTTTATAATTCCGCTTTGTACGAAGCGGCAACGACCGAGCACAGTTTAGTGGAAGCCAAGAAGGTCAAGAAAACCGTGGCCATTCCGTTGTCTGATATTTTCCGCAACACCCGAGTCAAAGTTTTTAAGGCCTATGTTGATAGCGTTGATGTCGACAGCGGCATGGTCGTGACTGATTCGCGAATTATCAATTATACTTATTTGGTTTTGGCACTCGGCAGCACCGCGGATTTTTTTGGCATCACCAGTTTGGAAAAATACGGCTTCACTTTGAAAAATGTAGAAGATGCAGTAATGATTCGCAACCGCGTGGAGGATATTGTCACGAAAAAAGATTCGGCGCGGTTGGTTATTGGCGGCGGGGGATTTGCCGGCGCGGAATTTGCTGGGGAATTGCACAACCTCATTAAGCATGAGTGTATACACCACAACAAGAAGTGTGAAAATTTTGAAATTATGGTCGTGGAAGGTTCCACCGCCATGATTTCCAGTTTGCCGGAGAATGTCAGCAAGATGATTGGCGACCGGTTGTCGGGTATGGGACTGAAATTAAAATTTTCAACTTTAATTACCGAAGCCGGGCCGAATTTTGTTGTTTTAAATAAAACAGAAAAATTAGATTGCGATTTGCTAGTTTGGACCGGCGGGGTTAAAGCGGCCCGAACGCCAGGCAATCCAGACCTGGAACGCGACCGCAAGGATCGCATTGTTATTACCGATAACATGAACATCAAAAAATATCCAAACATTTTTGTGGCCGGCGACAATACCGGGTTCCTGGATCCCCAAACCAAGAAGCCGATTGCCCAAACCGCGCAGGAAGCCATCCGCCACGGAAATCTAGTTGCTAAAAATATATTCCGCGCTATTATGGAGAAGCCACTGCATCCTTACCAGGTCGGGAATTCCAAGTATATTATCCCTTTGGCTGGGAAATACGCCATTTTCTACAGCAAAAACCTAGTTATTCATGGATTCCTGGGGTGGGTTATCCGTCGCGCGGCTGACCTTCGATACTTCTTGAGCATCCTACCTTTTTCCAAAGCTTTGAAACATTGGTTATTCGAAACCGAAATTTTTATGAAGAACGATTAATTTAATTACTCCAATTTGTACATATGTGATAATTGGAGTAAGTGAGAAATTTTATGACACTATTAGATAAGGAATTTCATAAGGCCATGCACGACGTGCCCCATATTAATCATGAACAGCGCGAGATTTTGAAGAAGGAATTTAATGACCGCAAAATTGCCGGCAAAATGGACAAGTTTACTTTTAAGAGATTCATGAAGGATTTGAAGACTGGGAAGATTGAAGGCTTATCTAAGTTCGAGCGCGACCATGCACATGAAGCAATGACAAAGTTTAGCGATAATCATTTGGGCTCCGATTATGTTAAAGAGCCGGAACACACGGAAACAGAAGAGCACGTGGAAACATCCGGGAAAGTTCTAAAGTTTGAAAAACGAGAAGGTCTTGGTGCTTCGGAATTCCAACAGCCCCAGGAAAAATCTGAAATGGACAAACTTAAAGAACAACGGGAAAAAACCACGGAAGAATTTAATGAGAGGAAACCCGCAGCTTAAGAATTAACAATAATAACATGATATATTTAATAATATTTGTTCTGTTTCTCTTGTTGATCAGTTTGCGACAGATCAACAAGTATCAGAGAGGTGTGATGTTTACAATGGGCCGGTTCACTGGGATCAAAGAACCGGGTTGGCGCTTGGTCGTTCCAATTTTCCAACAAATGACCAAGGTGGATATCCGTGTCAAAGCTGTCGATGTCCCTGACCAAAAAGCAATTACCAAAGACAACATTGCGGTCAGCGTTAATGCTGTTATTTATTACAACGTTTCTGATGCATCGAAAGCTGTGCTCAACGTTGAAAATTATTACTATGCCATGTCGCAGCTTGCCCAAACCACAATGCGTAACGTAGTCGGGCAGGTCGAACTGGATGAATTATTGAGCAAGCGTGATGCCATTTCGGACCGCATTCGAACTATCGTTGATCAGGCATCGGACGAATGGGGAATTAAGGTTGATAACGTCGAATTGAAGGATGTGGCCCTGCCCCCGGACATGGAACGAACAATCGGCAAGCAGGCCGAAGCCGAACGCGAGCGCCGCGCCGTCATTATCCAATCCGAAGGGGAAGTCGTAGCCGCAGCCAACATGGCCAAAGCTGCTGGAATTTTAGCTACTGCGCCAGGTGCCTTGCACTTGCGAACTTTGCAATCGATTAACGACGTCAGTTCTGACCAGTCGAACACAATTGTTTTTGCTGTTCCATTAGAAATTTTAAGAGCATTTGAAAGAAAAGAAAAATAATTTGGAAGAAAAAGGAAGCCATCCAATTTGGGTGGTTTTTTCTTGCCTAATATTGCCAATTGTATTATGGTTGGGGTACGAGATTAGCAAGTAGGAGGAAGGTAATGGCTCTGGTCAGACTGCTGGGATTTACCACGCTTGAGTGCGGCTGCGTTGTCGGTCGCTACAAAGAAGTACTCTCCAAAAAAGAAATAGTCTATTGTGAGGAGAAGGGTGCCAGCTGCAATGATGCTGGACACAAACGCAATCAACCAGTCTCTCAAATTGGCCTCAAGCCGCAAACGACGTGAACAAAATAAAAGGGCGCTCTGTAACAGAACGTCCTTTTATGTTTATCAATTAATTTATTTTGCTGCCACTTTTTCTTCCGCGGCTGGTGCCGGTTCTTTTTCGAAATCACAATCCTTGTTGGAACATTTGATCATGCCGTCCTTGGTTTCTACAAGCAGGTCGCCGGTCTTCGGGCATTTTTCGCCGGTTGGTTTTAGGTTCAAAGCGAATTTACATTTTGGATATCGGGAGCAGGAATAGAAAATCCCACGTTTGCTCTTGCGTTCTACCAGTTCGCCTTCTTCGCAAAGACTACAGGTCACGCCCGTGCCTTTTTGAATCTTCTTGATGTTTTTGCATTCCGGGTAACCGGAACATCCCAGGAACGATCCGAATCGGCCGAACTTCACGACCATTGGTTTGCCGCAGACGTCGCAAATGACGCCGCTGTTTTCATCAATAATCTTTTGCTCTTCCGGCATTGGGCGGGTGTATTTGCATTCCGGATAATTGGAGCAGGCAATGAATTTGCCAAACCGGCCGAATTTGATAATCAACGGATGGCCGGAGTCTGGACATTTTTCATCCAATTGTTCAACGTGCTTTTCGACTTCCTTTTCTTTAGTCTTTAAATTTTCATGGAAGGGATCATAAAAGGCGCGAATGACCGGGACCCATTCCTTGTCACCATTGGCAATCTCGTCCAATTCCTCTTCCATTTTGGCCGTGAACTCCAAATCGACTACCTTTGGGAAATGTTCGACTAAAATGTCGTTGACGATAAAACCAATTTCAGTGGGGCTAAATTTTTTGTCAGTCTTGTCGACGTAGCCGCGATCTTGAATAGTGGTAATGGTTGGGGCGTAAGTGGAAGGACGGCCAATACCGTGTTCTTCCAAAGCTTTAATCAAAGTCGCGTCAGTGTAGCGTGGTGGCGGTTGGGTAAAGTGCTGGGAAGGAATAATTTTTTCAACTTTTGGTTTGTCGCCGACCTTAAGTTCCGGCAACAAGCCTTCAACTTCTTCGGCTTCGGCCTCTTCTTCGTCGCGGCCTTCGGTGTAAGCTTTAATAAAACCATCAAATTTCACGATCTGGCCATTGGCGCGGAAAATATATTTCTTCTTTTCGCCTGGAATTTCCATGTCAACGCTGGTGGCATCAAACACCGCTTCCGGCATTTGGGTGGCCATGGTCCGCTTCCAAATCAAATCATATAAACGGAACTGGTTACGGTCCAAGTGCGACTTAATGCTTTCCGGATCGCGCATCAAATCGGTTGGACGAATAGCTTCGTGAGCTTCCTGGGCGTTCTTGGATTTAGAAGCGTACTTGCGCGGTTCTGGCAAAACGTATTCTTTGCCGAACTTGCTCAAGATCGCTTCCTTGGCAGAAGCCAGGGCCATGTCGGAAAGGTTCACGGAATCAGTTCTCATATAAGTAATGAGACCAGTGGAACCCTCTTCGCCAATTTCAACACCCTCATATAGTTGCTGGGCATACATCATGGTTTGCTTGGCGCTAAAGCCAAGTTTGCGGGCAGCATCCTGTTGCAGGGTTGAAGTAATGAATGGCGCGGCCGGATTGCGGCGGACTTCTTTTTTAACGATATCAATAACAGTCGCTTTTTGATTGGCTAAATCGGCAGTAATCTTTTTGGCTTCGCCTTCATTTTTGATGGCGAGCTTGTCTAAAGTTTTGCCGTCGATTTTAACCAAACGGCCAGGGAAGTTTGAATCTTTATTAAAGGTTCCTTCCACGCTCCAATATTCCTGGGCCTTAAACTTTTGGATGTCGCGTTCGCGTTCAACAATTAATCGCACGGCAACCGATTGCACGCGGCCGGCGGACAAGCCGCGGCGGACCTTTTTCCATAAGAAAGGGGAGAGTTCGTATCCGACCAAGCGGTCAAGGACGCGGCGGGCTTGCTGGGCATCGACTAAATGTAAATCCAATTCGCGGGGATTTTCTAAAGCGTGATCAATGGCAGTTTTGGTAATTTCATGGAAAGCAATGCGTTTGATTTTTGATTCCTGTTTCTTGGTCAAACCTAAGGCATGCAAAAGATGCCAGGCAATGGCTTCGCCTTCGCGGTCCTCGTCAGTTGCCAGGATAATTTCCTGTGCATCCTTAGCCAGTTTTTTTAATTCGGTCACACGCTTCTTGGCTTTTGGCGGGACAACGTAAGTCGGTTCAAAATCATGTTCAATGTCCACGCCCATTTTGCTGGTTGGTAAATCGCGGATATGGCCAAAAGACGCCTCTACCTTATATTCACCTTTAAGGAATCGTGAGATGGTTTTGGCCTTGGTTGGGGACTCGACAATAACTAATGATTTAGACATGATGCGAGAATAGTGAATAAAGAATTATGAATTAAGGCAACAACGACTCAGGGCTTATATTAAAACTTTTTGATTTTTTAATCAAACCGTTAATAATTTTATGCAACGTTGTTAATCGGAATTCCACTTGTGAAAAGTCCTCATTAGATATATATCCGACATCGCGAGAAATAATACTTTGGTTTTGTAATTCAGTAACAGAACCTAGGGAAATAGAATAAAATTGAGCCTTTTCTTTGTAGGTTTGTCTGCTAAATCCTTCTGCAATATTCGAAGTGATAGACACGACACATCTCCTCATTTGATTTGTTAACCCAAACATTTCTTCTTTCGGGAAATGCCGAGTTAATGAGTAGATTTGCAAAACAACTCTATGACCTTCCTTCCAAGCATTTAAATCAGTGAACTTAACAATCTTATGATCTTTATTCATAATTCGTACTTCTTAATTCTTTGCCTGGCCACGCCAAGATCACTTTGTACCTTGAATTATGTTTGATGTCAAGTTTATTTTTGCCAGTATGTCTTTTGTTTCTTCGTCGTTAGTCCAGCGCGGGCAACAATTATCTTCCAGAATTACCGGCTGAAGTTTAACTTGCTTAAGCTTACCATCTTCAAATGTAATAAGTAAAGTTAAGCCTTCGCTAGTGTCCGTACTCCAGTCCTGGTCAAAGACAAAGTTGCCGAGGGAATAGAAAATAAATTTCCCGTTATACTCTTCCATTGTCTGGATCCAGTGCGGATGATGGCCAACGAACAAATCAGCACCGGCATCGATCAGCGCCCGTGCGGTAATAACCGCTTCCGGTTCCGGGTCGCGGACATATTCCTTGCCACGGTGAGCAGAAACAATTAAATAATCGACACTTGGCCGCAAGGTTTTAATGTCCGCGACCATGGTTTTTTGGTCATTAAAACTGCAGACCATTGGATGCGGCACAATTCCAGCGTCATTGTATGCGGCATAAGAATAAGCCAGGAAACCGAATTTGATTCCATCAACTTCTTTGATGATTCCTTTATGGCAATCCTTGCCTGTGCCGATTGGCGTAATGTTATGGAGTCTAAGCCAGCTCAAAGTGTAATTCAATCCTTCCAGGTTCTGGTCCAGAGTATGGTTGTTGGCCGTGGATAAGACATCAAAGCCGGTTGCAACCAAGCCTTCAATAGTATTTGGTTCGGCTTTAAAGACTAAACCTTCTGCTGCGCGCGGGCCTTGGTCGTAAAAAGGGGATTCAAGGTTGGCAAACGCCAGGGAGCTGGATTTGATTGGGCTGATGACATTAGCAAACGGCAGTAGGGTGTTGTTGGCGTTTATGATTTTTGTCCCAACATTGCGGGAAAGTTGAATATCGCCTGCAAAAAATAAAGTCGTTTGCTTTGGTTTTGGGAGGAGCGGTGTTTTGTCGGTTTCACTTGGGGCTAAGGCCGGATTAATGAAAGCAAAAACCGTGCTGACTAATAGCAAGGTAATTACGCCAAGGACAACACGGGCGGATTTATTTAATTTTGTTTTAAATGATACGGGCATAAGTGCCGTTGCCTAAATTTTTTATGCGACCGGCCAGTTCCAGCATGCTCACTGCGACCGTAATTTTTGCTGGCGTTAATTTTGTTTCGCGAATGATTTCATCCAGACTTGAAGCCTGCGATTTTAGGACCTCGAGCACCAAAATTTCTTCTGGTGAACTTGCCTTAACGTTAACAGGATCTTCCCTTGGCTGCAAATCCAAATTTAATTCCTTAATAATGTCGTCGGCGGAAAATACCGGGCTGGCCCCGGCCTTAATCAGTCGGTTGGTTCCTTTGCTGGTTTGCCAAAAGATGGATCCGGGCACTGCAAAGACATGGCGATTTTGGTCCAGAGCGTACTTGGCCGTGATTAATGCGCCGCTGGTTTCGTCCGCTTCAATGACCAACGTGCCCACAGAGAGTCCGGCAATGATTCGGTTGCGGATCGGAAAATTTTGTTTCTGAACAGTGCTGCCAATTGGATATTCGGAAACTAAACATCCGGCTTCAATAATTTTCATGGCCAAATGGTAATTCGACCGCGGCGAAATGTCCGGATCAGCCAGGCTCATTGGTAAAACCGCAATCGGTTCCAGTCCCGTATCTAAAGCGCATTGCAAAACCGTCGCATCAACCCCAAATGCCAGGCCGGAAACTATATTAATGTGGCGCTGGGCCAATTGCGGAACAATTGAGAGAATAACTTGCTTGCCATAACTGGTCAGTTTTCGGGTCCCGACTACGGCAAGGTTGAAATTACTCAAGGAACTGACTCTGCCACGGGCGTAAAGTATCGGCGGGGCGCTGTGGATTTCTTTGAGTAGGGCAGGGTATTGCGGGTCATCAAATAAAATAATTTCGATGCCATATTTTTTTAAATCCAGGAAACTTTTTTCGGGATCAATCTCCCTTTTTTTCTCGACAATTATTTGGGCGCACTTTTGATCGATACCCATTTCTATATAATTGGAAGCCGTGGCAGTGCGCCAAATTTCCGCTAAGTTTTGGGATTTTTTAAATATCTTGGCTAGTTTGATCGGCCCCAGTTCTGGAATCGAATTATAGGCGTTGGCATAGATTTTGGTTGATTGAATATCATTCATATACCATAATTAATATAAGAGGATATTTTAGCTTGCGTTTACTAGATTGACAAATATACTAAGCTTTGCTAAATTATTTCATTGTGGTAAATTGAATAGGTTCATTCAAAAGTTCTTTCGAAAAATTCGTAGTACCTTTTGTCCTATCTGTTCAGCGGTGAAAGCGGGCAGCATCCCTCCTATTGTCTGCAAGTAACCTTAAGTCAAAGCCGGAGAAGTTTTCTTTTCTTGCTTTGCGCTGGCAGGTAGGGTAAAGGGCGCTACAAGGAGGTTCGCATGAACACGGTATATGCCGGAACCGCAGCGTGGATTACGTTTCTCTGCTACCTGGCTTTCATCCACGTTCACTACCGCTTCCGTCCGAAATCTTCGTGAAGGAAAGGAGACACAGAGAGGCACAAACCCCGTCAGAAATATGACGGCAGATCAACGTCAGTTCGTTTCGGAGTTGGCTAATGAAAATCCACCCCACTGATCAAGACGGCTATGACGTTCCCGACCGGCCACCAGTCAAGCTGGACCCACGGGAACTCGAACTGGGCTTCAGGTTCCTTGGAACCCTGCCCAAAGAGACCGTTCACCAGCAAGCGCACGTTCAGGTGTCCGGTGTCAGCGTCAGTCTTGGTGATGAATCCGCTGCTGATCCCAAATGGAGGAACTGTCCGACCGATCCCACCTACGCTCTGCGTCAGTTGATTGACCAGGATTCCGAAGAAGTTAGTGCTGGAGGTATCAATCGCTGGAATCTCTAGCCGTTCGGCACCGCGTTTCCCAGCGCGGTGCACCCTTAGCCAATCATCTCGGGGCAAACGGGAGAGGCAATGCCGAAGCTTTCGTTACAGCAGAACAGGGCAGCGAAGTTCGCGAAGTTCGACAGAAGCATCATGTACAGAGGGCAGCAGGAACCGCGATACATCCCACAGCCCGCGACCGGTCGACCGACCTTTCTGGTCAAGGAAAACGTTCGAGTCAGGTCGAAGATTCCTAAGGAAGACCCTTCGTGAGACAATAGCCGCTACTAGTTCCCACCCAAGGGAACGAAGAGCTCGCCACCACAACCCCGGTGACGAGCTCTTTTTCTTTTGTCCTACTTATTTGAGGCAACTTCCAGAAACATAAAACCCCACGATTGAGATTAACCTCAATGTGGGGTTTTATTCATGTGACAATTTCTCGTGAAATTGCCAGATGTTCTGGAAGTTGCCTCTTCATGCGTAGGACAAAATATTTTTTATTGATGTGTAACGGTTAACCGTTAAACTTGGACTGAGTTGCTTCTAAACCATCAGTGACAATCATATCGGTGGCTTGCTTAGTCTTTTCCAAAATTTCTTTAATCAATTCTTCTTCATTGTCGGAAAATTTTTGCAAAACATAATCTTCGCCTGGGATTTGGCCACGCTCTTCGGCATTATTGACCCCAATTCGGATCCGGATAAAATCCTTTGTGCCCAGATCGTCGATAATCGACTGCACACCATTGTGACCAGCGGCATTAAGGTTCTTCATGATCTTCATGCTGCCAACCGGGAAGTCCAATTCATCATGGATGACCACTAATTTCGCGGCAGGATAAAATTTGAGGAGTTGTGACACGGCAATCCCGGATTTGTTCATGAACGTTTGCGGTTTGGCTAAAATCAAATCATCAGTTTTGATAATCTGGGCGTCGTATTTATTTTCCCAATCACTGCCGCCGGCCAACAAATCCAAAACCCGGAACCCGACATTATGCCTGGTTAAATCATATTTTTTTCCTGGATTGCCCAAACCTACAATGAGATACATAAAATTACAAGTTAATCGCGTTTTTGATATTTGAAGACGATGGGTGTGCCTTCGTAACCAAATTTGAGACGGAATTGTTTTTCAAAATATTTTCGCCAGGCCGGGGCAATGGCCGAAGGGAAATTAACGGTCATTTTGAAAATCGGCGGGTTGACTCCCAATTGTTTGAGGTTGTAAATTTTTGGGGCGCGTTCATCATCCATTTTGCCCGGCATGTGTTCCGTCAGGATCTTTGCCATAAAGGCGTCCAATTCGGTGTTGTCGATTTCGCGTGTGGTTGAAGCAAAAGAACTTTGGGCTAGTTCCAACATTTTTTCCAAGCCTTCGCCTTCCGTGGCCGAGGTGAAGATGACCGGTGTCCACCACAGTTGCGGTAAATAATCCGGCAATCGGTCCAAAAAAGTGTCGCGCTGGTCTTTGGTCAGCAGATCGATTTTATTGAGGACAATAATCAAACTTTTATTCTGGGCCAGAATTTCCTGGGCAATGGCCTGGTCCTGGAAAGTTAAGTCAGTTGTGACGTCGAGAACAAACAAAGCGACATCGACGCGGGGGATGGTGCGTAAGGATTGCATGGCCGCGGCGGTTTCGACATCAATGTCCTGTTTCCATTTTTTCTTAACCCCGGCAGTGTCGAGCAGCACAAATTTTTCACCTTTGAATTCAAAAGGGATGTCGACCACTGATCTGGTGGTGCCGGCTTTGGAATCAACCAACAAACGGTCTTGTTTCAGTAAAGCATTAATCAAAGATGATTTGCCGACATTCGGTTTGCCGATAAAGGCTAGTTTGAGTCCAACCGGTTCTTCCTCCTTTGCTTCGCCAAACATCTTCTTAAGTTCGTCAGTAATTTTATCCAAAAGATCGCCCAAGCCAGTGCCGTTGACGGCCGAAACTAAAATTGGATCGCCCAAACCCATGCGAGCGTATTCCGAAGCAGCAGTGACTAATCGGATGCTGCGGTTATCAATTTTGTTGGCGGCCAAAACAACCGGTTTTTTGGAGCGGTTTAATTTTGCGCCAATGCCAATGTCCTGGTTGGAAATTGGGGTCTTGGCATCGGCGACCAGGACAATCATGTCGGCTTCTTCCATAGCAATTTCGGTTTGCTTCTGGATATTTTTTTCCAGCGGGGAATTTGGTCGGGCAACACCAGCGGTGTCGACCAAATAAAAATTCAGCCCGTTCCAAGCAGTCAGGCCGTAGTGGCGATCCCGGGTTGTGCCTGCCTCGTCGTGAGTCAGAGCTTTTTTTACTTCCAGGATCTTATTGAATAATGTCGATTTTCCCGCGTTGGGCAAACCAATAAGAGCAACAATTGGGGTTTTCATATTATAAGGCGTCGTTCCCCAATATAATAACAAAATCTGAGGTTTCTTGCGCGTCGTAGTATGGCACGTCCGAAACAGTGAAATTGTATTTGCTCTTTAAGTACTCCAGTGTGTGCGGGTTAGCACCCTTAGAATTGTCGTATAAAATTGTCCGATCGTAAGCAGTTTTGCCGCGGAACGATGTCGGTTTATAGGTAATGCCCGGGACTTTTGATAATTCCGCCCATTTGGTTTGGGGATATACTTTGCCAGTGGAATTTTGGACTTCAACCGTGACGTTTTCTTTTTGGAGGCTGACGGTTTGCATATTTTGTGCCAAGAACTGGTGGACATCCTGTTGCGTTTTGCCATCACATGGTTGGACTACGTAAATTCGGACAGTTTCATCCACCGGCGCTTCGGTTTCGCCGTCACCTTCTTCGCCGTCGGTTTCTTCACCCGCAGGTGGTGGTGGAGGCGGCGGCAAAGGTTGCGACCAGCGGCCGGTTTCGGCATCAATCAATCCGGCGCAGATTAAATTGCCAACCGGGTCGAGTGATAATGAATAGACACTTTCTGGTTTGATGTTCTTGGCAACTTCGGCCAGGCGCTTCAATTCGTGCGGTTCAAAGTTTGTCCTAACGTTATCTGTAAAATCAGCCAGTAATTTATTGAGCTTGGTTAAATCGGTAATGTTAAGTTTGACCATTTCCTCCTTCATCTCAATCATGATCTTCTTTTGGCGCTCGGAACGGGCGAAGTCTGATCCTTCACCATTGGTTCCTTTGCGGGAGCGGGCAAAAATCAATGCCCGTTCGCCGTCCATATGTTCGTCTCCTTTTGTAAACGTCACCGGTGGCAGGTAGCCATTGTTGTAATCAGGGTACTCGCTGTCAGTAAAGGTCTGGTCGATTGTAATATCTAGCCCGCCTAAGTGGTCGACCGCTTTAACGAAGCCTTTAAAGTCGACCGTGACAAAGTATGGGATCTTCAAGCCGGTTAATTTTTCGGCCGTGGCAATGGCAGCTTCACCGCCGCTGCCTTCGTCATCCTTTTCGGCATAGGCATAGACGGCATTAACCTTGTTGTAGCCGTGGTTGGGGACCGTAACAAAATAATCGCGGGGGATTGAGGTCAAAATAACTTCAGATGTGGTCGGCCGGATGCTGGCGACAATCATGGTGTCGGTTAGATTCGGCCCTTCGTGGCCCGGTCCGCCCACACCCATCAGCAAAATGTTGACCATGCCGGAGTCTTCGCCCTGTAGTTTGCGTTCATCGGCCACGAACAACTGGCCGACGCGGTAAAAAATACTTTTGTTGCTGCCAAAAATTTTATTTGCCTGCGTGATTATTCGGCCACCGGCAAAAACGAGTGCGCCAACCAGTAATAAAAGAATAAGAAACCATTTCAGCTTCTTTCTTTTTCTTGGTCGAGGCTGTTCCGGTGTCGGCGCGGCCTGCATGTAGTTAAATTGTCGGGGAGTGATATCGAGATTGCGCATTTTGTTGCGGATTGAAATGGTTATAATTTTCGTAGCAATTCCTGTAAAGAATTCCCATTAATTATACTCTATATTTACCACTTCGGCCACACTTTTTTTGCTTCAATTCTCAGGGGTTGTGGACGATTGCGGAATTTGGTAAGCTAGAAGAGCACATTTAAATTTTTTCCTAAGATTTTGGTCAAACTTTACAAAGAAACCGCGAAAAATTGACCAGTTACTAACTTATTCGATAGTTTTTAATGGAAGTAACAAGTGACCTATCCGCAATTTTCTGATTAAATGGTCGCATAGCTCAGCTGGTTAGAGCGCGCCGTTCACATCGGCGAGGTCGCTGGTTCGAGTCCAGCTGTGACCACCAGAAAACTTATCAGTAAAATTTCTAAAAATGTCCGAACAAAATTCTCAACCAAATCCAACTCCAACTTCCAGTCCGTCGACTCCATCGACATTCTCTTCCAGCGTTGTTTTTCTCTTTGACTTCCTCAAAGTCATTGTTATTGCCGGGGCAATCATTTTGCCGATCCGGTTTTTTGTTTTTCAACCGTTTATCGTTTCCGGTTCATCCATGGAACCTAACTATTCCAACGGCCAGTACCTTATCATCGATGAAATTTCTTACCACCTTGGGGATCCCCACCGCGGCGACGTCGTGGTCTTGCGCTACCCAAATGACCCGAAGCAATTTTTTATCAAGCGCGTCATTGGCATGCCGGGGGAAAAAGTCCAGATTGACAATGGTAACGTGACCATATTTAATACAGAGTATCCTGATGGAAAGATTGTTGATGAAAAGTATTTGCCAAACCAGGGTTTGAGCTTCCCGCACAACACCATGCTCATTGGCGGCAAAAAAGTAGTTGAATTGGCCAACGACGAATACTTCATGATGGGGGACAATCGTTTAGCCTCCTCTGACTCGCGCGATTGGGGACCGTTGAAACGGTCGGAAATGATTGGAAAAGTTTTTGTCCGCGTTTTGCCCCTCTCAAAGTTTGATAAATTCGACGGCCCAGTTTACAGTTTTAAATAGACAAAACACAAGCACCAAATAACAAATAAATACCAAAACACAATTTAAAAATTACATGATTGTGTTTGATGTTTATTTATCGAATTGGTGCTTGTACTTTATTTGGGATTTGATAATTGTGATTTGATTATTTACTAAATTATATGGGACGACCAAAAAAAATAACCCCAGCTGTTGAAAAAGCCCCATTACGGTTGCCTGGCACTTTTGATGTCTTGCCCGAGCAACAAGCGGCCTTCCATTCTTTTATGGACCGCTTCCTTAATTTGGCCAGCACTTTTGGTTATACCCGTATTGATACCCCAATGGTCGAAGACGCCCGATTGTTCAAGTTTTGGCAGCAGGCCGCCACCGGCGAGCAGTTGTTAACCCTCAACACCGCAGCCCGCGAACACGTTTGGGCAGTCAAACCAACGAATATTTTTGGTTTGGTCCGTGCTTACCTTGAACATCGTTATTTCGAACGGGAAAAAGTCAGTAAGTGGTTTTATGCTTCCCCAGTCATGTACATTTCCAAGGGTGCTTTGAGGCAGGGTGATGAATTAGGGTTCCAAATTTTTGGCGAAACTGCGCCGATTGCCGATGCTCAGATTATTAATTTGGTTATGAAACTCTTCCACGAAGTTGGTTTGAATAATTTGTCGTTAGAAATTAACAATATTGGCTGTTTGGAATGCTTACCACCTTACCAGGAAGTCCTCAAAAGTTATTTTAAGGAAAAGAAGTACGATCTTTGCGAAAATTGTGTCGAGCTGGTCGACACCAATCCGGTCGCGATTTTTGCCTGCACTAATATTTCCTGCTCCACGGTTGCGGCCGAAGCCCCGGTCCTGGTTGATTACTTGTGCGAAAACTGCCGCCACCATTTTATTGGAGTGCTCGAAGGTTTGGACGAGCTTGGGATGCCCTACAATTTGAACCAAAAAGTTATTGGTAAACCATGGTCACGTCGAACCATTTTTGAAATTCGATACAAAGGCGAGCAAGGTGATCTGACTCTGGGCACCGGAGGACACGCCGACGACCTTATCCAAAGTCTGGGCGGCACGCCCGCATCAGCGCTTGGATTTAACACGTCCATGGAAACTGTCCTCAACGCTTTGAATCTAGCCAACCTAAAATTCACGCACAAAACTCGATCCGAAGTTTTCCTGGTGCCGCTCGGCGATTTGGCAGCCAAGAAAACCTTGCGACTCTTTTCTGATTTGTGGAGCCACAACATTGCCGCGTCGGAATTCATTGGCCCGGGGTCAATCAAGACGCAATTGAAACTTGCGGAATCGAGTAAGGTCAGCATTGCGTTGATCATCGGCCAAAAAGAAGCGCGCGAAGGGACTGTCATTCTGCGCGACGTCCGTTCCGGTATGCAGGAACTTTTCACAATCGAACGCATTATTGAAGAGGTCAAAAAGCGTCTCGGCCGGTAATAATATTCACATTAGCTTCCGTTGATAACTGACAAGCGGAAGCTTTTTAATTGGTTGAGAATGTTGATAATTTTATAAGCTTGTTACAAAATTGCCCTTGGCCGAGATAAACAAATGAATGAATAGGAAAGAGAAGATTACTCGGATCTTCTCGGACAAGAAATAGATCATTTTTACCGGAGTTTTAGCCCTAAACCTATTTGACCCTTGACCTATTTTGTGTTATATTCGATGCAGGTTTTTTATATTTTATCTGAAGTTTTTTTATTCAGATTTTGAAAGGTAGGTGAGAACCTTGGTAGAAGTAAAAAGAAAAGATAATGAGTCCTTCGAAAGTCTCTTGAGACGATTCAACCGCAAGATCCAGCAAAGCGGAGTTTTAGTGCGCGCCCGAAAAATTAGATTTTTTACTCCAACTAAATCCCGAAATCTTCTTCGTGAAGACGCTGCTCGCAGAGCCACTAATAGAGAAAAGCGCGAAGAATTGAAAAAGATGGGCAAGCTTCCTGTATATTCAACAAAGTTTAGACGAAGATAATTACATGAACATTGAACAAATCGATAGCGATTACAAAAGTGCATTCAAGGAAAAAAATGAAATCGTTGTCTCGAGTTTGCGCAACCTTAAATCGGAAATAAAGAATGTTGAGATTGCCAAACAGAAAACCCTGACCGAAGAAGAAGTTTTACAGGTCGTGGCCAAGAAAGTAAAACAGCACAAAGATTCCATTCAAAGTTTTACAGCCGGCAACCGCACCGATTTGGCGGAACACGAACAAAAGCAAATGGCAGTATTGCAAAAATACCTACCAGCGCAAATAGATGAAACGGAACTTCGAAATATTGTCAAAGCAGTCATAACCGAAACCAGTGCCACAGCCAAGGATTTTGGTAAGGCCATGAAAGAAGTTATGACTCGGGTTAAGGGTCGCTCGGACGGCGGTGCCGTTTCTAAATTACTTAAAGAAGAGTTAAAGTAGATTTCTGATCTGCTCTAACATAAAGTACTAAAATAAAATGGCGAAAGAACAAATTTTTGTCGGACTCGATGTTGGTTCATCCGTGATTCGAGTCGTGGTCGGGAAACAAGAATCCGAACTGGGTAGTCCCAGCATTATTGGAGTCGGAGAAAGCGCTTCGCAGGGAATTCGTCGTGGAGTAATTGTTGATATTGATGAAGCGGTTTCCGCCATTTCCGAAGCTTTGGAAAAAGCTGAACGAATGACAGGTTTGTCTATTGATCACGCCGTGATTTCGGTAGGTGGTGCGCAAATCACCTCACACGAAAGTCACGGCGTTGTTGCAGTTGCCCGCGCTGACGGTGAAATCACGGAAAATGATGTTGTCCGCGTGGTTGATGCATCGCAAGCCATTTCCATTCCGCCAAACCGCGAAATTTTACACGTTATCCCTAAGGCTTTCACGGTTGATGGGCAAACAAGCATTAAGGATCCGGTCGGCATGTCCGGCATCCGCCTAGAAGTCGATAGCCACATTATTCAGGCTGCCGTGCCATTTACGAAAAATTTAACAAAGTGTATTCTGCAAGCCGGATTGGAAATTGATGATCTGGTTTTGGCCCCGCTGGCTGCAGCCCAGGCCGTGCTGACAAAGAAGCAAAAGGAATTGGGCGTAGCCGTGGTTGATTTAGGCGGCGGCACAACCGGCCTGGTAGTTTTTGAAGAGGGCGATTTACTCAAGAGTACAATTTTACCAGTCGGGTCCACACATATTACAAATGACTTGGCCATCGGTTTACGGACTTCTGTTGATACGGCAGAAAAAGTAAAATTGCAGCACGCCTATGCCGAGGTCAAAGAGGTCAAGAAGGACGTGGACATTGACCTGACCAAAATCGACAAACAGGAAGAAGGCAAGGTTTCGACTAAACATGTCGCGGAAATTGTCGAAGCACGCCTGGAAGAAATTTTTGATTTAGTTAACAAGGAACTGAAACTCATTAACAAAGATGGCCAGTTGCCAGCGGGTGTTGTCCTGACGGGTGGGGGAGCCAAGTTGCCAGGAGTCTTAGAACTTGCTAAAAAGCAATTACGCTTGCCAGTCTCCATTGGCCTGCCGGGGTCTGTGGCCACGGTCATCGACCGGGTCAATGATCCGTCGTTTGCCACCGCTGTGGGCTTAGTCGTCTGGGGGCAGGAATTTCTGCTCGGTTCGTCCCGCACAGTCAACAAGTTCGCCAAAAAAGTTTTGGAGAACGATACGGTCAACAAAATGCGCAAGTGGTTCAAAAGTTTTCTTCCATAAAGCCAGTCCTAATTTATAAATCAGAAAGTAATTAATATGAAGCTCAAATCCTTCGAAGTCAAACCAAAAATCGAAACATTTGCCAGAATAAAAGTTATTGGTGTTGGAGGCTCCGGTCATAATGCTATCCATCGAATGATGGAAACCGGTATTAAGGGTGTGGAGTTTGTGGCCATCAATACTGATGCCCAGGCTTTGCATAATTCCGAAGCTGACCACAAGATTCACATTGGCAAAACGATTACTCGAGGATTGGGCGCTGGCATGAACCCGGACATTGGCCGGGCTGCTGCGGAAGAAAACAAGCAGGAAATTTTAGATACGATCCGTAACGCGGATATGGTGTTCATTACCTGCGGTTTGGGCGGCGGAACCGGCACTGGTGCCGCACCGGTAGTAGCTGAGCTGGCCAAGAAAACCGGAATTTTAACTGTTGCCGTTGTCACCAAACCGTTCGCCTTTGAAGGCGCCAAGCGCCGCGAACTGGCCGACAAAGGTTTGGAAGAATTGAAGCAGCATGTCGACACAATCATTGTCATTCCAAACGATCGCATTTTACAAATTATCGATAAGAAGACCTCTTTACTAGACGCTTTCAAATACGTTGATGATGTTTTGCGCCAAGGTGTAGCCGGCATTTCTGATTTGATCACCACTCCGGGGATGATCAACGTTGACTTTGCCGATGTCCGAGCGATTATGCAAAACGCCGGTTCGGCCTTGATGGGTATTGGCCGCGCCACCGGTGAAAACCGCGCCCTCGATGCTGCCCGCGCTGCAATCAATTCCCCGGTGTTGGAACTTTCTGGTGACGGTGCCCGCGGCGTGTTGTTTAACATCACCGGCGGAAAAGATTTAGGTATGTATGAAGTGGATGATGCTGCCAAATTCATTACCAAGTCCGTCGACCCCGACGCCAAAATTATTTTCGGCGCTGTCATTGATGAATCCATGGACGAAGAAGTAAAGATTACCGTTATCGCT